>NZ_JBPJUQ010000002.1:0-389963 GCF_051192615.1 Streptosporangium sp. G11
TCGTACATGAGCTGGTACGTCAGCGTGCCCGACTTCGAGACCAGGCCGATACGGCCCGCGCTGGTGATGTCGGCCGGAATGATCCCCGCGTTGGACGCGCCGGGGCTGATCAGCCCCGGGCAGTTGGGGCCGATGATCCGGGTCCTGCCGCCCGCCGCCTGGGCGTGGCCCCAGAAGGCCAGCGTGTCGTGGACGGGGATGCCCTCGGTGATCACCACGCAGAGGCCGATCCCCGCGTCGACGGCCTCGATGACCGCGGCCTTGGCGAACCTCGGCGGCACGAAGACCACCGAGACGTCCGCGCCCGTCGAGGCGATCGCCTCGGCGACCGTGCCGAACACCGGGACGCCTCGCTCGGCGAAGTCGACCGTGCCGCCGCCCTTGCCTGGCGTGACACCGGCGACCACGTCGGTGCCCGCCGCGAGCATCCTGGCGGTGTGCCGCCTCCCCTCCGCGCCGGTCATGCCCTGCACGACCACCTTGCTGTCGCCTGTCAAGAAGATCGCCATGCTTGCCACTCCCTCTCAGTGCTGGCGTGCCCTGCGTGGGCGGGACCGGCGGGCTCGCCGTATCCGATGGTCGGCCCGCTCATGCCGCGGCGAGCCTGGCCGCCTCTTCGGCGGCGCCGTCCATGGTCGTGACCTGACGGACCGCGGGGTGCCCGGCCTCGGTGAGGATCCGGCGGCCCTCCTCGGCGTTGTTGCCGTCGAGCCTCACGACGATGGGGCGGCTCAGGCCGCGGTCGCCGAGCAGCCCGAGCGCGGAGACGATGCCGTCGGCCACCGCGTCGCAGGCGGTGATGCCGCCGAAGACGTTGACGAGGACCGACCTGACGTCGGGGTCGGAGAGGATGATCTCCAGGCTGTCGGCCATGACCTGCGCGGACGCTCCGCCCCCGATGTCGAGGAAGTTGGCCGGGCGGACCCCGCCGAAGTGCTCTCCCGCCTGGGCGACGACGTCGAGGGTGCTCATCACCAGCCCCGCGCCGTTGCCGACGACCCCCACGTGGCCGTCGAGCTTGACGTAGTTGAGGCCCTTGGCCCTGGCGCGTGACTCGAGGCCGCCGTCGCCGGGCCCGGCGGTCAGGGCCGCGTGGTCGTGGCGGAAGGCCGCGCCCTCGTCGAGACTGACCTTGCCGTCGAGGGCCAGGACCGAGCTCCCCGCCGTCCAGACCAGGGGGTTGACCTCGACCAGCAGGGCGTCCTCCTCGACCATGACCTGCCAGAGGCGGACCAGCACCTCGGCCACCGCGCCCTGGAGGTCGGAGGGGAAGCCCGCGCGGATCACCAGCTCGCGCGCGGCGCCCTCGTCCATCCCGGTCAGGGGGTCGATCGGCAACTTGACCAGCGCCTCGGGTTTGGTCGCGGCCACCTCCTCGATGTCCATGCCGCCGTGGACGGACGCCATGGCGAGGAAACACCGGTTGGCCCGGTCGACGAGATAGGCCACGTAATACTCCTCGACCGGGATCGTGGCCGTCTCCACGAGCACGGTCTCGGCGATGTGGCCCTTGATGTCCATGCCGAGGATGTGTCGCGCCTCCTGCTCGGCGGAGGCCGGGCCGGGGGCGGGCCGCACGCCCCCGGCCTTTCCCCTGCCGCCGGTCTTCACCTGGGCCTTGATGACGACCGGGACCCCGAGGCCGGCCGCGATCGCGCGCGCGCCCTCGGGGGTGGCCACGACCTCGCCGGTGGGGACGGGGACGCCGTGCCGCGCGAAGAGCTTCTTCGCCTCGTATTCGAACAGGTCCACGCGACCTCCCTGGATATGGTTCTTGTAGACGGTATACCGTATGGAAATCTACTCGTCCAGACCTCGACAGGGACTCCGGCGACGGATATTCCATACGGTATGGAGAAGACGCAGCTCGTACGAGATTGGCGGGGGCGCGATTACCTCGTCGGCGACACCCCGCGGGATCTGATCAACCGTCCCCGGTCATGGATGTTCTGGCTCCCCTGGGCCGCCATGGCCTCCATCGGCGCCATGCAGTACGGCTACGCGGCGGCGGTGCCCGCCCTGGCGCAGGCACGCGGCTGGCCGCTCGCCTCGGCCCTGGCGCCGCTGGCCGTCTGGATCGTCTGCCAGGCGGCCGTGGCCCTGCCCACCGTCCTGCTGCTGCGGCGCGGCGCGCTCGGGATCCGCGTCGCGCTGTGGGCCGGCGCGCCGCTCAGCGCCGCCGCGCTGCTCACGGTGGCCCTCGCCCGCGACCTCCCCGCGGTCTTCGCGGGCTACGCCCTGCTCGGCGGCGTGGGCGCCGGGCTGGTGTACGGCTCGTGCACCGAGGCCGTCGCCCGCTGGTACCCCGAGCGCCCGGCCGCACGGGTGGGCTTCACCACCGGCGCCTTCGCCTACGGCACGGCCCCGCTCGCGGTGGTGGCCGTCCTGGAGGAGGGCGCGACCGTGACCGGTCCGGACGGCGGCGCGCTCCGGCCACTGTTCGTCGTGGCGGCGGTCGTCGCGCTGGCCGCGGTGGGCCTGGCGGCGGCCTTCGTGCGCCTGCCGCCGCCGCACTGGTGGCCCGCCCACATCGACCCGCGCGCCTGGGCCGACGACCGGGTCGCGCTGCGCAGGGAGCCCCGGGCCGTACGCCAGTTCTCCCTGGGCCAGGCGCTGCGCACGGGTTCGCTTCCCACCCTGGTGTCGATCCTGGTCTGCGCGGGGGCGGTCTCCATCTTCGACGTGGTCGCGCTGGCGACCTCCGGCGGTTTCTCCCCCTGGGCCGCGGTCGCCCTGCTCCTGGTGCTCAACGGCGCCGGACGCGCCTGCGCCATGCTCGCCGCCGAGGTGACCGGGCGGGGGCGCACGCTCAGCGCCGTGCTGGCCCTGCTCTGCCTCGGGCAGCTGCTGCTGGCCTGGGGGACGGTGACCGGGTCCGCCGTCATGATCCTGGTCGCGACGGTGCCCGCGGGCCTGGGCGGGGGGGCGTTCTATCCGCTCATCGCCAGCCTGGTGCGCGAATACTTCGGTGAGAAGCACACCGCCTCGATCCACGGCGTGGTCTACAGTGCGAAGGCGGTCGCCGGGCTCGTCGGGGTCGCCCTCGCCGCTCTGGCCCTGACCTCATCGGGCCACGCCGCGGCGTTCTTCCTCGCCGCGGGCCTGGTGCTGGCCGCCGTGGCCCTCAGCGCCACGCTGCGCCAACCTGGTCATCCGGTCACGCTTCCCAGGTGAGCGGGGATGTGATCAGGCTCACCACGGACACCCTGTCCGAAACTGTATACTGTAGGCAGTCGACAAGAGACAACGGGCCGGCCAGACGAGGGGCCGCCATATTTTCTCATCCTGGAGCTGAAGAGACATGGTGCGGTCGGAACTGGCGAACTCGGGAGCGGCGCCCAAGATCCCGCGCCCGACCACCCTCCGGGAGAGCGTTTTCGAGGCGATCCTGGAGCTCATCGTGAACGGGAGCCTCAGCCCCGGCCAGCACCTCGCGGAGAGCGAGCTCGCCGAGCTGCTCGGCGTGTCGCGCCAGCCGGTCCGCGAGGCGCTGCAGATGCTCAGCGGCGAGGGCTGGGTCGACCTCCGTCCCGGCCACGGGGCGTTCGTCCACGCGCCGACCGTGCAGGAGGCCGACCAGTTGCTCGCCGTACGCGCCCTGCTGGAGACCGAGTCGGCGCGGCTGGCCGCGCTCAACTCGGACGCCACGGGCGTGGCCCGGCTGCGCGAGGTGTGCGCGCGCGGGCTCCGCGCTCTGGAGGCGGACGACATCGAGTCCTCGGTGGCGGCCAACTCGGAGCTGCACGCGCTGGTCACCGAGCTGTCCGGCAACGCGGTCCTCGCGGAGCTGGCCTCCCAGGTCTCCCGCCGCGTGCGGTGGTACCACACACCGGTGGCCCGCCAGCGTGGCCGCGCCTCCTGGGAGGAGCACGGCCAGCTGATCGACGCCATCGAGGCGCGCGACGAGACCAGGGCCGCGGAGATCATGCACGACCACACCGGGCACACCCGCTCCTCCTACCTGGAGCAGCGGGCATCCGAGCCCGCCGAGCCGGAGGAGCCCGCGCCCGTCACCCGCCGTCGGCGCCCGCGCTCGCTCAGCGCGAGTTGACCCTCCGCCCCCCGGGTTCCGCTCCCCCCGGCTCGCGCCGGCCCTCACCGGCCGGCGCGAGCCGATCCCGGCCCGTTCCCCTGTCCGCGCCGATCTGACCCGGCGCGGGCCGTTCCCTCCCCCGCCGGTTCGAGCCGGTACGGGCTGATCACCGGAAAACCCGCTCGTGCCGGTCCGATCCGGCACGAGACGGTCCAGCACGTCCCGGTCCGGGGAAGCAGGTTCGAGACAGCACATCCGAAAAAACACGGACGAAACCAGGCGGACCGGCGCCCGAATCCCCACGGGCCGGACCGACGAATCAAACGGACCGGAAACCGCCAATCCGTACGGGCCGGCATCGGCTAATCAAACGGACCGGAAACCGCCGATCCACGCGGTCCGGCATCGGCTGATCCGTACCGGCCGGCATGGAAAAGCGCGGCCATCCCGCGCGGACCGGCAAGGGGATCAAGCTCTTCCCGAGCCGTTCCCACACGGTCCGGGCAGCTCACGGACCAGTTGACACAGAATTCACGGTTGGCCCGTTTGAGTGAAACACCCGGGGCAGATACTTAACGAAAGAATTGGTGGTGATGATCGATGAGAGCGTTTCTCAACAGGTTCCGCTTTCTCACCTCTGGACCAGCGGGCTATTCCGCCGACGGCCGGATGATGGGGCTCGGCCTCGCGACGGCCATGCGGAAGTACGGGTCGGCGGAGAACGCCGAGCGCCATCTGCGCCGCTGGGCGACCGAGCAGCGGACCGACGGGATCGACGTTCCCAAATGAGCGACGAGCGGGGGATCTCCGCCGGGGAGACCACCCGCTCGCGACGGCCGGCCGCGCCTCAGCCGTCCGCGTGCGCCTCGCTCCGCTTCGCGCCGGGCTCGGCGGGATCGACGGCATCGGGGGAACCGGAGGGATCGGCCACCGGGTCCGTGGAGCCGACCGCCGCATCCTCCGCGGAGCCGTGCCCGCCCGCCGGGGTGCGACCGCGGTCGTTCCTCGACTTGAGAAGGCTGGCCACGGTGGTGACGGCCAGCGTGCCGACGATCACCCCGAGGGAGACCAGGATGGGGATCTCCGGGGCCCAGGAGACGCCGTCGTGGTGAAGCGCCTCGAAGATGAGCTTGACACCGATGAAGGCCAGGACGATCGACAGGCCCTTGCTGAGATAGACCAGGCGGTCGAGCAGTCCTCCGATCAGGAAGAACAGCTGCCGCAGCCCCATCAGCGCGAAGGCGTTGGCGGTGAACACCAGGTAGGGCTCCTTGGTCAGCCCGAAGATGGCCGGGATGGAGTCGAGGGCGAACAGCAGGTCCGTGGTCCCGATCGCCACCATCACGATCAGCATCGGGGTGACGGCGCGGCGGCCGTTGACCATCACGGAGAGCGACGAGCCGTGGTAGGTCTCCGTGGTGGGGACGACCCGCCTGACCGTGCGCAGCGCGATGTTCTCGGAGAACTCCGCCTCCTCCTCCTCATGACCGATGAGCTTCCAGGCGGTGTAGATGAGGAAGGCGCCGAAGATGTAGAAGAGCCAGTCGAAGCGGGTCACGGCCTCCGCCCCGGCGGCGATGAAGGCGCCGCGCATGACGAGTGCCAGGACGATGCCGATCAGGAGCACCTTCTGCCGGTAGCGGTCCGGCACCGAGAAACGGCTCATGATCAGCAGGAAGACGAACAGGTTGTCGACACTGAGGGAGTATTCGGTGATCCAACCGGCGAAGAACTCGCCGCCGTGCGACGGCCCCGTGACCACCAGCAGCCCCACGCCGAAGGCGATGGCGAGCGACACGTAGAAGATCACCCAGAACGTGCACTCGCGGAACGAGGGCTTTCGCGGGTTGCGCGCCACGAGGTAGAAGTCGATGGCCAGCACGAGGCCGAACCCGGCGATCGTGACCAGCCACACCCATGTGGGAATGTTCAACGCGCTCCTTTCCGTGCGCGGCGGCGTTCCTTGGCGAGCCACAGCGCCTCAGCGTGCTCAACGTAGGCGGCGAACAGTTCGCGCGCCTGCGGATTGCGCTCTCTCAGGCGCATCAACCAGTGGGGCATGAGCCTCTCGTGCAACCAGAGGAAGCCGATCGCGAAGCCGAGGCTCACCATGGCCTGGTAGGCCAGAAATCCCGCCACCCCGCCGGGCAGGCTGACGTGACCGAGGACGGCCAGGCTGGTGATCGTCTCCTGGAACAGCCGGGCCAGGGGGAAGCCGACCAGCCAGTAGAGACCCGCGGGGGCGAACAGCCCCGGTCTGAACAGGTTCTGGCCGAGCAGGACGGAGTATCCGGCCCCGAGGAGCCCCAGGGGAAGGGCCAGGGTCACCGCGGAGATCGCGGCCCAGCCGGCGGGCTGCCCTGCGAGCAGGGTCAGCCCCCCGGCCATGGCGCCGGCGACGACTCCGATCAGCGCCCCGGGAAGGGCGAGTTCAGCTTGTCGCATCGGCACGGTGTCAGCCCACGACCACGCCGAAGGCGAACAGGCTGTAGAGCAGCATCCCCAGATAGAAGACCGCCCCGAAGCCGATGATCAGGTTGGTCCAGATCTTCGGCCGGATCGGTTTGGGCAACATCCGGTTGTTCACCAGCAGGAGCGTCACGCAGTAGGCGCCCATGGCGAACGTGGACAGGAACGCCAGCGTGTCGAGGATCCCGCTCGGGCCGTCGGCGGGACCGAACAGCAGGATCAGGATGCCGAACGCGATGACGCCCCACAGGAAGGCGGCGTACAGGCGAGACATGCCGAGCTTCTTCGCACCGCGCACGAAGTGGAAGCTCATGTCCGCCTGCCCCCTGGAGAAGGAGTCGAACAGGCCGAGGGTGGCGTTCAGCCCGATCAGCGCGATGAAGCCGAGGAAGACCCCGCCCAGCACCGAGCTGCCCGCGGAGGCGAAGGAGTCGGCCATCGCGTTCAGCGCCACCTCCCTGTCGCCCGACTCGATCACGGCGCGGACGCCGGGGGTGTTTCTCGCCGCCGCCTGCGCGATCACGGTGAAGGAGACCGTGACCAGCATCGTGATGCCCCAGAAGAGCAGGAGGGCGTCGAAGGTGACCCAGCGCCGCCATCCCTTCCACTTGCGCATCTCCTCGGGGTTGCTCGTGTCGAACATGAAGCCGCGCGAGGGCATGGCCTCTTCCTCACCGGCGTGCCGGAGACCGCGGACGGCCGGGATGTGGGATCCCATTCCGGCCCCGGAGTCACGCAGATGCAGGGTGTACCACATCTGCTGCATTCCGGACGGCCCGGCGAAGGCGATCGAACCCACGATGACCGGGAACCAGGCCTCCGAGAGCGCCTGCTGCGGCAGGTAGCCGAAGGCGAACATCCCGGTGATCGTGCTCACCACGTCGCCCCAGGTGCCGACCATGGCCGCCACCACGGCGGTCCCGACGACGAGCGTGCCTATCAGGATCGACAGCACGCTCTCCAGCAGGTTGTAGATCACCTTCGCCAGGCTGAAGACGACCCCGACGAGTATCAGGCCCGCGACGGCCGTGATCACCCATGGAATGCCGGTGATCTGCTCGAAGGCGGCGGCCCCCGCGGACAGATGACCCGGCCAGATGTAGACGAGAATCGCGACGACGAAGAAGAACCACATCAGGGGCTTGAAGACCCGGGCGGCGCCGAAGAAGATGCTCTCCCCCGTCGCCATGGCGTAACGGGCCATCTCCAGCATGACCACGGCCTGGAGAGTGACACCGATGAGGAACAGCCACCGGATCTCCGGCCCGAACAGCAGGACCAGCCGAGGCCACATATACGACTCGCCCATGCCCACACCGAGCGCGACGAGGAACACCGTCGGCCCGAGGATGTGGATCGACGGGGGAGCGTCGGGCAGGGTGCGTATGGGCATCGGCTCCAGCCCGCCCGCCCGCCATACTTTTTCTTCCTGGCCGGATGCGGCGGCGGCTTCGCCGGGCTCCGCTGCAGCCGGTGTTCTCGATGTGTCCACCTGCGGACCTCCTGGGGGGTTGGTTGATCCTGCGAGTGCCCCGATTCGCCCCCTCGCTCATGAAGCGCGGCTCAGCCGCGCAGCAACCCTGCGGCCCTTGCCCAGCGGTATTTGGCACCGAGCACGGCCACGGGCTTCTCCGTGGTGTACGGGTAGGCGATCACCCCGTTCGCGAAGAGATGGTCACAGGCCTGCTCGACCTCGGTGTCACCGGCCAGTGAGGCGACCACGGGCTTGTCGTTGCCCTTGGCCCGCTCCTCGGCCACGACCCGCGCCACCAACTCGGCGAACACCATCGGCGGGGTGACGATCGTGTGCCAGTAACCGATCACCAGCGCGTGCACGCGGGGGTCGGCCAGGCCCAGCCTGATGGTGTTCTCGTACGTGCTGGGCGGTTCGCCACCGGTGATGTCGATGGGGTTGCCCGCCGCCCCGAAGGGCGGGATGTAGGCGCGGAAGGCCTCGTCGAGATCCGGCGGGATCTCCATGAGGGTCAGTCCGTTGTCGACGCAGGCGTCGGAGAGCAGCACTCCCGAGCCGCCCGCCCCGGTGATGATGACGACGTTCTCGCCCTTGGGCGCGGGCATCAGCGGCAGCGCCCTGGCGTACTCGAGCATGTCGTTGAGGCCCGGGGCCCGCACGACGCCCGCCTGGCGGAGGATGTCGTCGTAGACCTTGTCGTCGCCGGCCAGCGCCCCGGTGTGCGAGCCCGCGGCCCGCGCGCCCATCGCGGTGCGCCCGGCCTTGAGCACGATCACCGGCTTCTTGGCGACCATCCGCTGGGCGGCCTCGACGAACCCGCGCCCGTCCTTGAGGTCTTCCAGGTGCATGGCCACGCAGTTGGTGTTGTCGTCCTGCTCGAAGAAGGTGAGCAGGTCGTCCTCGTCGACGTCGGCCTTGTTGCCGACCCCGACGATCGCCGAGACGCCCATCCCGGTGGTACGGCTGAAGCCGAGGATGGCCATGCCGATGCCACCGCTCTGCGAGGTCAGCGCGACCCCGCCCTTCACGTCGTACGGCGTGCAGAACGTGGCGCACAGGTTTTCCGGCGTGTAGTAGTAGCCGTAGATGTTGGGGCCGAGCATGCGCATGCCGTGCTTGCGGGCGATCTCGACGATCTCCTGCTGGCCCTCGACGTTGCCCGTCTCGGCGAACCCGGACGGGATCATGATGGCTCCCGCCACCCCCTTGCGCCCGGCGTCCTCCAGCGCCGCGGGCACGAACTTGGCCGGGATGGCGAAGACCGCCACGTCGACCTCCCCGGGCACGTCGGCGATGCTGGGGTAGGCGGGCAATCCGAGGATCTCCGAGGACTTCGGGTTGATCGGGTAGATGTGGCCCCGGTAGCCGCCGTTGATCAGGTTGCGCATGACCGAGTTGCCGATCTTGCCGCTCTCGCCGGAGGCTCCGATCACCGCGACGGCACGCGGCTTGAAGATCCGGTTCATCCCGGCGAGGATCTCCTCCCGCGAGAGCCGGGCGGGCGGGGCCACGGGGTCGGCGTCGAGGAGGATGCGCACGTCGGCGGCCGTCGCGCCGTCGGAGGTGGCGAAGACGGGGTTCAGGTCCACCTCCGCGATCTCGGGGAAGTCTCCGACAAGGGCTCCGACTCGCTCGATCATGTTCGCCAGCGCCCCCCTGTCGGCCGCCTCCGCACCACGAACACCGCGCAGCACCTCCGCCGCCCTGATGTCGTCCAGCATCCCGAGTGCATCATCACCCGAGAGGGGGGCCAGCCGGAAGGTCACGTCCTTGAGGACTTCGACGAGCACCCCGCCGAGCCCGAACGCGACAACCTTGCCGAAGGTCTGGTCGGTGACCGCGCCGATGATCACCTCGTGCCCGGCGCCGACCATGGCCTGGACCTGGACGCCGTCGATCGACGCCTCGGGGTCGTACGAGCGCGCTGAGGCCAGGATCCGGTCGTAGCCCGCGCGCACCGCGTCGAGGTCGGCCAGGCCGACGAGCACCCCGCCCGCCTCGGTCTTGTGCAGGATGTCAGGAGAGACGATCTTGAGCACCACGGGCAGGCCGATCTCCCCGGCGAGCGACACCGCCTCCTCGGCCGAGGTCGCCACCCCTTCACCGGGGGTCGAGATGCCGTAC
Organism: Streptosporangium sp. G11; assembly: GCF_051192615.1. NCBI lineage: Bacteria > Bacillati > Actinomycetota > Actinomycetes > Streptosporangiales > Streptosporangiaceae > Streptosporangium > Streptosporangium sp. G11. The sequence goes on from NZ_JBPJUQ010000002.1 coordinate 10,101, forward strand.
GCCTGGCAGATCCTCCTGCCTTCGGGGGCGGTCAGCGCGGTGCGGCCCTCGGCGCGGGCTTTGTCCAGCACCTCGCGTACGGCGGCCTGGTCATACGCCATCAGATGACTCCGTTCGTCTTCAGCTCGGCCAGCTCGTCGGCGGACAGGCCGAGGCCGGCGTAGATCTCGGTGTTGTGCTCGCCGAGCAGAGGAGGTGCGGTGACGTCGACCGGCGAGTCGGACAGGTGCAGCGGGCTGCCGACCGTCACGAAGGAGCCGCGCTCGGGGTGGTCGACCTCGACCAGCGCGCCCTCCTGCCGCAGGCTCTCGTCCTCCAGCAGCTCCTTGGTGGACAGGATCGGGCCGCAGGGGATGTTGGCGGCGTTGAGCCGGTCGAGGACCTCCCACTTGTCGCGGGTGATGCTCCACTCCTCGATGAGCTGGAACATCTTGTCGAGCTTGGGAAGGCGCGCCTCCGGGGTGGCCCACTCGGGGTCGTCGCCCAGCTCGGGGCGGCCGATGATCCCGGCGAGCGGCGCCCAGCCGACCGGCTGCACGATGACGTAGATGTAGTCGTTGGGGCCGCCGGGGGCGCACCGCACGGCCCAGCCGGGCTGGCCGCCGCCCGAGGCGTTGCCCGAGCGCGGCACCTCGTCACCGAAGGTCTTGTTGGGGTATTCCGACAGGGGCCCGTGGCCGAGCCGCTGCTGGTCGCGGAGCTTCACCCGGCACAGGTTGAGCACCGCGTGCTGCATGGCCACCTGGACGCGCTGGCCGCGCCCGGTCTGCTCGCGCTGGTAGAGGGCGGCCAGGATGCCGGCGACGGCGTGGATGCCGGTGCCCGAGTCGCCGATCTGGGCGCCGGTGGCCAGCGGCGGGCCGTCCTCGAAGCCGGTGGTGCTCATCGAGCCGCCCATCGCCTGGGCGATCACCTCGTACGCCTTGAACTTGGCGTAACGTCCCGGGCCGAAACCCTTGATCGAGGCGTAGACCAGCCGCGGGTTGAGCTCCTGGAGGCGGTCCCAGGAGAACCCCATCCGGTCGACCGCGCCGGGCCCGAAGTTCTCCACCAGGATGTCGGAGTCGCGGAGCAGATCGGTGAAGATCTGCTTGCCGCGCTCGCTCTTCATGTTGAGGGTGATGCTGCGCTTGTTGCAGTTCAGCATCGTGAAGTAGAGGCTGTCGACGTCGGGGACGTCGCGCAGCTGCTTGCGGGTGATGTCGCCGGAGGGCGCCTCCAACTTGATCACGTCGGCGCCGAGCCAGGCCAGGAGCTGCGTACAGGACGGACCCGACTGCACGTGGGTCATGTCGAGGACGCGGACACCTTCCAGTGCCTTCATGGGGTCCCCCTCACTTGTACATGGTCTGGTTCATGGTTCCGGGGGCGTATACGTCCGGATCGACCCACACGTTGATGAGGGCGGGCTTGCCCGACTCGCGGGCCCGCTCCAGGGCGGGCCTGATGTCGGCGGGGTCCCTGACCTCCTCGCCGTGGCCGCCCAGCATCCGGGCGAACTCGTCGTATCTGACGTCGCCGAGGGTGTTGCCGACCCGGCCGCGGTTCTCGCCGTACTTGGCGGCCTGGCCGTAGCGGATCTGGTTCATCGACGAGTTGTTGCCGATGACGCCGATGAACGGCAGGTTGAAGCGGACCATCGTCTCGAAGTCCCAGCCGGTGAGGCTGAACGCCCCGTCTCCGAAGAGGCAGAGCACCTCCTTGTCGGGCTTGGCGTATTTGGCCGCCATGGCGAAGGCGACGCCGACGCCGAGGGTGCCGAGCGGCCCGGGGTCCATCCAGTGGCCGGGCGACTTGGGCTGGACGACCTGACCGGAGAAGGTGACGATGTCGCCGCCGTCGCCGATGTAAATGGTGTCCTCGGTGAGGAACTCGTTGATCTCGTGGACCAGGCGGTAGGGGTCGATCGGCTGCGAGCCGGAGAGCTGGCGGGGCAGCCGCTTCTCGTAGGCCGCGGTCTCGACCGCGCGCAGTTCCTCCAGCCACTCCTTGCGCCGGGTCCCGCCGTTCTCGACGCGGCCCGAGGCGGCCTGGGTGGCCGCGGCCAGGATCAGCCCGGCGTCGCCGACGATGCCCAGGTCGACGTCGCGGTTCTTGCCGACGGTGCGGTAGTCGAGGTCGATCTGGACCACCGTCGCCGAGGGCGACAGGCGCTTGCCGTAACCCATCCGGAAGTCGAACGGGGTGCCGACGATGATGATCAGGTCGGCGTTGGTGAAGGCGTAGCGCCGGGAGAGCTGGAAGTGGTGCGGGTCGCCGGGGGGCAGCGTGCCGCGGGCCGAGCCGTTCATGTAGGCGGGGACGTTGAGCGCGCGGACGAAGTTGATGGCGTCGTCGGTGCCCCGGGTGGTCCAGACCTGGCTGCCCAGCAGGACGCAGGGCTTCTCCGCGTGGGCCAGCAGGTCGGCGAGGCGCTCGACGGCCTCGGGGTCTCCGGCCTGGCGTACGGAGGCGCGGTAGCGGCCGGCCTCGGGGATGCGGGCCTTGGAGATCGGGACGCTGGCGTCGAGGACGTCGCGCGGGATCTCCAGGAAGGACGGCCCGGGAGCGCCGTGGAAGCACTCCCTGAAGGCCATCGAGACGATGTCGGCCACCCGCTCGGTCGAGGGGACCGTGGCCGCGAACTTGGTGATCGGGGTCATCATGTCGACGTGGGGCAGGTCCTGCAGCGACCCCATCTTGTGCTGGCTCAGAGCCCCCTGCCCCCCGATGAGCAGCATGGGGCTCTCAGCTCTGAAGGCGTTGGCGACGCCGGTCACCGCGTCGGTGGTGCCCGGTCCCGCCGTCACGACCGCGCAACCCGGCTTGCCGGTGATCCGGGCGTAACCGTCGGCCGCGTGCGCCGCCACCTGCTCGTGGCGGACGTCGATGACCTCGATGCCCTCGTCGACGCAACCGTCGTAGATATCGATGATGTGGCCGCCGCAGAGCGTGAAGATCACATCGATCCCCTCCGCCTTCAGCGCCTTCGCCACCAGGTGGCCTCCGGAGATGGTTTCCGGCGCCGTGTCCGCTGGCTGGGTCATTCTGGTGGTCCTCTCGATTGTGTTCTCCATACTGCATACCGTATGAGGGCAATGGTTACCCCCGGGGTCCGGCGATGTCTAGACCCTTTGTGCGGGCAGTGAGACGAGCTCGACCGGCTCGCCCCTCCACCCGGGCGGGACGACCGCGAGCGCTTCGGCGAGCGCGGCCCCCCACAGCGACCCCGGCCGGTCGTGCCCGACGGGCACCGCGCCACGGCCGCCGCGCCGCACCGCGACCATGCGGGTGTCGGCGTGGTGGGGCCGCACCCGACCGGCCAGCGCGGACCGCTCGCGCGGGGCCTCGGGCCCGCCCGCGAGCGCCCGGACCGCCGGGGCGAGCAGCGTCAGCGCGGCGACCAGCGCGGCGTAGGGATTGCCCGGCAGCCCGGCCACCAGGCGCCCGTCGGGAAGCCTCGCGAGGAGCTGCGGGTGGCCCGGCCGCACCGCGACGCCGTCGACGAGGATCTCCGCCCCGAGCCCGGCGAGCACCGCTCTCAGGTGGTCGGCGGGCCCCTTCGACGAGGCGCCGCAGACCACGACCACCTGACCCGGCGGACCGCCCGGGGGCCCGGCGAGCGCGGCGGCCAGGGCGCGCGCCCCGTCGGGCAGCCACAGCGGCGCCTCGGCCCGGCCGCCCGCCCACTCGACGAGCCCCGGCAGCATGGGACCGATCGCGTCGCGCACCCGCCCCGGGCCCGGCACCCCCAGCGTGACCACCTCGTCGCCCGTGACCAGCACGGACACCAGGGGTTTCGGCCGCACGCGAAGCACGTCGTGCCCGAGCCCCGCCGCGAGACCGAGCACCGCGGGCGTGACGGCCGAACCGGCCGTGAGCACGACGGCCCCCAGCGGGCAGTCCTCGCCGCGCCTGCGGATGTGCCTGCCGGGCTCGACCGCCCCCGGAGGGGCCGACACCCACTCGCCGGCCGGCTCGCCCGCCGTGCGGGACTCCCCGCCCGGCGGCGCGAACCTGCCGAGCGGCGGCGTGAACCGGCCCGGTGGCGCGGACCGTCCCGGCACCCCGACGGGCCGTACGGCCAGCTCGTAGGGCAGCACCGCCTCGGCGCCCTCGGGCACCGGGGCGCCGGTGGCGATCTCCACCGCCGTGCCGGGCCCGAGCGCGGCCCCGAAGGCCGCGCCCCCGGCGAGCACGAGGCCCGCGATCCGCCAGGGCGGATCACCCGCGACCGCGTAGCCGTCCATCGCGGCCACGTCGGCACCGGGCACCGGGACGAGGGCGCGCAGCGGCTCCGCCAGGCGGCAGCCGTACGCCAGATGGAGGGGGAGGTCGACCGGGGAGAGCGGTCCAGCGGCGGACGCCGCGACCCTCCGGGCCGACTCCCAGGGGAGCGCCTCCGCGGGGGCACCGTGGTGCGGCGGCGGCCCCGGCGAGGGCACGGCGTCCGGATCGCGGGACGGGGCTTCGTGGACGGTGGATCTAGGTACGGCCATCGGCAGCTCCTTGACCGGATTTTTTCCATACTGTATACCGAATGCACTATGGACGCGAGGACGGAGCCTCTTGTGAAAGTCGCTGTTCTTGGCGCCGGCGCCATCGGCGCCTACGTCGGCGCCGCCCTGTGCAGGGCAGGCGCCGAGGTGCATCTGATCGCCCGCGGAGAGCACCTCGCGGCGATGCGCGCATCAGGAGTACGCGTGCTGAGCCCGCGCGGAGACTTCACCGCCCACCCCCACACCACCGACGACCCCCGAGAGATCGGCCCGGTGGACCACGTCTTCCTCGGTCTCAAGGCCAACTCCTACGCGGCGGCCGGGCCCATGATCCAGCCGCTGCTCCACGAGACCACCGGCCTCATCGCGGCCCAGAACGGCATCCCGTGGTGGTATTTCCACCGGTTGTCCGGCCCCTACCAGGGCCACGTGATCGAGAGCGTCGACCCCGGCGGGGCGGTCACCGCCGCGCTGCCGCTGGAGCGCGCCATCGGATGCGTCGTCTACGCGGCGACGGAGATCGAGGCGCCCGGCGTGATCCGCCACCTGGAGGGCACCCGGTTCTCCATCGGCGAGCCCGACGGCTCCCTCTCCACCCGCTGTGTCGACTTCAGCTCCGCCATGATCGCGGGCGGGTTGAAATGTCCCGTCGAGGCCGATCTACGGCGCGACATCTGGATCAAGCTCATGGGCAACATCGCCTTCAACCCGATCAGTGCGCTCACCCGGGCGACCATGGCCGGCATCTGCCGCCACCGCGGGACGCGCGACCTCGTCGTCACCATGATGCGCGAGACCGTCGACGTGGCCCGCAGGGTGGGCTGCGATCCGGACATCTCGATCGAGCGCCGGATCGCGGGCGCCGAGCGGACGGGGGAGCACAAGACCTCCACGCTCCAGGACCTGGAGAAGGGCAAGCCCCTGGAGCTCGACGTGCTCCTCGCCGCCGTCGTGGAACTGGCCGACCTGACCGGGGCCGAGGTGCCCACGCTGCGGGCGATCCACGCGGTCGCCGACCTCTTGGACGAGCGGGTCCGGGAAAATCTTGCCGCCGCCAGTTGATGCGACATACCGTAGACTGTATACAGGACTGTCGAAAGGATGGGGTATGAAGAGGGACCGCGGGGACCGCGCCGAGCACTACGACCGGCTCACCCATCCCCTTGTCCGCGAAAACGGCGTGCTGCGCCGCGCCACCTGGGACGAGGCGCTGCGACGCGCCGCGGAGGGCTTCCGGCGCAACGTCGACAAGCACGGGCCCAACGCCTTCGCGATGCTGTCGTGCGCTCGTTCCACCAACGAGATGAACTACGTGGGTCAGAAGTTCACCCGGGTCGTAATCGGCACCAACAACGTCGACTCCTGCAACCGCACCTGCCACGCCCCGAGCGTCGCGGGCCTGTCCGCGGCCTTCGGCAGCGGCGGCGGCACCTCCTCCTACCAGGAGGTGGAGGACGCCGACGTGATCGTGATGTGGGGCTCCGCCGCGCGCAACGCGCACCCGATCTTCTTCCACCACGTGCTCAAGGGGATAAGAAAGGGCGCCCGCATGTTCGCGGTCGACCCCCGGCGCACGGGCACCGCCGAGTGGGCCGACCTGTGGATGGGCCTCAACGTGGGCACCGACATCCCGCTCGCGCACGCCGTGGCCCGGGAGATCATCCACGCGGGGCTGCACAACGCCTCGTTCATCGAGCGCGCCACCGAGGGCTTCGAGGAGTTCGCCGCCTCGGTCGAGCCGTGGACGCTCCCGGTGGCCGAGCAGGTCACCGGCGTGCCCGCGGCCGCCATCCGGGAGCTCGCGCACGCCTACGCCAGGGCCGACCGCGCCCAGCTGTGCTGGACGCTCGGCATCACCGAGCACCACAACGCCACCGACAACGTGCGCGCCCTCATCAACCTGGCGCTGCTCACCGGCCACGTCGGCCGGTACGGCTCGGGCCTGTCCCCGCTGCGCGGCCAGAACAACGTGCAGGGCGGCGGCGACATGGGAGCCATCCCCAACCGGCTGCCCGGCTTCCAGGACATCCTCGACCCGGAGATCCGCGTCAAGTTCGAGCAGGCGTGGGACACCCCCATCCAGCCGCGCTACGGCCTCAACCTCACCGAGATGCTGGAGGCGATGGCCGAGGGCGAGGTCACCACCTGTTATCTCATCGGGGAAAACCCGGTGCAGTCCGAGGCCGACTCACTGAACTGTGTCAAGCGGCTCAGCATGCTCGACCACCTGGTCGTGCAGGACATCTTCCTGACCAAGACCGCCCAGATGGCCGACGTGGTGCTGCCGGCGGGCGCGGCCTGGTGCGAGAGCGAGGGCACCTTCACCAACAGCGAGCGGCGGGTGCAGCGGGTCCGCAAGGCGCTCCAGGCACCGGGCGAGGCCCGCGACGACATCTGGATCCTCTGCGAGCTGGCCCGCCGCCTGGGCCACGACTGGAACTACACCGGTGCCGAGGAGGTCTGGGACGAGCTCCGCGCCCTCTCCCCCGCCCACACCGGCATGACCTACGACAGGCTCGACAAACTCCAGGGCATCCAGTGGCCCTGCCCGTCCGAAGACTCCCTCGAACCGCCCTTCCTGCACGGGCGGCTCTGGGAGAGCGACCCGGCCCGCCGGGGCAGGGCCGCGCCGTTCGCGGTGCTCAGACATTCCCCACCGGTCGACCTGCTCGACGACGAATATCCTCTGCGGCTCACCACCGGCCGCCGTCTCGACTCCTACAACACCGGCGTGCAGTCGTCCGGATTCGCCTCGCCGCTGCGCAGGGGCGAGAACATCGAGCTGTCCCCCGAGGACGCCACGCGGCTGGGGGTGAGTCCCGGCGAGGAGGTCAGGATCAGCTCCCGGCGCGGCTCGGTCGTCGCCCCCGTCCACATCGACCCGGCCCTGCGTCCCGGCCTGGTCTTCATGACGATGCACTTCCCCGACGAGGTCGACACCAACTCCCTCACCATCGAGGCCACCTGCCCGATCGCGGGCACCGCCGAGTTCAAGGCCGCCGCCGTGCGCGTCGACAAGCTCGTACCCGCGAAGGCCGGGTGACGGGGGCGTGGACCTTCGGTTCAGCGACGCCGAGCCCTCGGCCGAGGAGCGCGCCGCCGTCGACGCGTTCCTCGGCGCCCCCGCGACGGGCTGGGAGGGCGGCACCCGCTCCGACGGTGACCTGCGGGTCGCCGTCGGCGGGCACGAGGCCCGCGACCGGCGCGACCTCCTGCTCCCCGCGCTGCACGCGGTCAACGACAGGATCGGGTGGATCAGCGAGGGCGCTCTCGACTACATCTGCCGCCGCCTGACCGTGCCGCCCGCCGAGGCGTACGGGGTGGCGACGTTCTACTCGCTGTTCTCGATGAAGCCGCGACCGGCACGGGTGTTGCACGTCTGCACCGACCTGGCCTGCCAGGCGCGCGGCGCCGACGCGGTGCGGCGGAGCACCGAGGAGAGGCTCGGCCCGCCCGGCCTGTCCTGGCAGCCGAGCCCCTGCCTCGGCCTGTGCGAGCGGGCACCCGCCGCGCTGGCCCTGCAGGCCGGCGAGTTCCCCGGCGCGACCGTTTACGGCCCCGCCGAACCGGCACCGGCCTCCATCGGCGGCACGAACGGGGCCGGCGGAAGCAACGGGACCGGCGGCGCGAGCGGAGCCGACGGGACCAACGGAACCGGCCGGCCCCATGCCTCCGGCGACGCGAGCGGCGTCGGCGGTGCGGGCGGCACTGGCGGCGCGCAGGATCTCAGCAAGCTCGGCGGCCTCAGCGGCATGGACGCCACCGGCGGCCCCGCCCTGGCCGAGCGTGAGGAGCCTCCCGCCGAGCGCGCCGTCCCGCAGGCGGGCGACCCCTCCCTCGTGCTCCTGCGCCGGGTGGGGGTCGTCGACCCGGCGAGCCTCGACGACTACCGGGCCGAAGGCGGCTACGCCGCGCTGCGCGAGGCCGTCAGGATCGGCCCCGCCGGCGTCATCCGCGAGGTGCTCGAATCCGGCCTCGTCGGGCGGGGCGGGGCGGCGTTCCCCACCGGGCGCAAGTGGGAGGCCACGGCCCGCCAGCTCGACCACCCCCACTACCTGGTCTGCAACGCCGACGAGAGCGAGCCGGGCACCTTCAAGGACCGCGTGATCATGGAGGGCGACCCGTACGCGCTGGTGGAGGCGATGACCATCGCCGCGTACGCCACCGGTTGCCCCAAGGGCTACCTCTACATCCGCGGGGAGTATCCCCGGGCGATCCGCCGGATGGCCCATGCCATCGACGTCGCCCGTGCGCGCGGCCTGCTCGGGGCCGACGTCATGGGACAGGGCTTCTCCTTCGACATCGAGATCAGGCGCGGCGCGGGCGCCTACATCTGCGGCGAGGAGACCGCGATCTTCAACTCGATCGAGGGCTTCCGCGGCGAGCCGCGCAGTAAGCCGCCCTTCCCCGTGGAGAAGGGCCTGTTCGGCAAGCCCACCGTGGTCAACAACGTCGAGACCCTGGTCAACGTGCTGCCCATCCTGGCCGGCGGGGCCGCCGCCTACGCGGCGACCGGCACGGAGGGTTCGACGGGCACCAAGCTGTTCTGCGTCTCGGGCACGGTCGCCAGGCCCGGCGTCTACGAGCTGCCGTTCGGCGCCACCCTGCGCGAGCTGCTCACGCTGTCGGGGGGCGCGACCGGGACGCTCCGGGCGGTGTTGCTGGGCGGCGCGGCCGGCGGGTTCGTCCGCCCGGACGAGCTCGACGTCCCGCTGACCTTCGAGGGCACCCGGGCGGCCGGCACGACCCTGGGCTCGGGAGTGGTCCTGGTGCTCGACGACAGCGTCGACCTGGCCCACATCCTCCTGCGCATCGCGGAGTTCTTCCGTGACGAGTCGTGCGGGCAGTGCGTGCCCTGCCGGGTGGGCACCGTACGGCAGGAGGAGGCCCTGCACCGGCTGAGCCGCAGGCCCACGGCCGGTGACATCGCGCTGCTGCGGGAGGTCGGCCAGGCCATGCGCGACGCCTCGATCTGCGGACTCGGCCAGACCGCCTGGAACGCCGTCGAGTCGGCCATCGACCGGCTGGGCGTCTTCTCCCCCTCGGAGGCATCATGAGTGTTCCCCTGCAGCCGCCCCGGCGGCTGATCGAGATAACCGTCGACGGCGACCCGGTCCGGGTACCGGAAGGCTCGACCGTGCTGGACGCCTGCTCGGCGGCGGGCAAGGACATCCCGACCCTCTGCTACGGAGACACCCTCACCCCGAAGAACGCCTGCCGGGTCTGCGTGGTCGAGGTCGAGGGCGCCCGTACGCTCGCCCCCGCCTGCTCCCGCAGGGCCGAGCCCGGCATGGTCGTCGGCACCGCGACCGAGCGCGCCCGGCACAGCCGCAAGATCGTCCTGGAGCTGCTGGCCTCGACGGCCGACCTGTCCACCACGCCGCGCGCGGCCGAGTGGATCGAGGAGTACGGCGCGCGACCCGACCGCTTCGGCGAGGAGGCCGCCACGGTCGCGCAGCCCGCGAAGGTCGACAACGACCTCTACGTGCGCGACTACTCCAAGTGCATCCTCTGCTACAAGTGTGTCGACGCCTGCGGCGACCAGTGGCAGAACAGTTTCGCCATCTCGGTCGCCGGGCGGGGCTTCGACGCGATGATCTCCACCGAGCACGACGCCCCGCTCACCGACTCGGCCTGCGTTTACTGCGGCAACTGCGTCGAGGTCTGCCCCACCGGGGCGCTGTCGTTCAAGAGCGAGTTCGACATGCGCGCCGCGGGCAGCTGGGACGAGGACCGGCAGACCGAGACGACGACGATCTGCAGTTACTGCGGGGTCGGCTGCAACCTGACCCTGCACGTGCAGGACAACCGGATCGTCAAGGTGAGCTCGCCGCACGACAACCCGGTCACTCACGGAAACCTGTGCATCAAGGGCCGTTTCGGCTTCCAGCACGTCCAGAACGTGGCCTCCCAGGAAGACGCGATCCCCGTCTCCGGCCCTGTCTCCAGCCCTGTCTCCAGCCCTGTCTCCAGCTCTGCCTCCGGCGCGCGGACGGCTCCCGCCGATGGGTAGGGTCACCGTCAAACGCCGGGTCCTGCGGCTGCGGGAGGCCGCGGCCGTCCACCGGGTCGACGTGCTGGCGGCCGAGGAGCCGCTGGAGATACGGCTCGACGGTCGACCGCTCACGATCACCATGCGCACGCCGGGCGACGACTTCGACCTGGCGGCGGGCTTCCTGGTGAGCGAGGGCGTGGTCACCTCCGCCGAGGAGGTCACCGCGATCCGCTACTGCGCGGGCGCCACCGCCGACGGCGCCAACACCTACAACGTGCTCGACGTCAGGCTGGCCGCCGGCACCTCTCCGCCGGCGACCTCGCTGGAGCGCAACTTCTACACCACCTCCTCGTGCGGGGTGTGCGGCAAGGCCTCGCTCGACGCGGTCCGCACGGTCGCCAGGTGGCGGGTGGACGACGATCCCGCGCCGGTGACGGCCGAGGTGATCGCGGCGTTGCCCGACCGGCTCCGCGCGGCCCAGCGGGTGTTCGACCGGACCGGCGGGCTGCACGCCGCGGGCCTGTTCACGCTCGGCGGCGACTCGCTCTGTGTGCGCGAGGACGTGGGCCGGCACAACGCGGTGGACAAGCTGGTGGGCTGGGCACTGCGCGACGGGCGCCTGCCGCTGGCCTCGACCGTGCTCATGGTGTCGGGACGCGCCTCCTTCGAGCTGGTCCAGAAGGCGGTGATGGCCGGCATCCCGATCCTCGCCGCCGTCTCGGCCCCCTCCTCGCTGGCCGTGGAGCTGGCCGCCGAGACGGGGCTGACACTCATCGGGTTCGTCAGGGGCAGCTCGATGAACGTCTACACCGGGGAAGGACGCGTCGGCCTGGTCCCCGGCTGAGCCCGGGCCGCACCTCCCAGGCCGAGCGCCCACACCCTCAGGCGCCGCGGCCCACCGGGAGCCGGAAGGTGCGGCCCGAACCCTCCTCGCCGGACCGCAATCGCCGCGTTCACCCCCCACCGACCGCCGAGGCCGGGGAGCGGCGGCTCCCCTGCCCGGCGCCGAGAGCCCGGCTCGCGATACTCGCCCCCTTCGCCGGCCGGGCTCTCTGACGCCCGCGGGCCGCGGATCCCCGCTCCCCGGCGCGCGATTCCTCTCCACCGCGTACCCGGCGGCGCCGCCCCGGCCCTCCCGCGCCGGACAGCGGCTCTCCATCAGCGCGTCACGGCCTCTCCGCGATGCCGAACGTCTCCGCGTCTCCCCGATCCCGGTCCGCCGAACGGCGACCTCCACCCGCACGTCACGACCTCCCCGCCACACCAAATGCCTCCCCCGATCCCGATTCGCCGAACGGCGACCGCCACCCGCACGTCACGCCCCCGCCACACGAACGTCTCCCCCGGGCCGGGCGATGCCTCCCCCGATCCCGGTCCGCCGAACGACGGCCTCCACCCGCAGGTCACGACCCCTTCCTCCCGGGCCGGACGCGTGTGTCTCGCATGCCGTGGGGTAGCTCCCCGCGTGTGAGGCGGCACCTTCGGTGAGCCTCCCCTAAGCTCGATTTTGACAACCGTTTTCATTTACGCGCATACTGGTCGGCATGATGTCCGAGTCCTCCCGACGTATCCGCATACGTAATGCCAGCCTGGCCGCGTCCGCCGCCCTTCTCGCCGCCACCACCGCCTGTGGCGCCGAAACCGGCTCGACCGCCGGCGGCTCGCCCGGGGGGGCGTCGAGCGTTTCCACGGACGGGAAACCCGCCGTCACCGCGGCCATGTATCCCCTGCAGTGGCTCGCCGAGCGGGTGGGCGGCCCCGACGCGGCCGTCACCGGCCTGACCGAGCCCGGCGTCGAGCCGCACGACCTGGAGCTGTCCCCGGTGCAGGTGGCCGGGATGGAGAAGACGAGGCTCATCGTCTACATCAAGGGAGTCCAGCCCGCGGTGGACGAGGCCGTCGAGCAGCACGCCGCCGACCGGGCCTTCGACGCGGCCACCTCGGTCACGCCCCTTCCCGCGGTCGCGGAGGAGGAGCACGAGGGCGAGGAGGGACACGGCCACGAAGAGGTCGACTACGACCCCCACCTCTGGCTCGACCCGGCCCGCTTCGCGACGGTCGCCACCCGGCTCGGTGAGAAGCTGGCCGCCGCCGACCCCGCACACGCGCAGGCCTACAAGGAGCGCGCCGCCGCCACCGCGGCTGAACTCGCCACCCTGGACCGCGAGCTGGCCAAGGGCCTGGCCGCGTGTTCCTCGGACGCGATCGTCACCAGCCACGCCGCGTTCGGCTATCTCGCCGACCGCTACAAGCTGCACCAGATCGGTATCAGCGGCCTCGATCCCGACGCCGAGCCCTCTCCCGCCCGCCTCGCTGAAGTAGCAAAAGTGGCCAAGCAGGAGAAAGTAACTACGATTTTCACCGAAACCCTCGTCAGCCCGAAGGTCGCCGAGATTCTCGCCCAGGAGGTCGGTGCGAAGACCGCGGTCCTCGACCCGGTGGAAAGCCAGCCGTCGAACGGCGACTACCTGTCCGCCATGCGCCAGAACCTCTCCACACTCCAGGCAGCGCTCAGCTGCTCGTAAAGGTCACACGTGACATCCAGCAAAACGGTTTTCACCATGAACGGCGGCCAGGTCAACCTGGACCGCCGTCCGGTGCTTCGCGGCATCGACCTGTCCGTCGAACCCGGTGAGGCGGTGGCGGTGCTCGGCGCGAACGGGTCGGGGAAGTCCACCCTCATCCGCGCCCTGCTCGGCCTCATCCCCCTGTCCGGCGGCGAGACCCTTCTATACGACAGGCCCCCCGCCCGGTTCCGCGAATGGTGGCGGATCGGCTACGTACCCCAGCGGCTCTCGGTGGGCGGGGGCGTGCCGACCACGATCCGCGAGGTCGTCGCCTCCGGCAGGATCGCGAGGCAGCGACGCCTGCGCCTGACCGGCGCGGCCGACCGCGAGGCGACCGGCAGGGCCCTGGAGGCCGTCGGCCTGGCCCACCGCGCCTCCGACCCGGTACAGGCGCTGTCCGGCGGGCAGCAGCAGCGGGTGCTGATCGCCCGCGCCCTCGCCGGAGAGCCCGACACCTTCGTCATGGACGAGCCCACGGCCGGCGTCGACTCCGAGAGCCAGCTGCTTCTCGCCAAGACCCTGTCCGCGCTCGTCGAGCAGGGCAAGACGGTCCTGCTGGTCGCGCACGAGCTGGGCCCGCTGGAGCCCCTGATCACCCGCGCGGTGGTTCTCAGGAACGGATACGTGTGCCACGACGGCCCGCCGCCCCGGGCGGTCGGCACGCACGCGCTGCCCGGTCACGATCACGTGCACCCGCACGCCGAGGAGGAGCCCGTGAGCCCGCTCGACTGGAGGCCCGCCTCGTGATCGAGTTCCTGCAGTTCGACTTCATGCAGCGGGCGCTGATCGCCGCCCTCCTGGTCGGCCTGGCCGCTCCCGCCATCGGCACGTTCATGGTCCAGCGCCGCCTGGCCCTGCTGGGTGACGGCATCGGGCACGTCGCGCTGACCGGCGTGGCCCTGGGCTTCCTCACCGGAACCGCCCCGGTGCTGACGGCCGTGGTGGTCTCGATACTCGGCGCCGTGGCCATCGAACTGGTCCGCGCGCGCGGCAGGACCAGCGGGGACGTGGCGCTCGCGCTGCTGTTCTATGGCGGTATCGCCGGAGGCGTGCTGCTCATCTCGCTGGCTCCCGGTGGCAGCAACGCCACGCTGATGTCCTACCTGTTCGGCTCGATCAGCAGCGTCGCCGTCGAGGACGTGTGGGTGATCGGCCTGCTGGCGGTGGCGGTGCTCGGCGTGGTGACCGTCTTCGGGCGGGAACTCTACGTGCTGTGCCAGGACGAGGAGGTCGCCAAGGCCAGCGGCCTGCCGGTCCGCTTCCTCAGTCTGCTGATCGCCGTGACCGCGGCACTGACCGTGGTCATCGCCATGCGCGTCGTAGGATTGCTTCTGGTGAGCGCGCTGATGGTGGTGCCGGTGGCGACCAGCCAGCAGCTCACCCGGGGGTTCGTGAGCACGATGTTCCTTTCCATGCTGTTTGGGATGATCTCCACGGTCGGTGGCCTGACCTCCTCCTTCTACGTCGAGGTTCCGCCGGGCGCGATCATCGTCATCGTTGCTCTCGCGGGGTTCGTCCTCGCCCTCGGGCTCGGTAGATTCGTACGTCGAAGCCGACCTCAGGAGTCCAGCCCATGAGCAACAGGCGTGACGCCGTCCACGCGATCCTCCGCCAGAGCGAGGGTTTCCGCAGCGCGCAGGACGTCTACGCGGAGATGCGCGCGGAAGGCGCCAAGATCGGACTGACCACCGTCTACCGGGCGCTCCAGGCTCTCGCCGACACCGGTCACGTCGACGTGCTGAGGACCGACGACGGCGAGTCGGTCTACCGGGCGTGCGCCAGCGGCGACCACCACCACCACCTGGTCTGCCGCGCGTGCGGCCGTACGGTGGAGGTGGCCGGGCCCGCGGTGGAACGCTGGGCCGAGGCCATCGGCTCCGAGCACGGCTTCACCGAGATCACCCACACGGTGGAGGTCTTCGGGACCTGCGCCTCCTGCTCCACCGCGGCCGCCACACCGCTCCGTACGCCGAGCCGCGCCTGAGCGGACCACGGAGCACGTACGGGAAGCCCCGATTCCGGACGTTGCGCACACATCATGGCGTACCAGGACATGATGGTATGGAAAGCCTTATGGCACGGAGCGCGCCGCCGCGATGGGCGCGCGCGAGAGGGCGCCGGAGGTCCATGGGAGAGATACGCTTCCGACACGGCGAGCCGCCGTGCGCGCCTCCACGCTGCAATCGCTTCTACGGGAGTCAACATGCCATTCGGACATGACATGGTGCACTCACTCGCCACCGCGGTCGACCTCGTCAACACCTCCCCTTCCACCGGAGGCGAGGACACCCTGACCGACCTGCGAAAACTCGGCGACTTCGTGGCACGCTGGGAGGTCAGCGGGGTCGGCGAGCTGGACGCCACCGACCTGACCCAGGTGCGCGCGCTGCGCGAGGCCTTCCACAAGGTCTTCACCGCCCCGGACCAGCCCACCGCGGTCATCCGGCTGAACACCCTGCTGAGCGGGACCCGCATCACCCCGCGCCTGGCGGAGCACGACGGCCACCCCCTGCACGTCCACTACTTCGCGCCGGACGCCTCGCTCCACGAGCACCTCGCGGCCGACATCGGGGTCGCCCTGGCCCACCTGCTCGTCGAGGGCGAGTGGGAACGCCTGCGCACCTGCTCGGCGCCCGACTGCGACCACGTCTTCGTGGACGAGTCACGCAACCGCTCGCGGGTCTACTGCGACAGCCGCACCTGCGGGAACCGGATGCACGTCGCCGCCTACCGCGCGCGACGCCGGGCCTGATGTCACTCTCCGCTAATACCTGTTGACTGAGTAGGTAATGCGGGTAGGTTGTGACGTGATGCCGCCTACCCCCGAGGAGAGCCCATGAGCGTCACCGACGAGCTGCTGGCCAACGCCGAGCGTTACGCGGAGGCCTTCGACAAGGGCCATCTGCCCCTGCCGCCCGCGCGCGGGCTGGCCGTGCTGGCCTGTATGGACGCCCGTCTCAACCCGTACGCCCTGCTCGGGCTCTCGGAGGGCGACGCGCACATCATCCGCAACGCGGGCGGCGTGGTGACCGCCGACGAGCGCCGCAGCCTGGCCATCAGCCAGCGCCTGCTCGGCACCAGGGAGATCATCCTCATCCACCACACCGACTGCGGCATGCTCACCTTCACCGACGACGACTTCAAGCGGCAGATCCAGGCCGAGGTCGGGGTCAAGCCCGACTGGGCGGCCGAGGCCTTCACCGATCTCGACGAGGACGTCGTCCAGTCCCTCTACCGGATCAGGAACGACCCCTTCATCCCGCACACCGACTCGGTGCGTGGTTTCGTCTACGAGGTGGAGACCGGCCGCCTTCGCGAGGTCAAGGCCTGACGGCCAGGCACGGCCCTCGGAAGCCAAAGGGCGCCGAAGCCGCCGTGGCGGCCGGCCCCCGGGAGTCAGGGGATGTCGAAGCCGCCGTGGCGGCCGGCTCCCGCGGCGAAGCGGGACGCACCGGCCACCGCGCCGGGCAGGGCGTTCATGCCGTGGCGCAACTCCCCGGCCATGGCCTCCCGCTCGGGCAGCCCCTCCTGCTCCAGCACCGACATGCGGTCGCCGCGCATGCACTCCTGGGGGAAGCGCGCGATGGAGGCGGCGAGGTTCTCGGCGGCGGCGCGCGAGGTGCCGGTCGGCACCACCCGGTTGACCAGGCCCATGCCGAGGGCCTCCGCCGCGGCCACCGGGCGGCCGGTGAGGATCATGTCCATCGCCCGCCCCGTCCCGACCAGGCGCGGCAGCCGGACGGTGCCGCCGTCGATCAGCGGGACGCCCCAGCGGCGGCAGAAGACCCCGAACACCGCGTCCTCCTCGGCCACCCGCAGGTCGCACCAGAGGGCCAGCTCCAGGCCTCCGGCGACCGCGTGCCCGGCGACGGCCGCGATCACGGGCTTGCCGAGCCGCATCCGGGTGGGCCCCATCGGGCCGTCGCCTTCGGCGTCCACCCGGTTGGCGCGGCCCTCGGCGACGGCCTTGAGGTCGGCTCCCGCGCAGAACGCGCCCCCCTCGCCCCACAGCACGGCCACCGCCGCGCCGGGGTCGGCGTCGAAGTCGCGGAAGGCGTCGGCGAGCGCCCGGGCCGTGGGGCCGTCGACGGCGTTGCGGACCTCGGGCCTGGAGAGCACGACGGTGGTGACGGGCCCGTCGCGTTCGATCCTGACAGTCATCCGGGGCACCTCTCAGCGGGTCGGCGTCACCCGGAACATAACATTATTCTGCGGAGACGCCCGGGGTGTCCCGAGGGGACAGGACCGCGTTCGGCACCGCTCCCCCGTACCGCCTGTCGCGCTTGGCGTACGTCTCGCAGGCCTCCCACAGATCGCGGCGGTCGAAGTCGGGCCAGAGACGGTTGAGGAAGACCATCTCGGCGTACGCCGTCTGCCAGATCAGGAAGTTGGAGATGCGCTGCTCACCCGAGGACCGTACGAACAGGTCGACGTCGGGGATCTGTGGCTCGTCCAGATAGCGGGCGAAGGTCTCCTCCTTCACCCGGCCCGGCTTGACCCGCCCGTCGGCGATGTCCTGTGCCAGGCGCAGGGCGGCGTCCACGATCTCGGCGCGGCCGCCGTAGTTGACGCAGAACTGCAGGGTCAGCGTGGAGTTGCCCTCGGTCATCTGCTCGGCGTCGCGCAACTCCTGGATGACGCTCCTCCACAGCCGTCCGGGGCGGCCCGCCCAACGGACCCGCACGCCCATCGCGTGGAGCTGGTCCCTGCGGCGGCGGATGACGTCGCGGTTGAAACCCATCAGGAAGCGGACCTCGTCAGGGGAGCGCTTCCAGTTCTCCGTGGAGAAGGCATAGGCCGACAGGTAGGGGATGCCGAGCTCGATCGCGCCCTCGATCACGTCGAAGAGCGACGCCTCGCCCGCCTTGTGGCCCTCGGTGCGGGGCAGGCCGCGCTGCTTGGCCCACCTCCCGTTGCCGTCCATCACGATCGCCACGTGCCGGGGCACCAGGTCGCGCGGGATCGGGGGCGGGGTGGCGCCGGAGGGATGCGGGACGGGTGGGCGGACGTTCACGTGGCGAGCTCCCTTTCTACGTGTCGAAGAGAGCGTATGCCGTGTTCGAGGTGCCATTGGAGGTATGCGGCGACCAGGCCGCTGCACTCGGCGCGGTGCCTGGCGACGGAGGCGTCCGCGGTGAGCCAGTCGCCCTTGAGCAGCGCCACCATCAGGGCGAGGGTCTCCCCCTCGGGCACCGCCGCTCCCGCGGGACGGCAGGCCCCGCACACCACCCCGCCGGCCACGATGGCGAAGGCCCGCACCGAGGTGGCCTTGCACCGGGCGCAGGCCTCCAGGGCGGGGGCGTAACCGGCGACGGCGAGGGAGCGCAGGAAGTAGGCGTCCAGGACGAGCCTGGCCTCGTGGCCACCCGCGCCGAGCGTGCGCAGGCCACCGACGAGCAGCAGGAACTGGCGCAGCGCCGGCTCCTTCTCCCCCATGACCAGGCGGTCGGCGGTCTCCAGCATCGCGGTGCCCGCCGTGTAGCGCGGGTAGTCGGAGACGAGCGGCTCGCCGTACGGCCTGATGGTCTCGGCCTGGGTGATCATGTCGAGCGTGCGGCCGGTGTGGAGCTGGAGATCGACGTGGGTGAACGGTTCGAGCCGCCCCCCAAATCGTGATGTTGTCCGCCGGACCCCCTTGGCGACACCCCGGATCTTGCCCATCCGCCGGGTCAGGACGGTGACGATCCGATCGGCCTCTCCCAGCTTGTGGGTGCGCAGCACGATGCCGTCGTCACGGTACAGACTCACCCGCACAGTGTAGTGGGGCCGTCCACTTGGCAGAGGTGGAACCATGATCAAACGACACGGATAGATCACCGGTGCGTGTTGTTCACCTAAAACTCACTAAACTTTGGCCTCCGGCGAAATGCCGCCCCCGGTTACACCGCCTCACACCCGCCTCCGCACGAAAGGGTGCCATGCCCCGCGTGGTCCTGCTGGGCTCATCGCCCGGCCCCGATGCCGCTCCCGGCCAGACGACGCCCGCCGCGTTGACCCTGCCCGCGCTTCCCGGCTGCCCCACGGTGATCGGCAAGCTGCACGGTCAGCTCGCCTCACTCGACCCCGAGCCGGTGACGATCGTCCGCTCCGGCGACGCCGCCGCCCACCGGGGCTTCCCCGGCAGTCTCGTCGAGACCTCCGACCTGGCCGGCGACCTGCGCGCCGTGGCCGACGCGGTCGAGGGCGCGACCGAGAACCTGCTCTTCCTGCCGACCAACTCGCTGATCCACGACGAGCTGATCTACCAGATCACCAAGTCGAAGCGCGGAGCCCTCGCGCTGATCACCAAGGAGCCGCGGGAGGAGGACGAGAACGGCGACGTCATCGTCCCCGACGTCCCGATCGACGAGGCGCTGCCGGAGATCGGCGACCGGACGCTGGAGGGCCTGCCCGTCCGGGTCCGCGCCCGCAAGTCCCGGGTCATCTCG
The DNA here is from genome assembly GCF_051192615.1 of Streptosporangium sp. G11. Lineage (NCBI taxonomy): Bacteria > Bacillati > Actinomycetota > Actinomycetes > Streptosporangiales > Streptosporangiaceae > Streptosporangium > Streptosporangium sp. G11. The sequence continues at coordinate 29,569 of NZ_JBPJUQ010000002.1, forward strand.
GTCGGCTCGGCCTTCCACGCGGTGACCAGGCCCAACTCGGTCCTGCTCGGCCCGCTGCACCTGCACCACAAGCACGCGCCCGTCCTGGCCGAGGCCGCCCGCGAGCTGGCCGACATGGCCCACCTGCTGGGTCCCGACGACGACCTGGTCCAGCTGCTGGTCCTGGGCCTGGTGCGCAAGGGCGTCTCCGTCGGCATCCGCGGCCGCCGCGACCTGTTCTTCCGCCGGGTGTCCGGTCCCGAGCAGGCCGCCGAGGCGCTGGCCGAGATGTCCACGTTCAACGAGGACAAGGCGCGGCTGAACAACGCGGTGAAGGGCGCCGACGGCTTCTTCACCACGTACTTCGTCAGCACCTACTCCCGGTTCATCGCCCGCTGGGCGGCCAGGCGGGGGCTGACCCCCAACCAGGTCACCCTGATCTCGATCGCGCTGGGCGTGGCGGCGGCGCTGTGCTTCGCCACCGGCGAGCGTGCCGGGATGGTCGCGGGTGGCGTGCTGATCTACTTTGCGTTCGTGTTCGACTGCGTGGACGGCCAGGTCGCGCGATACGCCCGCAAGTTCGGCGTGCTCGGGGCGTGGCTGGACGCCACGTTCGACCGGTTCAAGGAGTACGTGGTCTTCGCGGGCCTGGCGGTCGGCGCGGCGGTCTCCGGCGTGGGCGACGTCTGGACGCTGGCGCTGATCGCGCTCGGCGTGCAGTCCATCAAGCACCTCCTCGACTTCTCCTACGGCGCGGCCAACCGGCGCAAGCCCCCGTCGCCGCTGCCCTCGGTGGCGCTGTCGGTCAGCGCCGACACCGGCCTGCGCCAGGCGCTGGAGGAGCGCAAGAACGCCAGGACCAGCGGGATCCGCAACCTGCTGAAGATGTGGGGCAGGGCCGGCAGATACCGCGCCGTACACTGGGCCCGCAAGATGATCGTGTTCCCCATCGGCGAGCGCTTCGCCGCCATCGCGATCGTCAGCGCCCTGTTCGACGCCAGGATCACCTTCCTGACCCTGATCATCTGGGGCGGCATCGGTGCCGCCTACTCGCTCACCGGACGCCTGATGAGGTCTCTCGCATGATCACCCAGCCGCAGACCATCCCCGCTCCGGATCCGTACGAGGAGCGGCTGCGCGTGCAGACCGCGCGGCTGCTCGCCTACCGCGACGACGGCCCGCTGGTGACGCTGCTGCGCGACAAGGTGGGACCGGGGCTGCCCCCGGTGCCCGCCTCGCTCGCCGCGCTGCTGGCGATCATCGCGATGTCCGTGACCGGGATGCTGGTGGACGGGCCGATCCTGCTCGTCCCGGTACTGATCATGATCGTCCTGGTGCTGCCCACCGCGGCCCGCGACCACCTCGGCAAGCTCGACTGGCTGACGCCGCCGCTGATCCGGGCGACCGAGTTCCTCGCGATCATCCTCATCGGCCTGGCCGCCGACGCGCCCAAGTGGCTGCTGTACGTGCTGATCTACGTGATCGGCTACCACACCTACGACACGGTGTACCGGACGCGGCAGAGCATCTGGCCGGCCCCCTGGGTGTTCCGGGCCGGGCTGGGCTGGGAGCTGCGACTGCTGCTGATCGGCGCCGGCGCCGCGCTGGGCGTGCTGACGTGGGTGCTGGCCGCGCTCACGCTCTACCTCGGCGTGCTGTTCGCGGTCGAGAGCGTGACGAGCTGGGTCGGCCTGGACAAGCAGACGGCGAACGCCGCCCAGGCGAGCGACGACCTGGAGACCTCCCCCGAGGAGGCCCAGGAGCAGGCCACCGGCGAGGCCGACCAGACCTGACCGGGAAACCTCACAAATAGCGAATGCCGCCGAACAGATCACCTGTTCGGCGGCATTCGCGCGTTCCGGGCTTACGGGGATACCGAACCGGCGACCGGCGCGAGGTGCTCGACACATGGAACAAACGGGCCGGAGCCCTGGTTGCCGCCTCGCCTGTGTTACAAAGCAGCGTGGAACTGGACAGGCTGGATCGCGACATCATCGGGGCGCTCGTCGAGGACGCCCGCGCCACGTACGCCGAGATCGGGCAGCGGGTGGGCCTGTCGGCGTCGGCGGTGAAACGCCGGGTGGACCGGCTGCGCGAGACCGGCGCCATCACCGGGTTCACCGCCCGGGTGGAGCCCGCGGCGCTCGGCTGGACCACCGAGGCCTACGTGGAGCTGTTCTGCGCGGGCAAGACCTCGCCGTCGGAGATCGGGGTGGCCATCGGCCGCCATCCCGAGGTGGTCTCGGCCTGCACCATCACCGGCGAGGCCGACGCGCTGCTGCACATCAGGGCCACCGACGTGCGGCACGTGGAGAGGGTGATCGAGCGCATCGCCGCGGAGCCGTTCGTGGTGCGGACCAAGAGCTCCATCGTGCTCTCCCGCCTGATCGAGGCACCCCTGGTGACCTCGCGCAGCGAGCCGTTCATGGCCCCGCACAACGAATCATCGTTTCTGGCCTGAACCACGCAAGAAACCCGCGCCAGCGCGCAAGGTCAGGCTCTTGGCCTGCGAGAACGCCGTTCCTAGGCTGATGACGCCGCCATCGAGACCTTGATGGCCGCTGTCACCAACACCTTTACCTGCGGGGTTATCCATGACGAGGCACTACCTCATGTGTCGGCCCGACCACTTCGCGGTCGAGTACGCGATCAACCCGTGGATGCATCCCGAGGCCGGAGCCGACCGCGAGGTGGCGATCAGGCAGTGGGAGGCCCTCAAGAGCGCCTACGAGGAGCTCGGACACCGTGTCAGCCTCATCGACCCGGTGGAGGGCCTGCCGGACATGGTCTTCGCCGCCAACGGCGCGCTGGTCGTGGACGGCCGCGTGTACGGCGCGCGGTTCACCCATCCGCAGCGCGCGGCCGAGGGGCCCGCGTACCTGCGATGGTTCGTCGACAACGGCTACGAGCGGGTCCGCGAGGCGGCCTTCACCAACGAGGGCGAGGGTGACTTCCTCACGCTCGACCACCTGGTGCTGGCCGGGACCGGGTTCCGCACCGACATCACCGCGCACAAGGAGGCCCAGGAGTTCCTCGGCCGCCCGGTGGTGACGCTGCAGCTGGTGGACCCCCGCTTCTACCACCTGGACACCGCTCTCTTCCCGCTAAACGGACACAACGTGGCATACTTCCCAGGGGCCTTCTCTCCCGGAAGCCAGGAGGTGCTCCGCAACCTCTTCCCCGACGCCGTCATCGCGAGTGAGGACGACGCGGCCGTACTGGGCCTCAACGCCGTCAGCGACGGCGTCAACGTGGTGATCAACGCCGAGGCCGCCGACCTTCAGCTCGAACTCAAGCGCCAGGGCTTCGAGGTCATCGCGGTGGACCTGTCGGAGCTTCGCAAGGCGGGCGGCGGTCCCAAGTGCTGCACGCTGGAGATCCGGGCATAGTGCCCGGCATGACGGCCACGGACCAGACAAACCAGGGAGGGGCGGATATCGGATGACCGGCACCGACGAATTCATCGAACTGAGCGAGCGCCGCAGCGCGCACAACTACCACCCCCTGCCCGTCGTGATCCACGAGGCGCGGGGCGCCTGGGTCGTCGACGTGGAGGGCAGGCGTTTCCTCGACTGCCTGGCCGGTTACTCCTCCCTGAACTTCGGGCACGGCAACCCGAAGATCATCGCGGCGGCGCAGGAGCAGCTGTCGCGGCTCACCCTGACCAGCCGCGCCTTCTTCCACGACCAGTTCGCCACCTTCGCCGCCGGGCTGGGCGACCTCACCGGCAAGGACATGGTCCTGCCGATGAACACCGGCGCCGAGGCCGTGGAGACCGCGATCAAGGTGGCCCGCAAGTGGGGCTACGAGGTCAAGGGCGTGGCCGCCGAGCAGGCCAACATCGTCGTGATGGAGGACAACTTCCACGGCCGGACCACCACGATCGTCGGCTTCTCCACCGATCCCGACGCCCGCGGCGGCTTCGGCCCGTACACCCCCGGTTTCAGGATCGTGAAGTACGGCTCCGTCGAGGCGATCCGCGAGGCCGTCGACGCCAACACGGTCGCGGTGCTGCTGGAGCCCATCCAGGGCGAGGCCGGGGTGCTGGTGCCGCCGGACGGCTACCTCACCCAGGTCCGCGAGCTGTGCACCGCGGAGAACATCCTGATGATCGCCGACGAGATCCAGTCGGGTCTCGGCCGCACCGGCGAGACGTTCGCCTGCGACCACGAGGGTGTCGTTCCCGACATCTACGTGCTGGGCAAGGCCCTGGGCGGCGGTGTCGTCCCGGTCTCGGCGATCACCGCGAACGAGGACGTGCTCGGCGTGATCAGGCCGGGGCAGCACGGCTCCACCTTCGGCGGCAACCCTCTCGCCTGCGCGGTCGCAGGAGCAGTCATCGAGCTGCTCGGCACCGGCGAGTACCAGACGCGGGCCAGGGAGCTCGGCGAGGTCATGCACGAGAGGCTGCGCGGGCTGCTCGGCCACGGCGTGATCGCCGTGCGCGGGCGCGGCCTGTGGGCGGGGATCGACATCGACCCGTCGCTGGCGAGCGGGCGGGAGGTCTCCAAGGCGCTCATGGCCCACGGCGTCCTGGCCAAGGACACCCACGGCTCGACCATCCGCCTCGCCCCGCCGATCGTCGTCTCCGAGGAGGACCTCCTGTGGGCGGTCGACCAGCTCGGCGCGGTCCTGGAGGAACTCGCGAGGTGACCTCTCCGGTGCGGCCCGCGCCCGGGTGGGAGCGCGCCGCACCGGAACCCCGCCCCTCAGCGGACGGCGGAGTCCGGGCCCAGCTCCACGACGGTGATCTCCGAGACCTCGGTGCCCGTGGCGGTGTCCCAGCGGACCGACGTGGGGGCGGTGTCCAGGGAGAGGATCGCCACCGCGTTGGAGAACCACGGGCCGTTGGTGATCCGCCACTTGAAGGGCGGCTTGGGAATCCTCGCCGTGCGGGACAGCGAGCGGCCGATCAGGCTGGCGATGCCGAACTGGGCGACGATGTTGGCCAGGCGCAGAGTGCGGCTCAGCGGGTTGCGGATCGGGGAGCAGACCAGCTGGTAAATGGGCAGCCCGTCCGCCTTGGCCACGTAGGAGTAGTGGACGTCGCCGGAGAGCATCATCACCGGCTTCCCCAGCCCCGCCAGCAGCTTGGACAGGTCCTCGAACGAGCGGCGGAAGGCCGCCCAGTGCTCCAGGTCGACGGCCTGGCGCAGGGCCTCCGACCAGCGGGCCACGGTCTTGCCCCAGGCGCCCTGGGCCAGGGCCTCGTTCCAGTTCTGGATGTGGTGGATGCCCGCGGGGAGCAGGAACGGCACCGAGGAGCCGATCACGAAGCGCTTCGCGCCGCCCTTGTGGAGCTGCTCGGTGAGCCACTCCCACTCCACCAGGTCGATCATGCGCCGGTCTCCGGGATCGAGCTGGCGGGAGCAGCGGGAGTCGAGCATGATCAGGCGGGTGTCACCGAGGTCGCGGGCGTAACTCCACCGGCTGTCGGCGGGAACGTCGTAGGCGTGCTCGGCGAAGACGTCGAGGACCTCGGCGCCGTCCCCCTCGGCTGCGCACACCTTGCTGAGCACCTCGTCGGCGGCGCGCTCCGCCGGTGACATGTTGCCCAGGTGCTGGTAGACCCAGTAGGCGCCGAGCCCGGAGACCACCCGGTGCCGCCACCACGGGACCTCCTCCATCCGCTTGCGCCAGGAGATGGAGGTGTTGAAGTCGTCGCGCAGGTCGTGGTCATCGAAGATCATCGCGGTGGGCACGGTGGACAGGAGCCAGCGGATCTCCGGGTCGGTCCACGCCAGGCGGTACAGCTCGGCGTACTCCTCGAAGTCGGCGATCTCCTTCTTCGGCTCGGTCTCCCTGCGGCCCGCGATGAACGCCAGCATCTCGGCGGACGGCTCGTCGGCGTAGACCTGGTCGCCGAGAAGCAGCAGCAGGTCGGGCCAGCGCTCCTCGGGCGCGTCCGGCAGGGTGCCGCCGTAGGCGCGCAGCACGTCCACCCCGTGGGAGATCGTGTACACGAGGTCGTGCGGCACGCTGGTCCGGCAGGAGCCGAACATCACCCTGTTCGGGCCGTCCGGGCCGAGCAGGCGGATGCGGCTCGGCGGATGGTCGGGCAGGGGCCACACGGTCTCCCCGCCCAGGCGCACCTCGTAGGTCCCGCCGCCCTCCACGTCCACAAGCGCGTAGTGGTGGCCGTGGACGGTGAACGTCCTGGCCTCCGAGCTCACGCCGCCGACCTCGACCGTCACCTCGCACGGCTCGCTCGTCTCCACCCATACCGACGCGCTCGTCTCGTCGACGTAACGCAGCATCGGTCCGACCACAAGTTCCGGCACTTTCATCCCCTCAGCCACTGCACAACAGCAAGGATCCTTGACCGGAGCCTGCCAAATCTGCGTGTTACTCCCAGATTGCCCAGGAGGGCTGGTAGATAACAACGCACCTCCTGGCCACGGGCTCGCGACCAGGTTCGGGGATCAGTCATGAGAACGAAACACGGTCCGTCCCCACGGGAAAAAAACCACACCTAGTCTGATCGTGACCATGTGCCCCGAGCGGAGCAAAGGCGCTCCACTCACCGTACGGAGGTTTCCCTTGAGAACGCTCACGGTGCCGTCGACGACGCCGGCCGCCACCGCTTCCGTCAGTCCGGGCCGGCAGGCCCTCGACTCCGCGCTGTTCCAGCTTGACCGGGCGGCCGACCGGCTGGACCTGGACGACAGCCTGCGCGCCATGCTCGCCACTCCCCGCCGCTCACTCACCGTCTCGGTCCCGGTCCGCCGCGAGGACGGCCGGATGGACGTCGTGCAGGGCTTCCGGGTTCAGCACAACACTACCCGCGGCCCGGCGAAGGGTGGCATCCGTTTCCACCCGCGCACCGACGTCCACGAGGTCACCGCCCTGGCCATGAGCATGACGTGGAAGTGCGCGCTGGCCGGCATCCCGTACGGGGGCGCCAAGGGCGGCGTCTCCGTGGACCCCGCCTCGCTGAGCGCCCGCGAGCTGGAACGGGTCACCCGGCGCTACGTCAACGAGGTCCTGCCGATCATCGGCCCCGAGAGGGACATCCCGGCCCCCGACGTCGGCACCGACGAGCGGACCATGTCCTGGATCATGGACACCTACTCGGTGAACGCGGGCTACCCGCTGCCCGGCGTGACGATCGGCGGCCCCGTGACCCCCGGCGGCGCGCCCGACCGGGCCGGGGCCACCTCTCGCGGCGTGCGGATCGCCGCGCTCAGGGCCCTGGGCGGCTCCCCCGAGGGCCGCACCGTCGCGATCCAGGGCTTCGGCAAGGTCGGTGCCCCCGCCGCGCGCTACCTCGCCGACGCGGGCTGCCTCGTGGTCGCGGTCTCCGACCGCACCGGGGCCGTGATCAACCGTTCCGGCCTGGACGCCGACGACCTGCGGGCGTGGTCGGAGGAGACCGGCGGCGTACGCGGCTACCGCCGGGCGGACGCGCTGTCGCGGGAGGAGTTGCTCGAGCTCGACGTGGACGTGCTCGTCCCCGCCGCCATGGAAGGGGCGATCACCGAGGAGAACGCCACCCGGATCAGGGCCGGCCTGATCGTGGAGGGCGCCAGCTCCCCCACCACGCCCGGGGCCGACCGCGTCCTCGCCGACGCGGGCGTCACCGTGGTCCCCGACATCCTGGCCAACGCGGGCGGCGTGATCGTCTCCTACCTGGAGTGGCTGCAGGACATGCAGGCGCGCTCCTGGAGCGCGCGCGAGGTCGACGCGAGGCTCCGCGGCGTCATGGAGGACGCGTTCGACACGACCGCGAAGGTCTCCGCCGAGTGCGGGATCACCCTGCGCCAGGCCGCCCATGTGATCGGCGTGGGCCGGGTCGCCGAGGCTCACCGGGCGCGCGGGCTGCACTCCTGAAGGCCGCGAGGGGACGTGTCATGGGTCCTGGGGCCGCGGGCCGGCTCCCGGAGATCAGAGCGGGCATGGGCTCCGAAGCCGCCGGCCGGGGCGTGTCACGAGCGGCCCAGGCCGCCCGGGGCGCGCTCCGGGGTCGCGGCGGACTCGTCCAGGGCGGTGACCAGCCCCTCCAGGTCCCGCATGAGCCGCTCGGTGCGCTCGGTGCCGTAGACCGCCTCGATCAGCCGGTGGTGCTCGGCCACCCCGCCCTCGACCCGGTCCAGCAGCTCGGACCCGCGGTCGGCGAGGAAGACGGCGACCTTGCGGCGGTCGGCGGGATCGTGGCCCCGATAGACGAGGGAGCGGTCGATGAGCCGGTCGATGGCCTTGGTCAGCGTCGGGTGCGGCATCAGCACGGCCTCGGCCAGATCGCCCATCGAGTGCCCCCGGCCGTCGGCGAGGGCGCGCAGGATGCGCCACTGCTCGACGGAGACGTCCTCGGCTGTCACCGCGGCGGCGAGTGCCCGGTTGACACTGCGCTCGGCCCTGCTGAGGAGGTAGGCGAGCGAGGATCCCAGCCCGGTCGTCACCACATGGAGCTCCCGTCTGCGTCACGATCCGTGTTCCGTCCAGGTAACGGGACTGCCGTACCCATCCATTCCGGAGGATACTCGTCCCTGTGGCAGAAGCCATCACACCCGTCATAGAACCCCTGGAAGCCCAGTTGCTCCCGGGTGACGCGCTGCGCGTCGGGCTGGTCGTGCCGATCTCCGGCGTGCTCGGCCTGGTGGGGCCGTGCGCGATCAACTGCGCGATCCTCGCCGCCGACGAGGTGAACCTGGCGGGCGGGATGCTCGGCAGGCCGGTGGAGCTGGTCCTGGTCGACGGTGGCCGTCCGGCGGCGCAGGTGGCCACCGAGGTGGCGGGGCTCGCCCGCTGGGGCGCGATCGACGCCGTGGTCGGCACCCACGGCAGCGACGTCAGGATCGAGGTGGTGCGGGCGCTGGCCGGGAGGGTGCCCTTCGTCTACGCGCCGCCGTACGAGGGGGGCGGCCACGCGCCGGGGGTTTACTTCCTGGGCGAGACCCCGGCCCGCCAGCTGCGGCCCGGCCTCGACTGGCTGATCGACCGGCGCCGGGCGCGCAGGTGGTTCCTGCTCGGCAACGACTACGTGTGGCCGCGCCTGGTCCACGGGGCGGCCAGACGCCACCTCGCCGCGCGGGACGTCAGGGTCGTCGGCGAGCTCCTGGTGCCGTACGGCATGCGCGACGTCTCCTCGATCCTGGAGAGGCTGGTGGCCGGCAGGCCCGACGCGGTGCTGCTCAGCCTGATAGGCAGCGACCTGGTCGCCTTCAACCGGGCCTTCGCCGCGGCCGGGCTGTCCTGGCCACGGCTCTGCGGCGCGCTGGAGGAGCACGGCCTGCTCGGCATCGGCGGTGACGCCACCGGCGAGCTGTACGGGGCGATGGGTTACTTCGCGAGCCTGGTCACCGACGACAGCCTGAGCCTCGGCGAGCGCTACGCCCGCCGGTTCGGCTCGACCGCGCCGCTGCTCAACGGGCACGGGCAGGGATGCTACGAGGCGGTGCTGATGCTCGCCGCGCTCGGCTCGCGCGCCGGGACGCTCGCCGTGCCCGAGGTGGACGCGATCGCCGACGGCACCTCCATCGTCACCGCGCGGGGACGGCTCACCCTGCGCGGGCACGGGGTGCGGCGGCAGGCGCACATCGGCCGGGCCGACGGGCTGGACTTCGACATCGTCCGCTAGGGGCGCCTGGGGCGCCGCAGGTCAAAGTCGGACAAAAACTTCCGACTGAAAACTTTTCCTTTGCAAAGAAAGGTTCTAAGGTACGGCTGCACCCACTTCAAGGAGCCGTACATGACAACCGAGCCCTCACTGGAGCAATTCGGCTACCGCCAGGAACTCCGCAGGTCACTGAGCTTCACCGACCTGCTCGTCTACGGCCTGATCTTCATGGTCCCGATCGCGCCGTTCGGCATCTTCGGCGGCGTCTTCCAGGCCTCGGGTGGCATGGTCGCCCTCGCGTACGCCATCGGCATGGTCGCGATGGCCTTCACCGCGCTCTCGTACGCGCAGATGGCCCGCGCGTTCCCGATGGCGGGATCGGTCTACACCTACGCGGGCCGCGGCATCGCCGCGCCCGTCGGCTTCCTTGCCGGGTGGGTGATCCTGCTCGACTACGTGCTGGTGCCCGCCCTGCTCTATCTCATCGCGAGCGCGGCGATGGCCTCCTTCGTGCCCGCCATCCCCGTGTGGGGCTGGCTGATCGTGTTCGTGGTGCTCAACACGGTCGTGAACTACACGGGCATCCAGATGACCGCGCGCATCACGAAGATCATGCTGATCGGCGAGCTCATCGTGCTGGCGATCTTCATGGTCGTCGGCGTGGTCGCGCTGGCCCAGGGCAAGGCCCAGGCGGGCGCGCTCAGCCCGCTGTTCGACTCCTCGACCTTCTCCTGGTCCCTCGTCTTCGGCGCGGTCTCGATCGCGGTCCTGTCCTTCCTCGGCTTCGACGGCATCTCGATGATGGCCGAGGAGAGCCGCGAGGACTCGCGAAGGCTCGGCAAGTCCATGGTCGCGGCCCTGGGCCTGGCCGGGGTGCTGTTCATCGCGCAGACCTGGGTGGCCGCGCTGCTCACTCCCAACCGGGCCGACCTGCTGACCAAGGGCGACCCCGGGGGCACCGCCTTCTACGACATGGCCGAGTTCGCCGGGGGCCACTGGCTCAGCGTGCTGACCGCGGTCGCCACCGCCATCGCCTGGGGCTTCGCCAACTCCCTGGTCGCCCAGGCCGCCACCTCCCGCCTGCTGTTCGCGATGGCCCGCGACCGCCAGCTCCCCTCCTTCCTCGCCAAGATCGACCCCAAGCACCGGGTGCCCGTCAACGCCACCCTCGTGGTGGCCGCGATCTCCCTGGTCGTCGGGCTCTACCTGACCACCCGCGACGACGGCATCACGCTGATCAGCGGCCTGGTCAACTTCGGCGCGATGACCGCCTTCCTCGCGCTGCACGTGTCGGTGGTCGTCCACTACGTCGTGCGCCGGGGCAGCCGCGACCTGTGGCGGCACCTCGTCGCGCCGGTGCTCGGCTTCGCGATCCTGCTCTATGTCGTGATCAACGCCAGCATCGCGGCCCAGACGCTCGGCGTCGTCTGGTTCGTCATCGGCCTGGTGGTGCTCGGCGTCTCCTACGCCACGGGCCGCCGCCCCACCCTGGCCGGGCTCGTCGACACCCCGGACGCGCCCGACACCGCCGGCAGGCCCTGAGGGCGCACGACCCCCGTCCCACCGACCCGACAGCATGCGAGGGCAGAACCGTGTTCGACATCTTCCTGGAGGTCGAGGAGGGGCTCAGCCCTCTCCGCGTCCCCCCCGCCTTCCCCATCGCCGGGCGCGGCTCGCTCCCCGCAGGGGGCGCGCGGTGAACGTCTTCTCCTACCGGCCCGCGCCCGAGGACCTCAGCTACACCTTCGGCGGGCGGCCCGCGGTGGCCAGGATCGCCCCCGGCTCGATCGTCGAGACGTACACCGAGGACTGCTTCGGCGGCCTGGTGACCTCGGTCGACGACCTGCCCTCGCGCGTCTGCGAGTTCCCCTACCTCAACCCGGTCACCGGCCCCTTCCACGTGGAGGGGGCCGAACCGGGTGACACGCTCGCGCTGCACTTCGTCTCCATCGAACCCGCCAGGGACTGGGCCGTGTCGGCCACGTTCCCGCACTTCGGCGCGTTGACGGGCACCCACACCACCGCCATGCTCACCCCTCCCCTGGAGGAGCTGGTGTGGCGCTACGACATCGACACGGCGGCGGGCGTGGTCCGCTACCACGCCCGCAGAAGCGACTTCACGGTCGAGTTGCCGCTCGACCCGATGCACGGCACGGTCGGCGTCGCGCCCGCCGCGTCCGAGGCCCGCATGACGATCACCCCGGACGCCCACGGCGGCAACATGGACACTCCCGAGCTGCGCGCGGGGGTGACCGTCTACCTCGGCGTCAACGTCGAGGGCGGGCTCTTCGCGATCGGCGACGGGCACGCCAGGCAGGGACACGGCGAGGTGTGCGGCACCGCCGTCGAGGCGGCGATGAACACCGTCGTCGCCGTGGAGCTGATCAAGGGGGTGAGCACCCCGTGGCCCCGCCTGGAGGACGACGGCCACCTGATGTCCACCGGCTCGGCCCGCCCGCTGGAGGACGCCTACCGGATCAGCCAGCACGATCTCGTCACCTGGACCTCCGAGCTCACCGGCCTGGACCCTCTGGACGCCTACCAGCTGGTCAGCCAGATCGGCGAGGCACCGGTCGGCAACGTCTGCGACACCAACTACACGATGGTCGCCAAGCTCCCCAAATCCACCCTCGGCCGTCCGGTCGTCTACGAGTCGGCCCACGATCGCCTGCGCGCCCTCGGCCGGCGGTATCTGGCCGAACGCTGACCGAGGCCGTCCCCGCCGGACCTCCGGCGGGGAACCGGCGAGGCTCTGGCGGGGAACCGGCGAGGGCTTCGGCAGGGCTTCGGTGCCCTCCCCGTCGCGCCATCAGGGGCGCGCGACGTGGAGGGTCAGCTCGCGGCGACGATGTTCTCGCAGATCGCGTGGGTGGCCAGGGCGTCGTCGGCGTCGAGGACGGTGCCGGAGCGGACCGCGTCGAGAAACTCCAGGCAGACCTGTTCGATGCCCCGCTGCCGGGAGACGGGGGTCCAGTCGCCCCGCCGGGTGAGGGTCTCGGCGCCGGCGTAGTCGATCACGTCGGCCATGTTGACCACGCGGCGCTTGGAGTTGCCCCCCGTGACCTCCACGGTCTCCTCGGCCGAACCGCTCATCCTGTTCATGATCCCGAAGGCGGTGAAGCCGTCCCCGGACAGCTCCAGCGTCACGTGCTCCAGCAGCCCGCCCCTGACCCGGGTCCGGATGCCGGTGTGCTCGACCTCGCCCGGTACCAGGAACCTGAGGGTGTCCACGACGTGGACGAAGTCGTCGTAGACGACGGTCCGCGGGTCGGCCGGGTGGCGCGTTCGATGCTTCTGCATCACCACCAGGTCGCGGGGGAGGTCGCGCAGGGCCGCGTAGGACGGCGCCCTGCGGCGGTTGAAGCCGACGAGCAGCGACCGCTCGCTCTCGCGCGCCAGCCGCACCAGGCGCTCGGACTCGGCGAGGGTGTAGGCGATCGGCTTGTCCAGATAGACGTGGACGCCCGCCCGCAGCAGCGGCTCGACGACCTCCGCGTGCGCGCCCGTCGCGACGTGCACGAAGGCCGCCTCGACCCCCGCTCCGAGCACCTCCTCCACCGAGGAGAACCGGCGCTCGACCCGGTAGGCGTCACCGAGGCGGTCGAGTGTGGCGCGGTCGCGGGTGCACAGGTGGAGGTCGAGGCCGGGGGTGGCGCCGAGGACCGGCAGGTACGCCTTCTCCGCGATGTCCCCGAGGCCGATGACAGCGATCTTCATGCTCAGAGCGTACGGCGTGCTCCCCCGCCCCGTGCCGGCACGTCCTCCCAGCTCCCGCCGCCCCCGCCGCCCCCGCGCGTACGGCGTGGAGCGTGTCCCCTACGCCGCTGCGGCCAGGCGGTCGCGCCACCACGCGAGCGTCGCGGCCAGCGCCTCGTCCATCGGGGTCGGCGCGACGCCGAGGGCGGCCTGGGAGGCGCCGGAGTCGAGGACGAAGGGGCGGACGAACTGGTAGCGCAGCTCCTCCAGTTCCCCGAGCATCGGCGAGAAGAGAGCGGCGGCGCGCAGCATCCAGTGGGGCAGAGCCTTGACCCCCGGGTCGGGAACTCCGGCGAGCGCACTCAGGCGCTCGGCGATCTCGCGCACCGACATCGGCTCGTTCGTCGGGACGTGCCACGCGCGGCCCCAGGCGCGGTCGCCCTCGCCCGCCGCGACCAGGGTCCGTGCGACGTCGGGCACGTAGGTCCAGCTGTGCGGCTGGGAGGGGTCGCCGGCGAAGCGGACGGTCTTGCCGGCCAGGAGCGCGGGGACGAACCTCTCCCCGAGGTGTGACTGGTCGAGGCAGCCGGGACCGAAGTAGTCGGATCCGCGCACCTCGGTCACCCTGACCCGGCCCGCCTCGTGCGCGGCCAGGGCCTCCTGCCACACCTTGACCCGGATCGCGCCCTTGACACTGGGCGGGTCCAGCGGGTCGCTCTCCATCATCGGCCGGTCGGGCGCCGCGTAGACGTAGAGGTTGCCGAGGATGACGTACCCCGCGCCGGTGGTCTCGGCGGTTCCCAGCAGTGACGCGGCGAGCGGCGGCCAGTCGCGTGCCCACTCGTGGTAGCGCGGGTTGACGCAGTTGTAGAGGACGGCGGCACCCCCGGTCAGGGCGGTCAGTTTCTCGCGGTCGCTCACGTCGGCGGCGACCTTGCGGATGCCCGGCAGGTCGGGGCCCGAGCCCGAGCGGCTGATGAGGACGACCTCGTGTCCCTGTCCGGCCAGCAGCCGGGCGACCTCGGAGCCGACCTGACCGGCTCCCGCGATGACGTGCTTGGCCATGGTTCCTCTTCCTTCACCGATGTGTTTGGTTTGCCCGTTCCGTTCTGAGAGCAATGCTCTCTCTAAAGAGCACCGCTCGTCAAGAGCAGTGCTCTCGTTTCTTGCCAGTGCTCTGATATGGTCGGCACATGAGTTCGAGCCTCACCGCACGCGAGAGGGTCAGAGCCGAGCTGACCCGCGAGATCACCGACGTCGCCCGGCGGCAGCTGGCCGTCGACGGCGCGAGCGGCCTGTCCCTGCGCGCGGTCGCCCGCGAGATGGGCATGGCCTCCTCGGCCATCTACCGCTACTTCCCGTCCAGGGACGACCTGCTCACGGCCCTGATCATCGACGGCTACAACGCCGTCGGCGAGGCCGTGGAGAACGCCGACGCGGCCGTCTCGCGCGAGGACCACGAGGGCAGGTGGATGGCGGTCTGCCACGCCGTACGGGACTGGGCGCTGGCCCACCCGCACGAGTACGCCCTGCTGTACGGCTCACCCGTCCCCGGCTACCGGGCGCCGCAGGACACCGTCCCCGCCGCGCTCCGCGACACCGTCGTCTACGGCCGGATCGTCTCCGACGCCCATCGCGCCGGAGCGCTGAACCCGCCCGGCCCCCACCCGCCCGCCCCACCGTCCTTCCACGAGGACGCCGCGCGCGTGCGCGAGCTGATGCCCGGCGTCCCCGACGACGTGATCATCCGCGGCCTGATCGCCTGGACCGGCCTGTTCGGCTGGGTCAACTTCGAGCTGTTCGGCCAGTTCGACAACGTGATCATCGACCTCGCGTCGGCCTTCGACCACGCCATGCGCCGCCACGCCCACACCCTTGGCCTTTCCGCCTGATACGTCACGACTTGGCTGCGATGAGTAACGTCTGGATGGCTGGCGTGATAAATGAGTGAATGACTCTCCAATGAGCCTTCTGAGCGGCGAAAGGCACCCCCGACTTCATGGTGGAAAGTCCCATTCACGGCGAAGGCGTGACGGTCCGCGCTCTCTTCGAGAGCAATTCCTTCGCGCTGGACTACTACCAGCGGGAATACACCTGGACCCGCCACGAGGTCGGCACACTGATCGACGACCTCGGCCAGCGCTTCCTCAGCCAGTGGAAACCCCTGCACGACCGCGAGGAGGTCGGCCGCTACGCCCCGTACTTCCTGGGCCCCTACGTCTACCACGAGAGCAAGGGTCGCACCTTCCTCGTCGACGGCCAGCAGCGCGTCACCACGCTCCACCTGGTGCTGATCTATCTCCGGCAGCTGCTGCTCGACCAGGAGAGGTGGATCGACGCCGACGAGCTGGAGAGGCTCACCTACACCGCGCGGCACGGCAAGCGGAGCTTCAAGGTCGGCAGCTCCGAGGAGCTGTCCCGCGCGCGGCTGCTCAACTCCCTGGTCACCGATTGGAACGATCTCAAAGGGTTCACGCTGCCCGACAACGCCCACGTCTCGGTACGCAACCTGCACGACCGGAGCAGGGAGATCGACGGGGAGTTCCCCGAGGTGCTGCGCGGCGAGGCCCTGGAGCCCTTCGTCCACTGGCTGCTCGACCGCGTCTGCCTGGTCGGCATCCGGGCCCTCGACCAGGAGAACGGCCGCGAGATCTTCGTGTCGATGAACGACCGGGGGCTCCGGCTGAGCCACGTGGACCTGCTGAAGGGCCACCTCTTCCGGCGGGTCGGCGAGCAGACGCGCGAGGATCTCGGCGGGGCCTGGGCCGACATGCTGGCCCGCCTCACCACGGCCGAGACCGACTCCCCCGAGGCCAACACGCCCAGCGCGTACGTCCGCGCGTTCCTCCTCGCGCAGTACGCGGATCTCGGCGAGGGGTCCACGGACGCCGCCGAGATCGGGCGGGCCGTCCACGAGTGGATCCTGCGCAACGACGTCCAGCTTGGTCTCAGCCGCCCGGCCGAGGCGCAGGCGTTCGTGCAGAGGCTCACGAACGTGTCGAAACGCTACTGCGAGCTGCTCCGCGCCTGCCGGAAGTTCACCCCCGCCCTGGCCGGCGTCTTCTTCAACGGCCACAACGGCATCGACGACCAGTTCACGCTGCTGCTCTCCGTCGTCTCGCCCGAGGACTCCGACGAGGTGTTCGCCCGGAAGTGCTCGATGGTCGCGTCGTTCCTCGACCTCGTCTACGTGCGCAGGTCCGTCAACAACCTCCCCGTGCAGCGCCGCGACCTCGACGAGGTCGTCCACCGGCTGATCCCCGTCCTGCGGATGTGCCGGACCACCGACGACGTCGCCACGGTCCTCGGCCGGGAGACCTCCCTGATCGAACACGACTTCCGCGAGCTGGCCTCCTTCGGGCTCCGGGCCAACAACCGCCGCCTGGTCCGCTACCTGCTCTCCCGGATGACCGCCCACGTCCAGCGCGAGTGCGAGGGGGGAGAGCACGAGTACGCGTTCCTGCGGGGGCGGCGCGAGTACGAGATCGAGCACATCTGGGCCAACCGCTTCGAGCGGCACAGTGCCGAGGTCGAGACCACCGCGGAGTTCTACATCCGGCGCAACCGCCTCGGCGCCCTGCTCCTGCTGCCCAAGTCCGTCAACGCGAGCTTCCGCGACGACCCCTACGACCGGAAGATCGAGCACTACTACGCCGAGAACCGGCTCGCGGCCTCCCTGCATCCCAAGAGCCGCCTGCGCAACACCCCGTTCACCCACTACCTGAGGGACTCGGGCCTCGACAGGGCGTTCCAGCCCTGCCCCGAGTTCGGCGTACGGGAGATCGAGCGGCGGCAGCACCTCTACCGGCTCCTCTGCGAGGAGATCTGGAACCCGGCCAGGCTCGGCTTCCGCCTGCCGGTGATCACCCTCCCGCCCCGCCTTCCCGAGCAGCCCGGGTCCCGCCGTCACTACGGCATCGAGGTCGTCGACCTGATCACGCACGGCCTGATGGCACCGAACACCAAGATCTTCCGTACGGTCAGAGGTGAGATCCACTTCGCCACGGTCGAGCAGGACGGGACGATCAGGGTGGAGGCGACGGGCCGCCCGTATCACTCCCTGTCGGCCGCCGGGGCCGCGGTCGCCGGGACCAAGGCCTGCGCCGGGTGGGACGTCTGGCGCGTCGAGCGCGACGGTGCCGCGCTGCCGCTGAAACGCCTCCGCGAGGAGGCCATCAGCCGCGGCCTGACGCCCAGATCCTGACCTTTCGATCCTGGCCCCACCGGCTTCTCCTCGCTCCGAGCCGCCGCCCGGCAGGCGTCGAGCTCGACGAACGACGCGGCACGTCCCTCTCACGTGAGAGGGACGTGCCGCGTCGTCGCCGACGGGACCGAAGGCCGCCCGAGCCCGTACAGCCGGGGCTCCGGCGGCGCTCCGCGAGACCGTACGACCGGCCGAAACCCCCTACCGGGAGAACTTCTTGCGCGCGGCTCCCCGGAGGACCTGGCGTGGCCGCTGCTGCTCACCGTGCAGGGAGGTCAGCACGACGAGCGCCCCGGTGACGGCGGGCACGACCCACTGCATGAGGCGCAACTGCTGTTGCGTCTTGGCGACGTCCTCCGGAGTCTCCTTGTCGGGCTTCACCGCGCCTTCCACGGGCACGTCGCCCGCGTCCGCGAGCCTGGCCCCGAGCACCCCGGTGTAGGCGGTCGCGGCCAGCGCGGCGGCGGTCAGCGCGGCCTTGGCCGCGGTGCTCGCCCCCACCCCCCGCTGGTGCGCCACCCGCCGCTTGTTGGCCGCCAGCAGACCGGCCGAGCCGATGAGAAAGGCGCCGACGCTCGCGGCGCTGATCGGCGCCCATCGGCCCCATCCGGCGTTCGCCACCCGCAGGCGCTCACTCCTGTCACTGACCACGGCGGTGGCGCCGTTGAGGCCGATCGCGCCCATCAACGAACCCCCGAACCAGGCGGCCAGCCCGACGTCGTGCATCGCGCGCACGACCGTATTGCGTTCCATGCTCTCCCCCTCATCAACAGCCCCTTACGGTGGATATCGCACCGTTACCACTGTGATGGGAGTTGACTACCCTGATCCGATCCTACGATCCGCTAATGAGCTGATGTCCGGATCAAGGTTGGGACTGCGAACGGTCAGGAAGGGAAATCGCCGGCGAAGACGCGGGCGTCGAGGAACGGATTGCGGAACTTGCCCGCGGGATCCAGGTCGGCGGCCAGGCGCCGGAAGTCGGGAAGCCTGTCGTACAGGGAGCTCAGGCGGTCGGGGCCCATGAGGAAGAGCTTGCCCCAGTGGGGGCGGGCCTCGAAGGGCTCCAGCGCCTCCTCGACCACGGCGAGCACCCGGCTCACCGCGGGCCAGTCCTTCTTCCAGGTGAAGTGGACGGCGACGACGTCCTCGCGGTAGGAGGGGCTCAGCCACAGGTCGTCCGCCGCGACGGTACGGATCTCCGAGATCTGCAGGACGGGGGCGACGACGTCCCTGACCGCGTCCAGCGCGCGGAGCGCGGCGAGGGCGTGGCGGCGCGGCAGCAGATACTCCGACTGGAGCTCCTCCCCGCTGCTCGGTGTGAAGTCCAGGCGGAAGTGCGGCAGCCGGTCGTACCAGGGGCCGGGCACGCCCATCTGCGCGGTGCAGTTGACGGCGGACATCCCCGGCAGCGGGTGCCGGTCGGCCGTGGCCACCGTGGCGTCCAGCCAGCGCGACGCCGGCTCCCACGGGCCGGGCTCGTCCTCGCGGCGCTTCACCCACACCTGGTCGATCCCGGAGCCGCTCCAGCCGGTGAACAGGCCCACGCTGTACGCCGCCGAGAGGATCTCCTCGAAGTGCTCCTCCATCCGCGCCCACGGCAGGTTCTCGTAGACGTACTGCCGCACCTCGAAGGCCGGGACGACGTCGAGGACGACCCTGGTGACGATGCCCAGCGCGCCGAGGGCGACGACCGCCCCGGCGAAGCGGTCGCCGTCCTTCTCGCGACTGAGGACGATGATCTCGCCGTCCGCGGTGACCAGTTCGAGGCCGGAGACCGCGGTGGCCAGGTTGCCGTTGGCGACGCCGGAGCCGTGCGTGGCCGTGGCGCAGGCACCGGCGACCGAGATGTGCGGCAGGGAGCCGAGGTTGGGCAGCGCGTAGCCCTCGCCGTGCAGCCAGCGGCTCAGCTCGCCGTAGCGCACCCCGCCACCGATCGTGACCGTGCCACGCGCCTGGTCGAGCTCGGGATCGGCGGGCAGGCCCTCCAGCGAGACGAGATCACCGCCGGGACGGTCGGCGATCTCGTTGAAGGAGTGGCGGGTGCCGAGCGCCCGGACGGCGCCGCTGCCAGCGACCAGCTCCTGGAGCTCCTCGACGCCGCCGGGGCGGTGGATCCGCGCGGCGCCGTAGGTGATGTTGCCCGCCCAGTTCAGCAGCCCTCTGGTCACGATGTGCCCTCTCTACGCCTCACGCCAGGCCGTACGCGGCGGATGCGCGCCACACCCGGGCGGTCGTGCGGGACACGAACTCACTCGGGTGACCGTACGGGGCACGGGTCGCGGCCGGGCGGTCGTGGTCGTGCGGGGCACGGCCCATGGCCGGTGATCATGCGGGGCGCGACGGCGGGCATTGCCGCACCCAGGGTAGTTCAGGAATTCCGGTACGTCGTCCGCGGGCCGTCACCGCCCGCGTCCGGCGCACTCGATGCAGGTCCGGGCGACCGGGCGCGCTTTCAGGCGCTCCAGGGCGATGGGCCGCCCGCAGTCGTCGCACACGCCGTAGGTGCCCTGATGGAGTCGCTCGACCATCTCGTCGAGATCATCGAGGTGATCTCGCGCCCGGTCGAGCAGGGCCTGGAGATGGGATCGTTCGAAGGCGATCGTCGCCCCCTCCGGGTCGTGCTCGTCGTCGTTGGCCACCATCGCCGACGAGTCGACGAGGTCGTCCCAGTCGCGCGTCAGCGCCGTGATCTGGGCCACCGTCCTCTCACGGTCCGCGGTCAGAAGATTCCGCATGGCCGCCCGCTGAGAAGAAGACAGCACGGTTTCGGAAGATTCCTTGCCCATCGCCGCCTCACCCCGTCCTACCGCGGATCCGCTCCTGGCCATGGGCACCGCCGACTTGTGACACGAAGCCGCTGACCTGGGACTTCCCCTCAGTTTACGGCTCACAAGGGTGGGCGGCCCGCGCCCGGGGTCCAAAACGGCCCGTACGGCGGCGGGGACGCCCCGCCGCCGTACGAACCCCTGTCACGGGAACCGGCGATCAGGCCGCCCGCCGTTCGACGGCGGGCCCGCTCGATCCTCTCCGGCACCGATCGACGGACCGGTCCCGTCTCCCGGACATCGAGCGGGTCCGGAGAGACGCATGTCACGGGACGGGCCCTAGAAGGAGAAGATCACCCCGGTCGCGGCACGCAGCTCGCACGGGTTGCTGAAGGTCCGCTGGTACTGGACGGGACGGCCGTTCCAGACGCCGGTCGCGGACACGGCGATGGGGTCGTACTGCTGCAGGCAGCCCGTCCACGGCAGCCTCACGGAGGCGGGGTTGCCCCGCGCCCGGCTCAGCAGCGCGCAGGCCTCCACCGCACGGGGATGCGTGCCGTAGACCGGCGTGCATCCGAGCCGGACGGTCCGCATCCCGCCCGGTCGCGAGACGGTCAGCGTGAGGCGCTTGGCGCGCGGGCCGCCGATCGTCGGCCCCCACGGCGGGATCACGACGGGCGGGGTCACGACGGGCGGGCGTGGCGGCAGGGGGATCGGCGGCGGCGGGATGGGCTGCCCCCACGGCGGCCTGGGCGGAGTCGGCCGCACCCACGGCGGAAGCGGGATAGGCGGCCCCGAATCCGGGACAGGCGGGGTCGGCCGATCCCACGGCGGGCGGGGCGGCCACGGGCCAGGCGGGGGCGGGGGCGGGGGCGGGGGCGGGGACAGATTCGGCTGGCCCCACGGCGGACGGGGCGGGAGCGGCCGGGGCGTAGGGGGCGTAGGGGGCGGATCGGCGATCGGTTGGCCCACGGACGGGCCGGGTGTGTCACGCGGTGGCTGCACGTCCGCGGTGGCGGCGCCGCTGAGGATGACGATCCCGGCGGTGGCCAGGCCAAAAATATATCGCATAAATTCCCCCGATAAATACGAATTTCGTAAATAACCGAAAATGTCGCTTTCGGTTGGTTTGGGGGGAGCGATTTACACCCTGAGCTGCAAAGAGGCTATGTCGACAACGTTGGAATGTCCCGCAGCGACCCGCCTTGGAATGCCATAACCCGCCAGTCGAGAAAGCCCCGGGCGGCCCGTCCCGAGAGGGTGCCCATGAGCATGACCATGGCGTCGACCCATGCCGGGAAAAGCGGGTTTCGCGGTGATTCTCACGTCCACGGCGTCCGCCTCAAGGTGAGGGGCGTCTCCGGTGCCGGACGAGAGATCCGTGAACGGGAGGGTGCGCGGGAGACGGCTCGCGAGGTGAGCGGAGACGACTCGACCGCGCCCGGACGGATTTCGCGGTGGGCGCGGTCGAGTGGGCGACATCGGTGCCTTGTGAGCGGCTGTCGAACCTCGTACGGCAGATCGTGCCGTACGAGGTGGGGTCGATGCGGGACGGAGTGGTACGGGTGCGGGGCCACGCGGCCTACCCGGATGGCGCGGCTTACGAGGGCCGTACCGCCCGGTGCGCCCCGCTAGCGGCCGGCGCGGTTGACCGCGGAGATGACGGCCTTGAGCGAGGCGGTGGTGGTGTTGGAGTCGATGCCGACACCCCACAGGGTCTGGCCGGCGATCTCGCACTCGATGTAGGAGGCGGCCTTGGCGTCGGTTCCCGCGCTCATGGCGTGCTCGGCGTAGTCGAGGACGCGTACCTTGACGCCGACCTTGGCCAGGGCGTCGCAGAAGGCGGAGATGGGACCGTTGCCGATCCCCTCGACCTCGCGGATCTCGCCGTCGAGGCGCAGATCGGCGCTGATGGCGTCCTTTCCGTCACCCCTGGAGGTGGTGCGGTGGGCCAGCAGGCCCAGGCGGCCCCACGGGCTGGCCGGGTTGGGCAGGTATTCGTCGGTGAAGACCTCCCACATCCGCGCGGCGTTCACCTCGCCGCCGGTGGTGTCGGTGTGGGCCTGGACGGCGCGGGAGAACTCGATCTGCAGGCGGCGCGGCAGGTCCAGGTGGTGGTCGGCCTTCATGATGTAGGCGACCCCGCCCTTGCCCGACTGGCTGTTGACCCGGATGACCGCCTCGTACGTACGGCCGATGTCCTTGGGGTCGATCGGCAGGTACGGGACCGCCCAGGCGAACTCCTCGACCGGGACGCCCGCGGCGGCCGCGTCGCGCTCCAGGTGCTCGAAGCCCTTCTTGATGGCGTCCTGGTGGGAGCCGGAGAAGGCGGTGTAGACGAGCTCGCCGCCCCACGGGTGGCGCGGGTGGACGGGCAGCTGGGTGCAGTATTCGGTGACCCGGCGGATCTCGTCGATGTCGGAGATGTCGACCTCCGGGTCGACGCCCTGCGAGAACAGGTTCATGCCCAGCGTGACCAGGCAGACGTTGCCGGTGCGCTCGCCGTTGCCGAACAGGCAGCCCTCGATCCGGTCGGCCCCGGCCATGTAGCCCAGCTCGGCGGCGGCGACGGCGGTGCCCCGGTCGTTGTGGGGGTGCAGGGACAGCACGATCGAGTCGCGGTAGGCCAGGTTGCGGTGCATCCACTCGATCTGGTCGGCGTAGACGTTGGGCGTCGCCATCTCGACGGTGGCGGGCAGGTTCACGACGACCTTGCGGTCGGGGGTGGGCTGCCAGACGTCGTTGACGGCGTCGCAGACCTCCACCGCGTACTCCAGCTCGGTGCCGGTGAAGGACTCCGGGGAGTACTGGAAGTAGATCTCCGTGTCGTCCATCTCGGCGGCCAGCTTCTTGCAGAGCTTGGCGCCCTCGACCGCGATCGCGGTGATGCCCTCGCGATCCTGGCCGAAGACGACCCTGCGCTGGAGGGTGGAGGTGGAGTTGTACAGGTGGATGATCGCCTGCTTGGCCCCGCGCACCGACTCGAAGGTCCGCTCGATCAGCTCGGCCCTGGCCTGGGTCAGGACCTGGATGACCACGTCGTCGGGGATCAGATCCTCTTCGATGATCTGCCGCACGAAGTCGAAGTCGGTCTGGGAGGCGGCGGGAAAGCCCACCTCGATCTCCTTGTAGCCCATCTTCACCAGCAGCTCGAACATCTTGAGCTTGCGGTGGGAGTCCATGGGGTCGATCAACGCCTGGTTGCCGTCACGCAGGTCGACGGCGCACCACCGGGGAGCCCGGTCGATGACCTTGCCGGGCCAGGTGCGGTCGGTCAGCTGGATCGGCGCGAAGGACTCATAGCGCTTGAACGGCATGGGGCTGGGCTGCTGCTGCGGATACATGCAAGGCTCCTCGACTGGGAAAACAATCGTGGCCGACGCGCATGGCTCGCTCCGCGACGAGGGAGCCGGCCTCTACAGGCCCTCGTCGCGGCAGCTAAGAAGCAGGCCGCGCAGCATGCCTAGCACGTTAGCAGACGTCTCAGGATGCCCGGGCCCCGGTCTCACATGGCGGGACTCGAAGATCTTCGGAATCCCGCCCGTGGAAGGGCCGCGGCCCGGCCGGCAGGACCCCGCGCCCCGGGGACGAGGGATCGGAGACGGTTGTCAGGCGATGCGCTGGATCATCGTGTTGCTGATCTGGTAACGGTACCCCGCGTCGAGCACCGCCCGATCCTGCTCGGGGCTGGTGCCGAACGGCGAACCGTACAGCCACACGAAGCCCGGCGCCTCACGGCCGGTGACCTTCTCGACGGCCCGGCGCGGCTCGAGGATCTCCCGTTCGACGTCGGCCGGTGTGACGACCTTGGAGATCTGCTCGTGGGAGCCGGTGTGGGGGATCACCAGGTGCCGCTCCGCGATCTGGGCGACCTGGTCCCAGGTCATGGCCAGCCGCTCGGTGCCCCGCTCCTCCACCAGGTCGATGTCGTGCGCGTCGGCGAAGGCGCGCTGCTCGGGGACGGGGCAGTCGATGAAGCGGGTGATGACCGGGAACCAGGCGACGATTCCCAGCTCGTCGCAGATCGGCGCCGCGACGGTGGCGTTGTTGAGGTATCCCTCGTAGAAGATGGGGATGAAACCCGGCCGGTCGAGCCCCCACTCTCCGGTGGCGTAGAACCGGTCGAGATCCTCCAGCGTGACGCAGGCGAACGAGGCCGCGTAGGCGGCGAGCTCCTCGCGGAGCCGGTCGGCCGTCGATTCCGGGGTGTTGTGGTAGTTGACGACGCGCAGGTATCGGCCCTCGCCCATCGCCGCGCCGTAGTCCGCGAAGCCGCCGCTCATGCCCGGCCCTCCTCGTCGAAGTGGAGACGCGCCACCACGGTGAGCACCGAGGCGAGCGCCGCGAGATCGCCGTCGTCCGCGCCGGGGCGCAGCCGCTCGGCGTAGTGGCCGGTGATCCGGTCGAGCTCCGGGCCGTCCGAGCGGTCGCGCGCGCCGGGGAACCGGCCGGTCAGGTCTTCCAGGGCGAGGAACATCGGGATGCCCTCGCGCTCCAGGGCCCGCTGCTCGCAGTCGGCCAGGACCCCCTCGGGATCGGGGTGCGGGACGTATCGGCCGCTCATGTGTCATCTCCTTGGTGTGCGGAATTCAGAACGCGCAGCAGGTGGGCGACCTGGGCCGCGACCGCGTCACGGCCCGCGCCGAGGTAGCCGCGCGGGTCGACCTTCCCCGGCCGGTCCGCCAGGCTGCCCTGGACGGCGGCGGTGAACGCCTTGTTGAGGTGGGTGGCGATGTTGATCTTCGTCATGCCGTGCCGTACGGCCAGCGCGAGACCGTCGTCGGGCACTCCCGACGAGCCGTGCAGCACGAGCGGGACGGGGACGGCGTCACGGAGCCTGGCGATGAGGTCGAAGTCGAGCACGGCGTCGCGGGTGAGCATCGCGTGCGAGGAGCCGACGGCCACCGCGAGCGCGTCGACTCCGGTGGCCTCGACGTAGGCGGACGCCTCGCCCGGCTCGGTACGGGCGCCCGGCGCGTGCACGCCGTCCTTGCCGCCGATCTCCCCGAGTTCCGCCTCGACGAGGACCCCGCGTCGCCGCGCCCGCCGCACCACGTCCGCGGTGGCCGCCACGTTGGCGGCGTACGGGAGCGCCGAGGCGTCGAACATGACCGAGCCGAAGCCCAGCTCGACGGCCTCGTCGACGAGGCCGGGGCGGGTGGCGTGGTCGAGGTGGACCGCGACCGGCACGGTGGCGGCCCGCGCGATGGCCAGGCAGGCCGCGCCGATCGGGGCCAGCGCCCCGTGGTAGGCGACGGTGTTCTCGCTGAGCTGGAGGATCACCGGCAGCCCGGCCTCCTGGGCGCCGGAGACTATGCCCTCGGCGTGCTCGATCTGGATGACGTTGAAGGCGCCCGTCCCGCGCCCGGATCTCCGGGCCTCGGTGACGATCTCTCCCGTCGGGGTCAGCGGCACGATGTGCCCTCGCTTTCTTCACGAGCGTCTTCGAGGGCGGCGCGGCCGTCCCCGACATGCCCGGCCTGGACGAGGGCGCGCGGCCAGTCCCAGCCGCTCACCAGGCCGAGTGCCAGCGCGGCCACGACCGCGTCGCCGGCGCCGGTGGGATTGCCTCCCACCACCTCGGGAGGTACGGCTCTCCACCGCCCGTCGGGAGTGTCGGCGTACAGCCCGCGCGGGCCGTCGGAGACCACCACCGCGCGGGCCCCCTGCCCGCGCATCCAGGCGGCTCCCCCGGCGAGGTCGGACGGGCCCGCGGGATCGCCGGGACCGGCGTCCGGGAGACGCCGTGCCGTGGAGGCGTGCCCCGTCGCGGAACCCGTCGCGGGACTTGTCGCGGAACCCGTCGCGGGACTTGTCGCGGACCCCGTCGCGGGACTTGTCGCGGAACCCGTCGCGGGACTTGTCGCGGGCCACGGTGGTGCGGAATCCGCGGCGGAGGCGGGCAACGCGCCGGCCAGCTCGGCGGCGTTCGGCTTCACGATCTCGGGACCCGCCGGGAGCGCCAGCCGGAGCGCCGTCCCGCCCGTGTCGAGGACGGCGGGCACGCCGTGCCTGGTGGCCAGCCGGACGAGGGTCGCGTAGGCGTCCGGCGGAAGCCCGGGAGGCAGGCTGCCGGAGAGGACCGCGACCGAGGCCTCGGGCAGCAGGCCCTCCAGCCGGTCGCGCAGGGCCTCCCACTCCCCCGGCGTGACGACCGGTCCCGGCTCGTTGAGCATGGTGACCGTCCCGGCCCCGCCGTCGACGACGGCGACCGTACGGCGGGTCTCCCCTGCGCAGGCCACGAACGCGTGGCCGATCCCCGCCCTGTCGAGATCGGCCAGGAATTCCCGGCCCGTCACCCCGCCGGAGAAGCCGAGCGCCACGACCTCCGTCTCCCTCGCCACGGCCCCCAGCCCCCCGAACCCGCCGGAACCGGAACCGGAGGCGGAGGTGCCCGGGAAGGCGGCCCCGGCCGTATCGAGGAGCCGGAGAAGCCGGGCGACGTTGACGCCCTTGCCCCCGGCGTGAGCGGACATCCCGGCGACGCGGTTGGTGGCGTCGACGACCAGCGCGTCGACGTCGTAGGTGACGTCGAGCGCGGGATTGAGAGTGACGGTGACGATCACGGCAGGACACCCCGGCCGGTGGCGACGACACCGGGGTCCGGCCAGCTCACCAGCACCAGGTCGGCATCCAGGCCGAGCCCCTCCGCGAGGATCGTGCCCGCCCTCGCGACCGCCTCGCGCATCGCCCCCGCCTCGCGCGGCCGCCCGCGGACCACGATCACCGCCCCCGCGTCGACGACGGATCCCGGGACCGCCTCGGCGGGAGCGGAGACAGCGGCCCCCGCGGGCACGGCGGGAGCGGGGCCGGAGGCGATCCGCTGGACGATCACCGATCCCGCCGGGAGGCCGAGCGCCCGGCCGAAGGCTTCGGCCAGGTTCTCGGCGAGCGGCGCGGGAACCGGATGTGCGGTGACGAGCTGGAGGAAGGGCATGACGGCTCACTCGGCGCTGGGGAACGGGCGGGCGGGTACGGCGGCTACTCGACGATGACCGAGCGGGACAGGTGTTCCGGGGTGTCGCACTCCAGGCCGCGGGCGCGGGCGTAGGCGATCGCGAGGCGGTGGACCCGTACCAGCTCGGCCTGGGGGTCGGCGCCGGCCACGCGAAGGGTGGCGCCGGTGGCGGAGACGGCGTCGACGACGTCGACGGGCAGCGGGGTGAGCGACCACACCAGGCTGCGCGGCCCGGCGCAGGCGATGGGGCCGTGCCGGTATTCGAGCGCGGCGTACGACTCCGTCCACAGCCGGGCGGCCTCGCGGCACTTGAGCGCGGCCTCCTCGGCGAGTCCGCGGGTCCAGCCGGTACCGAGGAAGACCAGGTGGTCGTAGTCGGCGGGATCGGCGACCGGCGGCTCGGCGAGGGCCGCCGCGGCCCCGGCGGGCAGCCCCGAGACGTCGTCGCCGACGGAGGCGCGCAGGAGGGTGAGGGCGGAGGTGGCGAACCGGGTCTGCACCACGGAACGCTCGTCGGCGAAGTCGAGCAGGACCTGCCGGTGGGTGACCTCGGTGATCGGGGAGCCGGGGGTGCCGGTCACGGCGATCGTGGTCATGCGCTCCGACAGCTCGCGCGCCAGCCGTACGAGATCGCTGGTCGTGCCGGAGCGGGAAAGCAGGACGGCCACGTCGTAGGGGTCGGTGTCGTCCAGTTCGGTGGCGATCGCGGCGCGGGTGCGGCCCTGTCCGAGGCGCTGCCGCAGGTGGGCGTAGGAGTCGAGGACGTAGTAGGAGGTGCCGCAGCCTACGGCGAGCACGTTGGCGCCCGGCTCCGGCAGGTCACCGCGCAGGCTCGGGGCGATGTCGAGAACCCGCTGCCAGATCTCCGGCTGGCTCTCGACCTCGGCCTGCGTCTGGCGGGCGAGGAGAGGCTCGGTCGTGGTCGTCACTGCTGGTTCTCCTGTGGGTGGGTGGCGGTCAAGTCGGTGGTCGCGGTCGCGGTTTCGGTCGCGGTTTCGGTCACGGCTGCGGCTGCGATCGCGGTCGCGGTTTCGGTTTCGGTCGCGGCCAGGTCGACGACGGTCAGGGTCGCGGCGAGCGCGTCCGCCCGGGCCGCGTCAGGCTGGGCGGCGGTGCCGCCCGCCCCCTGGGTGGACAGGGCGCCGCACGCGGAGGCCGTACGAAGGGCGGCGGCGAGGTCCCTGCCCGTGAGCAGCGCGGTGAGCAGGCCCGCGTCGAAGGAGTCTTCCGCGCCGGTGGTCTCCAGCGGGGTGATCTCCGGCGCGGTGACACGCAGGCGGGTGCCGTCGGGACGGTGCAGCAGGGCTCCCTCGGCCCCGCACTTGATCACCGCGCCGGTGCCGAGCGAGGCGAGCACCGCCGCGGCCTCACTCGCCGACCCCGCGCCGGGGTGCCCGGAGGCGGCGGCGATGTGGAGGGCCTCGGCCTCGTTGGGCAGCAGGTAGTCGACGAGCGGGAGCAGGACGGGCAGGCCGTGGTCGAAGGAGCGGCCGGGGTCCCAGTTGGGATCGATCGACGTGGTGAGACCGCGCTCCCTGGCGGCGCGCAGCAGGCCCGGCAGCCCGGACCACAGGTCCCGCTGGAGGAAGTAGGAGCTGACGTGGAGGTGCCTGGCGGCGTCGAGGGCCTCGGCGGGCACGTCGGAGGCGGCGAGGCGGCCGATCTCCCCGGGAAAGGTGAGGATCGACCGGTCACCCCGGGCGCCCAGGACGACGCTCATGCCGGTGCGGCGACCGGGCCTGCGCAGACAGTACGTTGTGTCCACCCCCCGCTCGCGCAGCCGGTCGAGGACGAACTCGCCGAGCCAGTCGTCGCCGACCACCCCGACCATCGCGACGCGGGCGCCGAGGCGGGCCGCCCCGCAGGCGGTGATGGCCCCGGAGTTGCCGAGGACGATCGTGGCGTCTTCCACGATCTCCTCGACCTGCCCGAACGCCGGTCGAACGTCGCCGCACTCCACGATGACGTCGGCGTTGAGCTCTCCGACGACGAGGAGATCCATGTCAGTCATACCGCCTCACGTGCTGGTCATCGGGGGGACGGGAATCCTGTCCCCCGCGGTGCGGGTGCTCTTGGACAGGGGATCGCGCGTCTCGGTGGTGTCGCGGTCGGGGCGCGGCGTGCCCCCCAGGGCGGACGCCGTGGTCGCGGACGTGACGGAGGTCGCGGCCCTCGATGCCGCGCTCGACCTGGCGATCGGGGAGCGCGGGTCGCTGGGCCTCGCCCTGGCCTACCAGCCCTTCGCCCCCGCCGGAGCGTGGACGGCACTCGCCGCGCGGGTCGGCGGGCCGCTGGTGGCCCTGCTGACCAGCGTCCACGCCGCGCCCCGGGACGCGCCCGCGCCACCTCTGCCCGCCGGAGCCGTCGAAGGCGCCGAGGTCAGGCACCTGCTGCTCGGCTGGCACCCGCCGGGCGCGGGCCTGCCCGCGCGCTGGCACACCCCGCGGGAGATCTCCGCGGCCGCGCTTGAGGTCGCCGGCGCGGCCGGCGAGAGCGCGGGCGGTCTCGGTCTCGCCAGCGGGACGGGCGCGCAGGGGGGAGCCCCGGTGCCGGGCATGCCCAAAAGGCCCGCGGTGCTGGGCGTCGTGCGGCCCTGGGAGGGACGCCCAGGAGGGTGACGCGTCGCGGTGCGTGCCCACGCGCCCTCCCCAAGATCACGAGCAATCAATTTAGTGCAAAAACTCTCAGAGCCTTCGCCGCGAAACCGTACGCACCCCTAATACGGCCTGTCAATACACCAGAAGAGCGGCGACAGAAATCCCTGAGCGGCGGCAAAAGTCCACGTCATCGGATACCTGAGAGCTATTGACGCTTTCTGGACGAAGTTGATAGGAACAGCGATACCGTTCGGACCCCCCGAGGAGAGCCCATGCAACTCAACCGTCGCCAGCTGCTGCGCGCGGCAGGCACCACGGTCGTCGGCGCGGCCGCCACCGGCGCACTCGCGGCCTGCGGCGCCTCTTCTTCCCCCTCCTCCCCCACGGGCGGCGCTGGGGCACCGTCGACCGGCACCCTCACCTTCTCGGTATGGGGATCGGACGCCGAGATGGGTGCCTTCAACTCCATCGCCCGGGCATTCGAGAAGCAGAACGCCGGGACGAAGGTCAAGGTCGAGCAGCTGCCGTACGAGCAGATGCGTCCCACCCTCGACGCGAGGCTGCAGTCGGGCCAGGGGCCCGACCTGTTCCGCGTCACCTACAACGACATCGGCATCTACAGCTCCCAGGGGGTGCTGCAGGATCTGAGCGCCACGGTCGGGGGCGAGGGCGCGCAGTTCATCGACGCGCTGTGGGCCGGCGTCCAGTACGAGGGCAGGCCGTACGGGGTGCCGCACCACACCGACACCTCGGCGGTCCTCTACAACAAGGCCCACTTCGCCAAGGCCGGCATCAAGGAGGTGCCCTCCACGCTCGACACCGCGTGGACCTGGGAGGAGTTCATCGAGGTCGCGGAGAGGCTCAAGGCCGCGAACCTGGGCGGCGCCCCCTTCGGCGTCAACTGGCAGCAGTACGGCGCCTACCGCTGGTTCAACTGGCTCTGGCAGTCGGGCGGCAGGGCGCTGTCGGCCGACGGCAAGAGCGTCGTCCTCGACTCCCCGCAGGCGCGCGAGACGCTCGCCTTCACCAAGTCGTTCTACGACAGGGCGCTCATGCCGAAGAACATGATGGTCAAGACCTCCAACAGCCCCGACCTGGTGTTCCCCTCGGGGAAGATCTCGATGGCGTTCGTCGGCGACTTCCTGCTGCCCGACATCGGCACCAGGGCCAAGGACATGGAGTTCGGCGCGACCTTCCTGCCCCGCGGGGCAGGTGGGGCGGCGTCCGACCTGGGCGGCAACGCCGTCGTGGTAACCACGCAGAGCAAGAGCCCCGACGCCGCCGCCGCGTTCGCCAAGTTCCTGGTCACCCCGGAGAACATGAAGCTGTTCTGCGAGAAGACCACCGTGCTGCCCTCGCGCAAGGACCTGGCCTCGGCCACGCTCGACTACTCCGTCTCCGCGGACCTGATGCCGGTCTTCCAGCAGCAGGCGAC
Organism: Streptosporangium sp. G11; assembly: GCF_051192615.1. NCBI lineage: Bacteria > Bacillati > Actinomycetota > Actinomycetes > Streptosporangiales > Streptosporangiaceae > Streptosporangium > Streptosporangium sp. G11. The sequence goes on from NZ_JBPJUQ010000002.1 coordinate 60,762, forward strand.
GACCATGCCGGCCGACCTGGTGAAGCTGGTGACCCTCTCCGGCTTCGCCGCCGTCAACGACTCGCTGGTCCAGCACCTGGAGGCGCACTTCACCGGCGGCCGGTCGGCCGACGACACGCTGAGCGCGCTTTCCCAGTCGATCCAGAAGGCGATTTCCGCCTGATTCGGCATTCGACCCGGTTCGGTACTCAACTCGATCCGGTGTGACCGGCTGAGGAGGCCCAAGGCAGATGGCATCGGTGAGCAGCCCGGCAAGGCCGGGTGCGGCCGCTGGGGCCGGGACGGGGAAGGCCCCCCGCCCCGGTGGCGGCCACGGGTTCCTGCGGACCAAGAAGGTTCGCGAGGCGATCACGGGACTGGCCTTCGCGGGCCCCGCCCTGGTGGTCTTCGCGGTGTTCATGTTCTGGCCGCTGGTCAGGATTTTCTGGATCAGCCTCCAGAAGACCAGCGGTTTCGGCATCGCGAAGTTCATCGGCCTGGAGAACTACCGGGAGATCCTGGCGGACTCGATCTTCTGGGAGGCGCTGGCCAACACGGCTCTCTACACGGCGCTCTCGGTCCCGCTCTGCCTGGTGGCGGGGCTGGGCGCGGCGCTGCTGCTCAACCGGGTCATGCCGGCCCGGGGTCTGATCCGGGCGATCTACTACATGCCCGCGGTCATCTCGGGTGTGAGCAGCGCCCTCATCGCCGCCTGGATGTTCAACGAGGACCTGGGCATCGTCAACGAGCTGCTGAAGGCGGTGGGCCTGAGCCCGGTGCCCTGGCAGTCGGAGGGCCTGCCCGCGATGGTCTCGCTGGTGCTGGTCAGCCTCTGGATCGGGCTCGGTTTCAACATGGTCGTCTACCTCGCGGCGCTGCAGGGCATCCCCCGGGAGGTCTACGAGGCGGCGCGCTGCGACGGCGCCTCCTGGTGGCAGACCCTGCGGTCGATCACCATCCCCTCGCTGGCGCCCACGACCTTCTTCCTGGTGGTGATCGGGATCATCAACTCCTTCCAGGTCTTCGACATCGTCTACGTGATGACCGGGGGCGGCCCGGGAAACTCCACCACGATGCTCGTCACCTACGCCTACTCCACCGGCTTCGAGCAGCGCCGGCAGGGTTACGCCTCGGCGATCGGCGTGCTGCTCTACCTGATCGTGCTGGTGATGACCATCGTCCAGTGGCGGGTCAACCGCCGCAGGGACATCGCGTGAGGAGATCGTCATGACGGCGCTGAACGCTCACGGCAGCCGCACGGAGAAGCGGGACCCGACGGCCGCGGCGGGGCCGGGACGCCCCCCCGGGCGCGGGACGGCGAAGGAGCGGGAGTCGATGGTCACGGCGAGAGAGCGCCGGACCGCGCGCCTGCGCCTGGCCTTCGCGGTGACCGGTGCGATCGCGATGCTCTTCCCGGTCTACTGGATGGTCGTCACCGCGCTGTCCACCCCCGGCGAGCTGCGCGGCGCGGAGCTGCACCTCTGGCCGACCTCCCTGAACTGGGCCAACTTCACCGGCCCGTGGGGCAAGTTCCCCTACCCCACCTGGATCCTCAACTCGTTGACGATCGCGGTGGGCGCGGTGGTGCTCACCGTGGTGATCAACCTGATGGCCGGGTACGCCTTCGCCAAGCTCCGCTTCCCCGGCCGCGACGTGCTCTTCCTGCTCGTCATCAGCACGCTGATGGTGCCGGTGCAGGTGGTGATGGTGCCGCAGTTCCAGCTGGTGGTCGACTTCGGGCTGATCGGCTCCGACTGGGGGGTGATCCTGCCCCGGCTGGCCGAGGCGTTCGGGCTGTTCATGGCCCGCCAGTTCATGATGGCCATCCCGGACGAGCTGATCGAGGCGGCCCAGGTCGACGGTGCGGGGCAGATGCGGATCTTCCGCCAGATCGTGCTGCCGCTCTGCCGGCCGCTGATCGCGGTGCTGGTGATCTTCACCTTCATGTGGCGGTGGAACGAGTTCGCCTGGCCGCTGATCGTCCTCAAGGACCCGGAGAGCTACACCCTCCAGGTCGGCCTGCTGTTCCTGAAGAACCAGTACGGCCAGGACTACGGCGCGCTGATGGCCATGTCGCTGGTGTCGATGATTCCCATGCTCGTGGTCTTCGCGCTCTTCCAGCGCCACTTCGTCGAGGGCATGGCCCGGTCGGGCATCAGGTGACGGGAATGAAAATGATCAACGTATGCGTGACACTCGACTTCGACGACGCCTGGCTCGCCGAGGTGGCCGCCGTCTCCCCCGGCGTCAGCGTCCACAAACACCTGGCGGCCTCGGCCGGGGAGATCCCGGCCGAGCTGCTGGCCCGCACCGACGTCCTCTACACCAACACCGCGTTCCCCACCGGCGCGCAGGCGCCGCGACTGTCCTGGGTACAGCTCGACACCTCCGGGTGCGACCACGTGAAGGACACCGAGCTGTGGGCCTCCGGCATCCCGATCACCACGATCGGGGGCGTCTCTCCCAAGCCCCTCGCCGAGTACGTGCTGATGATGATCCTCGCGCACGCCCACCACCTGCCGGAGATCATCGGCCTGCAGGGCCGCTCGCACTGGCCCGACCTCGACTACCGCTGGAACCGTCTGATGCCCAGGGCGATCCCCGGCTCCACCGTGGGCGTGGTCGGCTACGGCCGGATCGGCAAGGAGATCGGCAGGCTGGCCCACGCCTTCGGGATGAGGGTGATCGGCATGCGACGCGGCCTGCCCCGCGAGGGCGAGCGTTTCAGCGACTCCGCCGGGGAGGCCCCCGCCGAGGTGGTGGGCCCCGAGGGGCTGCACTCGCTGCTGGCCCGCTCCGACTACGTCGTGCTGACCGTCCCGCACACCGACGAGACCCACCACCTGCTCGACGGCGAGGCGTTCGATCGGCTCAGGCCGGGGGCCGTGCTGATCAACGCGGCCCGGGGCGGGGTCGTCGACGAGGTGGCGATGCTGGCCGCGCTTCGTTCCGGCCGGATCGGTTACGCCGCCCTCGACGTCTTCGCGGAGGAGCCGCTTCCGGAGAGCAGCCCGTTCTGGCGGGAAAGTGATGTTCTGATCACCCCGCACGTGGCAGGATTCGCGCCCGGCTACCACGATCAGGTCCGCGCGCTGTTCACCGAGAACCTGCGCCGTCTGATCGCCGGGGAGCCTCTCCTGAACCTGGTGGACAGAAAGGCCGGTTACTGATGCTGAGCGAGAAGCGCAGGAGCAAGCTCCTGCACCACGTGCGCGACAACGGGTCGGTCAGCGTCGACGACCTGGCGGAGCTGCTGGGCGTCAGCGTCTCGACGGTACGGCGCGACCTCGACGAGATGGACGAGCGCGGCCTGCTGCGCCGCGTGCACGGCGGCGCGATCGCCGTCGGCGGCGCCGAGTCGGCCGAGACCTCGATCACGGAGCGTGCCGTCCACAATCTGGAGGAGAAGCACCGCATCGCCGAGGAGGCGGTCGGGCTCATCGAACCGGGCAGCACCATCCTGCTCACCGGCGGCTCCACCACCGCCCAGATGGTCCCCTACCTGGCCTCGGTTCCCGACATCACCGTGGTCACCAACTCGATCGCCATCGCCCACGGGATCGGCACCACCACCGAGGACGTCCAGGTCCTCGTGCTGGGCGGCCTGCTGCGCAACGTCGAACTCTCCCTGCTCGGTCACCTGACCACCCAGGCCCTCGCCGACATCCACATCGACCGGGCCTTCTTCAGCGCCTACGGGCTCGATCCCGACTACGGCATGCTCGGCGCCCACCTCGCCGAGGCCGAGACCGACCGCAACATGATCGCGGCCGCCCGGCATCTCGTGGTCCTCGCCGACCACAGCAAGTTCGACCAGCGCAGCGCGGTGCGGATCGCACCGGTGTCGCGCATCGGCACCGTGGTCACCGACACCCACACGCCCGCCGAGGCGGTCGCGGCGCTGCGAGCCCGCGACATCGTCGTCATCCAGGCCTAGATCGGAGTTCTCCACCTCATGACCCATCCCCGCGTTCTGGTGCTGATCGGAGCGGGCAGCGCGGTGTTCACCCGCGGCCTGCTCGCCGACCTCATCTCGGCCGACGACCTCGGCGCCTGGGAGATCCGCCTCGTCGACATCGACGAGGAGGCGCTCTCCGTCGCGGCCAGGCTCGCCGAGCTGATGGTCGAGGCGCGCGGTGCCCAGGACAAGATCACGGTGCGTTCCTCGACCGACCGGCGGGACCTGCTGCCGGGTGCCGACTACGTGGTGACCTGCGTCGGCGTGGGCGGCCGCCCGGCCTGGCAGGCGGACCACGAGATCTGCATGGAGCACGGCGTCTTCCAGCCGGTCGGCGACTCGGTCATGCCCGGCGGCCTCTCCCGCCTGCTGCGCACGGTGCCGGTGATGGTGGAGATCGCCCGCGACGTCCGGGCGCTGGCGCCGCGGGCGCACTTCTTCAACTACAGCAACCCGATGACGGCCAATGTCATGGCCATGACGAAGTACGCCGGTGTCGAGGTCGTGGGCCTGTGCCACGGCATGCACCACGTGCAGCGGGAGCTCGCGGCGTTCGCCGGGCTGCCGTTCGAGGAGACCTCGACGCTGTACGCGGGAATCAACCACCTCACCTTCATCTACGACTTCCGGCACGCCGGTGCCGACGCCTGGCCCGGCGTGCGCGAGCGCGTCGACCGGGAGCTGGCGGTCCCCGCCGAGCCGGGAGACATCGGCTCGATCTGGGAGAACGGGAAGGCGTGGCACAACCCGTTCTCGTGGGAGATCTTCCGGCGCTACGGCGCCTATCCGGCCGCCAACGACCGGCACGTGCTGGAGTTCTTCCCCGAGCGCTGGGCCGGTGGCGACTACTACGGCAAGAAGCTCGGCGTGGACGCCTTCTCGGTGCCGGAGATCCTGGAGTGGGGCGAGCAGCGCTACCTGTCGATGCGCGCCCAGGCCATGGGCGAGGTGCCGCTCGACGAGACGATCTTCGAGCGGTCCACCGGCGAGCAGGAGCAGCTCATCGCGATCATCCGCTCCATCGTCTTCGACCGGCGCGAGATGTTCTCGGTGAACGTGCCCAACCGGGGCGCGCTGCCCGGCCTGCCCGACGACGCCGCCCTGGAGATCCCGGGGGTGGCCACCGCCCGCGGCCTGCGCCCGGTGTCCGTTCCCGACCTGTCGGCCCCGCTCACCGCGATCCTCGCCCGGCGGCTGTCCTCGGTCTACCTGGCCGTCGAGGCGGCGATGACCGGTGACCGCGACCTCGCGGTGGAGGCCGTGATCGCCGACGGCGCGGTGACCGACCCCCGCGCGGCGGCCGAGCTGACCGACGCGCTCCTCGCCGCCCAGAAACGCTTCCTGCCCGCCTTCGCCTGATGCCCGTCGTCCCGTCCCCGGCGTTCCCCGCCCTCTCGTCTCACCGAGCCTCGCCGGGAACGCCGGCCAGGGACCTCGGCGGAGACCCATCGGGATCGTGGCCCCCGGTCCGGCGGTTGCGCCGGAGGCCCGGTCCACCATGCCCAAATTAGGAGAATCACGTGCGTATCGCCCGTATCCAACGCGCCGACGGTGCCGTGTTCGCCGCGCGGATCGACGGTGACCTGGCCGTTCCCGTAGCGGCCGAGGCGCCCCGGTTCATGGCCGACGCGGTGCGCGACCTCATCGCCGACGGCGCCGACCCGTCCGTCCTGGCCCCGGTCGCCGACCCGCTGCCCCTGTCGGAGGTCACGCTGCTCAGCCCGGTCGCGGCCCCGCAGAAGATCGTCTGCATCGGCCTCAACTACGCCGACCACATCCGCGAGACCGGCCTCGACACCCCCGAGCGCGTGCTCTCCTTCGTGAAGACCGCGCACACCCTGACCGGACCGTACGAGGACGTGGTGGTCTCCGAGGGGACGACCGCGCAGCTCGACTGGGAGGCCGAGCTGGCCGTGGTGATCGGCGAGGCCGCGCGAGACGTCGCCGCGGCCGAGGCCATGGACCACGTCTTCGGATACACCGTCGTCAACGACGTGTCGGCCCGCGACGCGCAGTTCGCCGACGGCCAGTGGTTCAGGGGTAAGAACTTCGACGGGTTCTGCCCGCTCGGACCGTGGATCGTCACCCCCGGCGAGATCGCCGACCCGCACGCGCTGGCGATCTCCGCGCGGGTCAACGGCCAGACCGTGCAGGACAGCTCGACCAAAGAGATGATCTTCAAGATCCCCGAGATCATCTCCTACCTGTCGCGCTACATGACGCTCAACCCGGGCGACGTCATCGCCACCGGCACGCCGTACGGGGTGGGCATGGGCCGCACCCCGCGGCTCTGGCTCGGGGACGGCGACGTGGTCGAGGTCGAGGTCGAGGGCCTCGGCACGCTGCGCAACACGGTGAGGTTCGCGTGAGCGAGGTCCGCGTCAGCCGGTGGGGCCTTCCGGCGATCGACTTCCACTGCCACTTCCCCGGAGAGGAACCCACCCAGGACCGCATCGACGCCGAGTACGAGCACGCCTGCGGCCCGGCCAAGCTCTCGCTGCTGCGGAGGAACTCCGCCGGTTACCACGAGCGGGTCCGCCGCGCCCGCACCCTCCCTCCCACCGGCCCCGAGACCCGTCCCGCCGGGGAGGTCGCCGCCGCCTGGCGGGCGGAGGCCGACGCGGCCGGCCTGGAACGGGTGGTGTTCATGAGCGGCGGGGGCAACGACCGCCTGGCCGGGGTCGTCGCCGCCCACCCGGACCGCTTCCTCGGCTTCGCCAACCACCAGCCCTGCTCGCCCGGCGCCGCCGCCGAGTTGCGCCGCGCGGCGACGGAGCTGGGCCTGGCGGGTTACAAGGTCATCGCACCATGGGTGACCGTCCCGCTCGCCGACCGGTCGCTCTGGCCGGTGTGGGAGGTCTGCGAGGAGTACGGCCTGCCGGTGGTGACGCACTTCGGGCCGGTCAACGGCGGCGGCGGGATGGGCCACGCCCCCAACATGGATCCGACCGCGCTGCACGACGTGGCCAAGTCCTTCCCCTCGGTCGACTTCGTGGTCGCCCACTTCGGCTGCGGCTACCCCGGGGAGCTGCTCCGGCTGGGCTGGGCCAACGCCAACGTGCACGTCGACACGTCCAGCAACCAGGAATGGACCCGCTGGATGCCGTACGAGCTGACGGTCAAGGACCTGTTCCGGCGTTTCCACGAGACGTTCGGTCCCGAGCGAATCCTCTTCGGCACCGACTCGTGCGACTTCCCGTGGGGATACATCACGCAGTACGCCGACGAGCAGGTGCGCGTGATGGACGAGCTGAACCTCTCGCCGGACGACCGGCGGCTGATCCTGGCGGGCAACGCCGCCCGCCTACTCGGCCTCGACCTGCCCGGCGTGGCCACCGGCAGAAGGGACGCGGCATGAACACCGGCACAGACGGCGGCACGAACACGACCGCGCACACGACCGCGAGCATCGCCGACGACCCCGATCGCGCGCCCGCGCGCTCCCACCTGTACGCCATGGGCCTGTCCGACGAGGAGATGCGCCGCCCGGTCGTGGGCATCGCCTCCACCTGGACCGGCACCATGCCGTGCAACCTCACCCACCGCGAGCTGGCGGCGCACGTCGCCGAGGGAGTACGGCGGGCCGGGGGCACCCCGATGGAGTTCAACACGATCGCGGTCTCCGACAACCTCACCATGGGCACGCCGGGCATGCGGGCCTCGCTGGTGAGCCGGGAGGTGATCGCCGACTCGATCGAGCTGATGGGACGCGCCCACGGGTTCGACGCGATGGTCTGCGTCGTGGGCTGCGACAAGACCGTACCCGCGGCGATCATGGCGATCGCCCGGCTGGACGTGCCGTCCGTGGTCCTCTACAGCGGCAGCATGATGCCCGGCCGCTGGCGTGACCGGGACGTCACCATCCAGGACATGTGGGAGGCGCTCGGCGAGCGGGCGGTGGGCCGCATGTCCGCCGAGGACGTCGACGACCTCGCGCGACACGCGTGCCCCGGCGCCGGCACCTGCGCCGCCCAGTACACGGCGAACACCATGGCGGGCATCGCCGACTTCCTCGGCCTGGCGCCGTTCGGCGTCGGCGACATCCCCGCTGTCGCGGAGGAGAAGAACGAGGCGGCGCGGCGCGCCGGGGAGATCGCCATGGGCGCGCTGGCCCGCGGCGCCCGGCCGTCCACGGTGCTGTCGGAGGGCGCGCTGCACAACGCGCTCGTGGCGGTCGCCGCGATGGGCGGCTCGACGAACGCGGTGCTGCACCTGCTGGCGATCGCCCGCGAGGCGGGCCTGCCGCTGCGGATCGACGACATCGGGGAGGTCTGCCGCCGGGTGCCGATCGTGGCCGGTCTCAAGCCCAGCGGCTCGCACACGGCCGCCGACCTGTGGCGCGCGGGCGGCACCTCGCTGGTGGCGCGGCGGCTGCGCGAGGCCGGGCTGCTGCGCGAGGACGTCACCCTGGTCGACGGCCGCACCCTGGCCCAGGTGGCGGAGGACGCCGTCGAGGCGCCGGGCCAGCGGGTGGTCGCCACCGTGGCCGAGCCGGTCAAGGGCCCGGGGGCGCTGGCGATCCTGCGCGGCTCGCTCGCCCCCGAGGGCTGCGTCCTCAAGCTCGGCGGCCGGCCCGACTTCCGCCGGGAGGGTCCGGCCCGGGTGTTCGACTCCGAGGAGGAGTGCTTCACCGCGATCCAGGAGGGCGTGATCGTCCCCGGTGACGTGGTGATCGTCCGCTACGAGGGACCGGCGGGCGGTCCCGGGATGCGGGAGATGCTCTCGATCACCGGGGCGCTCGTCGGGCAGGGGCTCGGCGACTCGGTCGCCCTGGTCACCGACGGCCGCTTCAGCGGCGTCTCCCACGGCCTGGTCATCGGGCACGTCGCCCCGGAGGCGCATCACGGCGGGCCGATCGCGCTGGTCCGTGACGGGGACACCGTCGTCGTCGACTCCGCCGCGAACCGGCTCGACCTGGAGGTCGGCGACGAGGAGCTGGCCCGCAGGCGGGCCGCCTGGCGCCGCCCGGACCGTGTCGTGGAGCGCGGGGTGCTGGCCAAGTACGCCGCCGTCGTCGGGTCGGCCTCCGACGGTGCGGTGACCTGCTGATTGGATACAGTCCAGAGGAACTCTGACAGGGGGAAACGAACATGAGGGACGGCGACATCCTCGCCCACATCAACGAGCTGATCACCGAGGAGCGGGAGCTCCGGGCGAAGCTGGGCTCGCACTCGATCTCCTCGCACGAGGAGAACAACCGGATCAGGCACCTGGAGGAGGCTCTCGACCAGGCGTGGGACCTGCTCAGGCAGCGCCGGGCGCGCCGCGAGTTCGGCGAGGACCCCGACTCGGCGGCCCCCCGCCCGATCGACGAGGTCGAAGACTACCGTCAGTGACCCCCCGCCTGGGAAACCCCTGCCGTCAGGCCGCCGGCCGCCCCGCGGGCTGACCGCGTCACTCCCGCCCGCCCGCCGCCCGCCCCGGCCGCCCCGCGGCGCTCACCCGCCGCGCGGCCCGGTCGGAGACGGGGACGGGGACGGGGACACCGCGGGGCTCGAAGACGGATCCGCTCCCGAGGACGGGCCCGGAGACTGGTCCGGAGACGGGCTCGGAGACGGGTCCGGAGACGGCGAGGCCGGGTCGCCGTCCCTGGCCGGGCGGCCCTCGCAGCGCGGGTCGGCAGGAGTCCGCGGCGAGACCGGGGCGAGCCAGGAGATCACGCTGTGCTCGACGTACCAGCCGTGCAGGTTCGCCCACGTCCTGGGCACCTCGCCGGGGTCGGGGCAGAGCACCTTCGACTGCAGCCGGTCGTTCCGGATGAACTCCACGGCGCCGTCACGCTTGAGGACGGTGGTCATCTGGTCGTCGCTGGCGACCATGTAGCCCACGACCACCTGCGCGGACCTCTCCTCGACCGGCTCCTCCAGGGTGATCTGCATGGCGACCAGCGGGAGGATCGGCGCCCTCATCACCACCACGCCGACCAGGAACGGCGTGAACACCGCCATCCCGATCGCGATGCCGTGGGTCAGCACCCTGGCCGGCGCCTCGGGCACCGGGCCGGTCAGCAGCGCCGCGAACACCGGGGGAAGCGTCAGGAGGATCGCGGTCGCCACGTCCCGCGCGGCGAACGCGGAGACGATGGCCGGCCACAGCACGACGTACGACAGCACGGCGGCGATCACCGGCAGCGCGTAGCAGAACGTGGTCCGCAGCTCCTCGTGGGCCGGGAACCGTTCGCGCACGGTCAGCCCCAGCAGGGCCAGCGACAGCATCGCCAGCGTCGGCAGGAAGCGCAGCTGCCAGGTGCACACGCCCATCGCGACGGCCAGGACCACGACCCAGCCGGGCAGCCGCTGAGCGCTGTGCACCAGCCACGAGGAACGGCCCGTGCTGATCCAGTACAGGGTGCCGAGAAGCCTGCCGCCGACCACGACGACGGGCAGCACCCACACCGTGGTCAGCAGGACCGCGCTCAGCAGGCCCAGCGGGCTGATGGTCTGCACGAGCAGGAGCAGCGTCTGGGTGTCCTGCTTGCTGGCGTACCACAGCCGCATCACCAGCAGGACGATCGGGAACACCGGCAGCAGCGTCAGGAACCACTCCTGGTTCCTCGGCGCGTCCCTCACCCGCGCGTTGGGCTTCAAGGGGCGGAGGGGCAGTCCTGGACGGGGAGGGTCCGCTCCCACGGCCAGCGACGCACGTCCGGGGGAAGCGCGCACGGCTGCCGCGCCTGGGCCACGTCCACCCCCGGGTTGGCCGCCAGCAGCGGCTGGATGTGCTTCTCGTACGCCTCCTCCCACATCTTGTTGTCGGGATCGGCGTAGGAGCGGTAGAGCGCGAGGTCGACCAGGGTGCGCAGCGCCGCGTTGGAGCCCGCGTTGACCGCCCACATCTCCGTCTTGTCCAGCGCGATGTCGTGGTGACGCAGGGCGCCCCTGGAATTCCTGACGAAACCGGCCAGCAGGGCCGCGTCGGTGGTCACCGCGTCGACCGCGCGCTCGTCGTCCCTGTCGAGCATGAGCCGGTCCACGCACTTACTGATCAGAAGCTCCGCGATGGGCTTGGCGTTGATCGCCTCCTCCAGCTCCTTCAGGGAGGTCGAGGTGCCGAGCGAGCAGACCCTCTTGCCCTCGAGCTGCCCCAGGGAGGCGACGTCCGGATCGTCGAACCTGGTCACCACCGACTGCTCGGTGAAGAGGTAGGGGGTGGAGAAACCGACCGCGGGATCCAGCTTGCGAGTGGGCGTCACGCTGAAGGTCGCCACCACGAGGTCGACCTTGACGAACTCCTTCCTCTCGTTCGAGGCCTGCATGCGCGACCTGTCCTCGGTCTCGATGGACATGAACTCGACCTGGTCACGCCGGAAACCCAGACTCGTCGCGATCATGTAGGCGATGTCGATGTCGAAGCCCTCGAAGCCGCTCCCGCCGTCCTCGCGCAGAGCGATGTTCGGAGTGTCGTGCTTCACTCCGATCCTCAGCCTGTCCTTGCTCAGGAGCCCCGCCTTCTCCCGCAGCTCGGCCTCGGTGTCGGCTCCGCCCACCCACACGACGGACACCACGACCACGATCGCGGCGACGACCAGCGCGATCCAGGCGGTCAGGCGGAAACGACGGAAACGACGCCGACGGGACGGTCCGGACGGGCCGGGCGGGCCGATCGGCGCCCTGGAGTACGTGTCCTCGGACCGCGGGTCGCGGTCGTACCCGTCGTCGTCCCAGCGGTCGCGCTCATACCGGTCATCGGACCTCCGGTCACGGTCGTACCCGTCGTCGTCCCACCGGCCGCGCTCGTACGGGCCGTGGGACCGTCGCCCGCGGCCGTGCCGCTCGTCTTCCCAGTGGTCGTGCTCGTCATCGGACCACCGGTCGCGCTCGCCACCCGATCGCCGGTCACGCTCGCCCGGTGGCGGACCCCGGCGCTCGCCGCCGGGCGTCCCGCCGGTCTCCCGGCCGGTTCGCCGCTCGCGCCCGTCCGCGCCTCGGCGGCCACCGGGCTCGTCACCGCCCGGCCCGGCACTCTCCCGGCCGGGCCGCGCCTCGCGCTCGTCACCGGCCGGGCCGCCGGTCTCCCCACGGGGAGACCGGCCCTGCTTCTCGGGAGGGGAAGGAACCCCCTCCGATCGCTTTTCCCCGTCCGCAGGTTCCTTCGCCATGAACACCCCCGGACTCCGCTTTTCTGGGCAGGCTATGTCGTCATCACCCACCGTGGGAGCCCCTTCATCAAGAAGTGATCAAATAGGGCCTTCTTGATATAGGAAGTCCGCTTCGGATGCTTTATGGGTCATACGACGAGAAGGCGGTGGATTCCCTCCCCGCGCAGTTCCTCGGCCGCCCCCGAGTGGACGACGTGCCCGGCGTCGAGGATGAGGAATCGGTCGGCGAGGCGGAGCGCCAGGTCCAGATACTGCTCGACCAGCAGGAGCGACAGGCCCGTGGCGTGCAGCCGCTCGATCGCCTCCTCGATCTCGATGATGATCGACGGCTGGATGCCCTCGGTGGGCTCGTCGAGGATGAGCAGCTTGGGACGGGTGACGAGGGCTCGGGCGATGGCGAGCTGCTGTTGCTGCCCGCCGGACAGGAACCCGGCGCGCCGCTTGAGCAGCGGCTTCAGGCGCGGGAAGGTCTCCAGGGCCTCCTCCAGCGCCTCCTGAGGCCCCTTGGAGGCCTCCAGCGTGACCTGGAGGTTGCCGAGCACGCTGAGCTGGGGGAAGGTCTCGTGCCCCTGGGGGACGTACGCCATGCCGAGCCGCACCCGCTCGTGAGGCGGCATGCGCGTCACGTCGCGGCCCTCGAAGGTGACCGACCCCGCGGTGGCGGGCAGCACGCCCATCACGGTGTTGAGCAGGGTGGTCTTGCCGACCCCGTTGCGGCCCATCACGCACATCAGCTGCCCGGGCTCCACTTCCAGGGAGACCCCGAAGAGCACCCGGGCCCTGCCGTACCCGGCGTCAAGTTCCTGTACCGACAGCATCGCTGCGCTTCCTTCCGAGATAGACCTCCTGCACGCGCGGGTCGTCGCGGACCTGGTCGACAGACCCCTCGATCAGCACCTTGCCCTCGTGCAGGACGGTGACCTGCGAGGCGTACCTGCGCAGGAACTCCATGTCATGTTCGATCACGATCACCGTGTGGTCGTTCGCCACGGACGTCAGGAGCTCGCCGGTGCGTTCCCGCTCGTCCTTGGACATGCCGGCCACCGGCTCGTCCAGCAGGAGCAATTTGGGGCTCTGGGTGAGCAGCATGCCGATCTCCAGCCACTGCCGCTGCCCGTGGGAGAGCACCCCCGCGGGCCGGTCGGCCAGCTCCTTCAGGCCGGTGGTCTCCAGGGCCTCGGCGACGGCGTCGGAGATGCCGCGCCTGCGCCGGGCCAGCGACCAGAGCGGGCGGCGGAAGGACGCCGCCAGGTCGAGGTTCTCCAGGACGGTGAGCTCCTCGAAGACCACCGAGGTCTGGAAGGTCCGCCCGACCCCGAGCCTGACGATCTTGTGCTCGCGCTCGCCGACCAGGCTGCGCCCGTCGAAGACGACCTCGCCGGTGGTGGGCCGGGTGAGACCGGTGATGACGTCGATGAGCGTGGTCTTCCCCGCCCCGTTGGGGCCGATCAGGAAGCGCATCTCACCCTTCTCTACCGTCAGGTCGATGCGGTCGATCGCGCGGAAGCCGTCGAAGACCACCGACAGCCCGCGCACCTCGATCATCGGGCTCATCCGACCTCCTCCATGACTCTCGTACCGGGGGCCTCCGCGGGCGGGGGTCCGGGGGCCGTACGGCGCCCCGACCTGCGCGCCCAGGCGTCGCGCGCCGACGCCGCCACGCCGAGGATCCCCTTGGGGGCCAGGGTCATGACGAGGATGAACAGCGCGCCCTGCAGGTAGAGCCAGCCGTCGGCGAACTGCTCGCTGAAGGACGTCTTGGCGTACCCCATGACGACCGCGCCCAGGATGGCCCCGGCCAGCGCGAACCTGCCGCCCACCGCGACCGCGACGACGAGTTCGAGGGAGGGGACCACCCCCAGCAGCGCGGGCGAGATGATGCCGACCACGGGCACGAACATCGCCCCCGCGAGCCCGGCCATGCCCGCCGACAGCGCGAAGGTGACGGTCTTGACCCTGGCCGGGTCGTAGCCGAGGAACCTGACGCGGTCCTCGCCGTCCCTGATGGCGACGAGCAGCCGCCCGAAGCGGCTGTTGACCAGCTGGCGGGCACCGAGGTAGAGCAGGCCGGTGACGATCGCGACCGCGAAGTACAGCCCGCGCTGGGTGGAGTCGGCCGCCAGGTCCTGGCCGAACAGGTCGTAGAAGTTGGTCAGGCCGTTGGTGCCGCCGGTCAGGCCCTGCTGGCCGACGAGCAGGATGACGAACGCGGCGGCGAGCGCCTGGGTGAGGATCGCGAAGTAGGCGCCGCGCACCCGCTGCCTGAACACCAGCAGGCCCAGCACCGTGGCGATCAGCATCGGCCCGGCGACGACCATGAACAGCGCGAACACCGGGTTGGCGAACGGTTTCCACAGGGCGGGCAGCTGCTCGACCCCGCTCCACACCATGAAGTCGGGCAGGTCGCCCTGGGCGTCCACCAGCTTCAGGTGCATGGCCATCGCGTAGCCGCCGAGCCCGAAGAACACACCCTGGCCCAGGACGAGCATGCCGCCCTGCCCCCAGGCCAGGCCGATGCCCAGGGCGATGATCGCGAAGCAGAGATACTTGGCCAGCAGGCCGAGGCGGAAGGGCTCCAGCAGGAGCGGTGCGACGACCAGGGCCAGCACGGCCACCACCGCGAAGACCCCGGGCCCCCTGAGGCGTGCGAGATTCATGTCAAAGCCCTCGATCGGAGTACGAACAGGCCCTGCGGCCGGAACTGGAGGAAGGCGATGATCGCGGCGAACACGATGACCTTCGCCAGGCTGGCGTCGCTCCAGAACTCGGCGTACGAGTTGAGCAGGCCGAGGCCCGCGGCGGCGATGACGGCGCCGCGCAGCTGGCCGAGCCCTCCGGCGACGACCACGAGGAAGGCGTCGACGATGTAGTAGGTGCCGAGGGCGGGTCCGACGGGGCCGATGAGGGTGAGGGCCACCCCGGCGACGCCGGCCAGGCCCGAGCCGATGAAGAAGGTGCGCTGGTCCACGTGGGCGGTGTTGATGCCGCTGACCGCGGCCAGCTGCCGGTTCTGCATCACGGCCTGCATCCGCCGACCCTGGCCGGTGCGGTTCATGTAGGCCCAGATGCCGACGACGGTGACGATGGCCAGGGCGAAGATGAACAGCCGGTTGTAGGGCAGGGACGCGATGCCGCCCTGCAGCCAGGTGGGCGCCTGGACCTGCACGTTGGGCGCCCCGAACAGGTCGCGGGCGAGCTGCTGCAGCACGAGGCTGACGCCCCAGGTGAGCAGCAGGGTGTCGAGCGGGCGGCCGTAGAAGTGCCGGATCGCGGTCCGTTCCAGGATGAGCCCCATCAGCCCGGCGACCAGGAAGGCGACGGGCAGGGCGACGATCACGGCCATCCGGCCGGTGAGGTCCTGGAGCAGGTAGGCGGTGTACGCGCCCGCCATGATGAACTCGCCGTGGGCCATGTTGATCACGCCCATCTGGCCGAACGTGAACGTCAGGCCGAGGGCGATGAGCAGCAGCACGGCGCCGATGGACAGGCCGATCGGGAGCTGGTTGAGAAACGCCTCCACCGAAGGTCCCCTTCCTACGAGTGTTTGGCCCCGGAGCGGGCCGTGCCGCATTGTGGGTGCGTCACGGTGCTGCCCGTGATCTGGTCACGGCCCGGTCCGGAGCCGGTCTGAGAGGGGATCAGCCGTTGGCCAGGCCACTCGCCCAGGGGTAGCCCTTGAGGTAGGGGTCGGGCTTGATCGGCTCGCCGGAGTTCCAGACCTCCTTGATGAGGCCGTCGGGCTGGATCACCCCGATCCTGGCCGTCTTGTACATGTGCTGGTTCTCGCCGTCGATGGTGACCAGGCCCTCGGGGCGCTCCAGGGCGATGCCCCCGGCGGCCTTCCTGACGGCCTCGACCTCGACGGATCCGGCCTTCTTGACGGCCTCGGCCCAGAGGTAGACGGCGTTGTACCCGGCCTCCATCGGGTCGGAGGTCACCTTGTCGGCGCCGTACTTGGCCTTGAAGGCGGCGACGAACTTCTGGTTGGCCGGGTTCTCGGTGGTCTGGTAGTAGTTCCAGGCGACGGGGTGTCCGGCGATGTTGTCGACGCCGATGCCCTTGACCTCCTCCTCGGCGACGCTCACCGACAGGACGGGCATCTGCTCGGCGGTGACCCCGGCGCTGTTGAGCTGCTTGAAGAAGGCGACGTTGCTGTCGCCGTTGAGGGTGTTGAAGACGGCGTCCGGCTTGGCCTGGACGACCTTGTTGGTCAGCGTGCTGTACTCGGTGTGGCCGAGGGGGGTGTACTCCTCGCCGAGGATCTCCATCCCGTTCGCCGCCGCGTACGCCTTGATGATCTTGTTGGCGGTACGCGGGAAGACGTAGTCGCTGCCGACCAGGAAGATCTTCTTCTTGCCCTGTTCCTTGAGGTAGTCCAAGCCGGGGATGATCTGCTGGTTGGTGGTGGCGCCGGTGTAGAAGATGTAGGGGGAACTCTCCAGGCCCTCGTACTGGACCGGGTACCACAGCAGGGCCTTGCTCCGCTCGAACACCGGCAGCATCGCCTTGCGGCTGGCGGAGGTCCACCCGCCGAAGGTGGTGGCGACCTTGTCCTGGCGGATGAGCTTGGTGGCCTTCTCCGCGAAGGTGGGCCAGTCGGAGGCGCCGTCCTCCACGACGGGGATCAGCTTCTTGCCGAGCACGCCCCCGGCGGCGTTGATCTCCTCGATGGCCAGCAGTTCCGAGTCCCTGACGGTGACCTCGCTGATGGCCATGGTGCCGCTGAGCGAGTGCAGGATGCCGACCTTGATGCCGTCCTCACCGCCACCGGCGGAGGCCGCGCTCGTGCCCGCAGGGGCTTCGCCTCCGCAGGCGGTCAGTGCCGCGGCCAGCGCCGCGACGACGACTCCGGAGCGCCATGCTGTGTTCCTCAATGACTTTCCTCCTTGCCGGTACGGCCCCCGCACCGATCTATCTGCCGTCAAGGTGACTGAGTGAGGTTTCCCGCCTAGTTCACATTTGTTAATTGCGGTTTACGCACATATCACCGTCGTGACAGGACGCGGCGGCGCGAACGCCGCGTCATTTTTTATACCGACATATCATGAAATTTCGTGATATTTACTTTGAAACGCGTCGGCATAACCGCAGGAAGGGCGTCGCCGATGGGCGCTTCTCCCCTATTCGCACGGACCGCACCACCTGGAAACCGGCACGACATCGACGCGCAACATCATGGAAACCGCCGGTTCCTATGGTCCGGGAATGCGGCTCACACCACACGAGCAGGAACGCCTGCTCATCCACGTCGCCGCCGGTGTCGCCCGCGACCGCAGGTCACGGGGCCTCCGGCTCAACCACCCCGAGGCCACCGCGATCATCGCGTCCTTCCTCATGGAGGGTGCCAGGGACGGGCGCACCGTCGCCGAGCTGATGGACGCGGGCCGCAAGGTGCTCTCCCGCGACGACGTCATGGACGGGGTGCCCGAGATGCTGTCGTCGGTCCAGATCGAGGCCACCTTCCCCGACGGCACCAAGCTCGTCACCGTCCACCACCCCATCCCGTGAGCCCCGGCCGATCTCATGAGAACCCGCGACCCCCGGCCGATCCCGTACACCTCGGAAACGGTGAGCGCCGATGACACCCGGTGAGATCCAGTACGGCGACGCGCCCATCCCGCTCAACCCGGGCCGCGAGCGCGTCACCGTCCGCGTCGTCAACACCGCCGACCGGCCGATCCAGGTCGGCTCCCACTACCACTTCGCCGCGTGCAACCCCGGCCTGGAGTTCGACCGCCAGGCGGCCTGGGGCACCCGGCTCGACGTCCCGGCCGGCACGGCGGTGCGCTTCGAGCCCGGCGTGGAGCGCGACGTGACCCTCGTGCCGATCGGCGGGCTGCGGATCGTCCCCGGTCTCCGTCCCGAGTGGGCCGGACCTCTCGACGGGAGCCCCAGTGTTCATTGAACGATCCCGCTACGCCGCCCTCTACGGTCCCACCACCGGTGACCGGGTCAGGCTGGCCGACACCGACCTGCTCATCGAGGTCACCGAGGACCTGTCGATGGGCCCGTCGGGGGCGGGCGACGAGGCCGTCTTCGGCGGCGGCAAGGTCATCAGGGAGTCGATGGGCCAGGCCAGGACCACCAGGGCCGAGGGCTCGCCCGACCTGGTGATCACCGGCGCGGTGATCCTCGACCACTGGGGCGTGGTGAAGGCCGACATCGGGATCAGAGACGGCCGCATCGTCGCGATCGGCAAGGCCGGAAACCCCGACACCATGGACGGCGTCCACCCCGACCTCGTCATCGGCCCCTCGACCGAGATCCTCGCGGGCAACGGGAAGATCCTGACCGCCGGGGCGATCGACTCCCACGTCCACCTGATCTGCCCGCAGATCCTCGACGAGGCCCTCGCCGCCGGGGTGACCACCATCGTGGGCGGCGGCACCGGGCCCGCCGAGGGCACCAAGGCCACCACCGTCACCGGCACCTGGTATCTCGCCCGGATGCTGGAGTCGCTCGACTCCTACCCGATCAACGTCGCGCTGCTCGGCAAGGGCAACACGGTCAGCCGCGACGGTCTGCTCGAACAGCTCCGCGCCGGGGCCTCGGGGTTCAAACTGCACGAGGACTGGGGCACCACTCCCGCCGCCATCGACGCCTGCCTGTCGGTCGCCGACGCCACCGGCACCCAGGTGACGATCCACACCGACACCCTCAACGAGGCCGGGTTCGTGGAGTCGACGCTGGCGGCCATCGGTGACCGGATGATCCACGCGTACCACACCGAGGGGGCGGGCGGCGGCCACGCGCCGGACATCATCCGGGTCGCCTCCTACGGCAACATCCTGCCGTCCTCGACCAACCCGACCCGCCCGCACACCGTCAACACGCTCGACGAGCACCTCGACATGCTGATGGTCTGCCACCACCTCAACCCGTCCATCCCCGAGGACCTGGCGTTCGCCGAGTCCCGGATCCGGCCGTCCACGATGGCGGCCGAGGACATCCTGCACGACATGGGCGCGATCTCGATGATCGGCTCGGACTCCCAGGCGATGGGCCGGGTAGGCGAGACGATCATCCGTACCTGGCAGACCGCGCACGTGATGAAGCGCCGCCGGGGCGCGCTTCCCGGCGACGGGCCCGCCGACAACCTCCGCGCCCGGCGCTACGTCGCCAAGTACACGATCTGCCCGGCCGTGGCCCACGGCCTGGACGGCGAGGTCGGCTCGGTGGAGGCCGGAAAGCTGGCCGACCTGGTCCTGTGGGACCCGGCCTTCTTCGGTGTCAAGCCGGACCTGGTGGTCAAGGGTGGTGTCATCGCGTACGCCCAGATGGGCGACGCCAACGCCTCCATCCCGACCCCGCAGCCGGTCATGCCGCGCCCGATGTTCGGCGCCGCCCCGGTCACCGCCGCCGCCACGTCGGTCCACTTCGTCGCCCCCCTGGCGATCGAGGACGGCCTCGCCGACCGCCTGGCCGTACGCAGGCGCCTGCTGCCGGTGGCCGACGTCCGGCGCAGGGGCAAGGAGAGCATGCCGCTCAACGACGCCATGCCCAGGATCGACGTCGACCCCGACACCTTCGCCGTCAGCGTCGACGGCGAGGTGATCGAACCCGCTCCCGCCGAGACCCTGCCCATGACCCAGCGCTACTTCCTGTTCTGACCGGCTCCCGATCGACCGCCACACCGTCTCGTCCAGCCTCGTCCAGTCTCGTCCAGTCGAAGGGAGGCCCGTAGCGCATGAACGCCGCGTTGCTGCTCCTGACCGACTCCCGGCTGCCCGCCGGGGGCCACGGCCACTCGGGGGGCGCCGAGGAGGCGATCAGGATCGGCGCGATCCAGGACCTTCCCGGCCTCGCCGCCTTCCTGCGGGGCCGCCTGGCCACCGCCGGCCTGGTGACGGCCGCCCTCGCCGCCGCGGCCTGCGAGCTCGGCGCCGCCCACCTCTCCGCGGGCCTCCCGCCCCCGGCGAGCGGCCCACCGGCGGAGGTCCCCGCGCGGGCGAACGACCTCACCCCGGCGGAGGTCCCCTCCAGGACGAACGGCCTCACCCCGGCGGACGGCGCCGTCCCCGCGAACGGCCTCACCCCGGCGAACGGTCCCGGTGCCGCTCCCGCTCCCGTGAACGGCTCGTCTCCCCATCCGGAGACGAGCCGTTCCGAGTGGGTGCGGCTGGACGCGGAGGCCGACGCCAGGATCTCCTCGCCCGCCCAGCGGGAGGCGAGCCGCACGCAGGGCAGGCTGCTGCTGCGGACCTCGCGAAGGATCTGGCCCTCCCCGGTGCTCGACACGCTGGTCAAGACCGTGTCCCAGGGCGTCCACCACCCTCTCGCGCTCGGTGCGGTGGCGGCCGTGGCGGGGTGCTCACCCGCCGAGGCCGCCCTCGCGGCGGCCTACACCTCCGTCACCGGACCCGCCACGGCGGCGGTGCGACTGCTGGGCCTCGACCCGGTCGCCGTCCACCGCCTGCTCGCCGATCTCGCCCCTGCCCTGGAACGGGTAGCGGCCACCGTCTCCACCCAGAAGGCCCGGGAGTCCAGGGATGCCTGGAAGCCACGGGAGTCCGGGGAGTCGCGGGAATCGTGGAAGTCGTGGGAATCACTGCCCGCACATGCCGCCCCCGCGCTCGACCTGCTCGCCGAACAGCACATCCGCGCAGATCTGAGGCTTTTCGTCTCCTGACGACCACCTGGAAGGACGGTGACCCCCATGGGCGCCAACCACGACGACCACCACCACGCCGCCGACCCCCACGGACGAGCACTGCGTCTGGGCATCGGAGGCCCCGTCGGCAGCGGCAAGACCGCGCTGACCGCGGCCCTGTGCCGGACGCTCGGCCCCTCGATGCGCCTGGGCGTGGTGACCAACGACATCTACACCACCGAGGACGCCGACTTCCTGCGCAGGGCGGGCGTGCTCGACCCGGAGCGGATCGTCGCCGTGCAGACCGGGTGCTGCCCGCACACCGCCATCCGCGACGACATCGCGGCCAACCTCGACGCGGTGGAGACCCTGGAGGAGCGGTTCGGCCCCCTCGACCTGGTGATCGTGGAGAGCGGCGGGGACAACCTCACGGCCACCTTCAGCAGGGGTCTGGCCGACCGGCAGATCTTCGTCCTGGACGTGTCGGGCGGCGACAAGGTCCCGCGCAAGGGTGGTCCTGGCGTGACGACGGCCGACCTTCTCGTGATCAACAAGACCGACCTGGCCCCGATGGTCGGCGCGGACCTCACGGTCATGTCGCGCGACGCGGCGGCCGTACGTGAGGGCAGGCCCGTGCTGTTCACCTCGCTCAGGGAGGACTCAAGCGCGCACGCGGTCTCCGAATGGGTCACCGGTCTCGTCGAGTCCTGGGCCCACGAGCACTCCAACGCCTGACCTCATGTCCGTCACCGACTCCGGCCCGGCTCCCGCCGCAGGCCACGCGCCCGCCCCCGTCCCCGTCCCCGTCCACGACGACGCCCCCGCGCCCGCGCGGCCGGAGCCGGGCCGGGCCGGTCGGCGGTCGATGAGGGCGCGGGCGGCGATCGCCACCCGGCGGGAGGCCGGCGGCCGGACCGTCCTCGCCACGATGCGTTCCGGCCCGCCGCTCACGGTGCGGGCCACCGCGCCGGGCCGGGTACACCTGGTCTCCACCGCCGCGGGCCCGCTGGGCGGCGACGACCTGGCCCTCGACATCGAGGTCGCGGCGGGCACCGCGCTGGAGGTGCGGTCGGTCGCGAGCACGCTGGTGCTGCCCGGCTCCACGGGGGCCGAGTCGCTGATGACGATCACGGCCAGGGTCGGCGCGGGCGCCTCGCTGCGGTTCGCGCCGGAACCGACGGTGCTCGCGGCGGGCTGCCTGCACCGCATGGTCGTCCGGCTGGACCTGGCCGAGGACGCGCGGGTGTTCTGGCGCGAGGAGATCGTCTTCGGCCGGTACGGCGAGCGGCCGGGGCGTTGCCACTCGCGCTTCGACGCCGTCCTCGGCGGGGTGCCGCTGCTCCGGCAGGAGTTCGTGGTGGGCGACCCGGAGATCGACGGCAGCCCCGCCGTCTACGGCGACGCCCGCTGCGTGGGCAGCACCCTGATCACCGGACGGGCGCCGGAGACGGTGGTCGGGGACGGCTGGGCCGTCCTTCCCCTGGCCGGCCCCGGCACCCTGGTCTCCGCCCTCGGCCGGGACACCGTCGAGCTGCGACGGCGGCTCCGGCACGGCGAGGAGGCGACCACCCTCGAGGGGCCGGGCCCTCAGTCGTAGAAACCCAGGCGGCGGAGCTGCTTGGGGTCGCGCTGCCAGTCCTTGGCGACGCTGATGCGCAGGTCGAGATAGACGCGGGTGCCGAGGAGCGCCTCGATCTGCTGGCGGGCTCGGCTTCCGACGTCCTTGAGCCGGGAACCCTTGTGCCCGATCACGATGGCCTTCTGCGAGGGGCGCTCGACGAACATGTGCGCGTAGATGTCGAGGAGGTCGTCGCGCCCCTCCCTGGGCATCATCTCGTCGACGACGACCGCGATCGAGTGCGGCAACTCGTCGCGTACGCCCTCCAGAGCCGCCTCGCGGATCAGCTCGCCCACCAGCACCTGCTCGGGCTCGTCGGTGAGCTGGCCTCCCTCGTACAGCGGCGGGCTCTCCGGGAGGTGCCGGACCAGCACGTCGGCCAGCACGTCGAGCTGCTCGCCCGACTGCGCGGAGACCGGGACGATGTCCTCGAATTCGGTGAGCTGGGAGATCGCGAGCAGTTGCGCGGCGATCTGCTCGCGGGTCGCCAGGTCGCACTTGGTCACCACGGCGACCACCGGGGTCTTCTTGATGCCCGCGAGCTTCTCCGCGATGAACCTGTCGCCCTTGCCGATGGGCTCGTTGGCGGGCACGCAGAAACCGATCGCGTCGACCTCGGTGAGGGTGGAGAGCACCAGGCTGTCCAGCCGCTCGCCCAGGAGCGTGCGGGGCCGGTGCAGACCCGGTGTGTCGACGATGACGAGCTGGGAGTCGGGGCGGTGCACGATGCCGCGGATGGCGCGACGGGTCGTCTGTGGCTTGGAAGAGGTGATCGCCACCTTCGTGCCGACCAACGCGTTCATCAGCGTGGACTTGCCGACGTTGGGCCGGCCGACGAAGCAGGCGAAACCGGCATGGAAATCAGCAGCTGAGGAACTCACGTCAACCATTGTCGCCGATGCCGGACTCAGCTCTGACGCGGCGTCCCGTCGGGACCGGCCACGAGCACGGTCTCACCGCCCAGATCGCGGACCGCCCGGGTGTCGGCGTCGGAGGGGCCGTCACCCGCCGTGACCAGCGCGGCGGCCTCCAGCGACTCCGCTCCGCTGGACACCGCCATCGCCACGGCGACCTGGAGCGCCGACAGGGTCAACGACGGCAATGCCACATTGGTCGCCGAATAGGTCCTGCCGGTCTCGTCCCGCACGGCGGCCCCCTCGGCCGCGCCGTTGCGGGCACGGGCGGAACGGGCCAGCACGATGATCTTCTTGTCCTCGGGATCGAGGGTCGCGTCACTCACGGCACAAGGGTATTCAGCTCCCGGTCCCCACGGCGACCCGGCCTCCCCCGGGCGTCGCTCCCCCCCTCCGGACAGCGGTTCCATCCGGGCGGCCTCCCCGGCCGGCGCCCCGTTCGGACGATGCCTCCGCCCAGGCGGCGTCCCGCTCACACGCCGACCTCGCCGACCTCGTCGACCAGCAGGCGGGCGAGCTGCTGTGTACGGGCGGCGTCGACCTCCCTGACCCCGGCGTGCACCAGCGAGATCAGGGTGTGGCCGCTGAGCGCGAACACCAGGTGGATCTCGTACGGATACCCGTTCAGCCTGCCGTTCAGCCGCCTGGCCTGCACCCCGGCGCCGACCGCGCCCAGGTCCAGGTCGGAGACCCTGAAGGTGGTGCCGCGGGCCGCGACGGGAGCGCGCACGACCGGGCAGCCGCCCAGCGCCTCGGCGAGCTCGCCGAAATGGAGCGCGGCGTCGTCACCGCCGTAGGAGGCCAGGCCGAACCCGGCCAGTTCCCCGACCCCGTCGCCCTGGTAGGTCACGGCGGCCCGCGCTCCCAGCGCCCGCTTCGGCGGCCTTCCCCCGGCGGCGTCGAGAACGAGCCTGCAGTCTTCGTCGACGGGCCGGAAGGGGGCTCGCCAGCCGTCACGCGGGCGGGCCGAGAACCCGTCCGGCAGGTTTCGTGCCTCGCTGAGCACCCCCCGCAGCCGGTTCAGCTCCGCGGCGCGGTCCGTGGTCGGTGGGCCCTCACCACCGCAGCCGGTCAAAACGCTCGAAATAAGCCCATATAACACCACAAAAACGACAAAACCCATCCCCCGCTTCATGACCATTCCCCCGATGTCATGTGCGAGGCGCCCCCGTCCCCGCCGACCCGCTTTCTTCCCCGCCAGAAAAAACGGCAATCATTCAATAAACGCCTAAGGGTGTCCTCAACCGCATTTCACGGCCGAGAACACCCTTGAGCGAGCGACGCAGAACAGCCTCGGAGCCCTGCGTCACCCTGTCTCCCCCTGGATCCGATCCCTCGCACCGCGAACCCCTCCGGGCGCCGGGACCTTCCCCACCGGCCCCCGCGCGACCGGGTGCCGTGAGAGAAGCATCGCGCGCCCCGCTTGCAGGCGGCTTGCGGACGACTTGGGAAAAAATCGCCCGTCCGGATCCGGCCATGGAGCGCTTTCCGGGCCGTCACGGCGGCCCGGGGGCCCTCACTGGTCGGCGGAGGCGGAGACCGAGTCGGGCTCGGCGGGAACGGCCCTGGTGACGAGCACCGTGCCGATCCGGTTGCGGCGCCCGGCGAGGCTCTCGGCCGTCAGGCTGAGCCCCTCCACCACCGCCTGGGAGCCGGCGATCGGCACCCGGCCCAGCGCGTGCGCCAGCAGCCCGCCGACGGTCTCGACGTCGTCGACCTCCAGCTCGATGCCGAACAGGTCTTCCAGGTCGCCTACCGGGAGCCTGGCGGTCACCCGGACCGCGCCGTCCTCCAGAGGCTCCACCCTGGGGGCCTCCTGGTCGTACTCGTCGGCGATCTCACCGACGATCTCCTCCAGGATGTCCTCGATGGTGACCAGGCCGGCCGTGCCGCCGTACTCGTCGATGACGATGGCCTGGTGGATCTGGCGGGCCTGCATCTCGCGGAGCAGCTGGTCGATCGGCTTGCTCTCCGGCACGTAGGTGGCCGGGCGCATGAGGCCCTCCACCGGCTCGGCGCGTCCCTCGTCACCGGTGTCCTGCACCCGGCGCGCGATGTCCTTGAGGTAGGCGATGCCGATGACGTCGTCCTCGTTCTCGCCGACCACGGGAATCCGCGAGAAACCGCTGCGCAGGGCGAGCGACAGGGCCTGGTTCAGCGTCTTGCCGCGCTCGATGAACACCATGTCGGTACGGGGCACCATGACCTCGCGGGCCAGGGTGTCACCGAGCTCGAAGACCGAGTGGATCATCTCCCGCTCGTCGGGCTCGATGACCCTGCGCTCCTCGGCCAGGTCGACCAGGTCGCGCAGCTCGGCCTCGGAGGTGAAGGGCCCCTCGCGAAAGCCCTTGCCCGGCGTCACCGCGTTGCCGAGCAGGATGAGCAGCTTGGGCAGGGGGCCGAAGATCCGGGTCAGGCCGTAGACCAGGGGCGCGCTGGCGAGCGCGATCGGCTCCGCGTGCTGGCGCCCCAGCGTGCGCGGGGAGACCCCGACGATCACGTAGCTGATGACGATCATGACGGCCGCGGCCGCGGCGTACGCCCAGCCCTGGTCGCCGAGCCAGTCGATGAAGAGCAGCGTGGCGATCACCGTGGCGACCAGCTCGCAGCTCAGCCGGAGCAGGAGCAGCAGGTTCAGGTAGCGCGGCGGGTCGGCAACGATGGCCTGCAGGCGCTCCGCGCCCCGGCGGCCGTCGCGGACGAACTCCTCCGCGCGAACCCTTGAGATGCGGGTCAGGGCCGTCTCCGCGCTGGCGATCAGCCCGCCGACCACGACGAGGACGACGGCCGAGAACAACCACCCGTTGGCGAAGCTCACCGCTGGGGGCGCACCTCCCGCCACGACTCCAGAAGCTCGCCCTGAAGGCCGAACATCTCCTTGTGCTCCTCGGGCTCCGCGTGGTCGTAGCCGAGCAGGTGGAGAATGCCGTGCGTGCACAGCAGCTCCAGCTCGGCCTCGGTGCCGTGCCCGGCCTCGGCCCCCTGCTTGGCGGCCACCTGCGGGCAGAGCACCACGTCACCGAGGAGCGCCGGGTCGGTGGGCGCGTCGCCCTCCTGCCTGGCCCCCGCGCCGGGGCCCGGACGCAGCTCGTCCATCGGGAAGGCCAGCACGTCCGTGGGACCCGGCTCGCCCATCCACTGCTCGTGCAGCACCGACATGGCCTCTTCGTCGACGACCAGGATCGACAGCTCGGCGAGCGGGTTGATGCCCATCCGCTCCAGCACGTGCCCCGCCAGCGAGACGATGAGCCCCTCGTCGATCTCGACGCCGGACTCGTTGTTGACCTCGACGCTCATCGGCCGTTCACCGCTCCCCGCTCACCGCGTGACCGGTGCGTACCCCGCGACCCGATCCGCTTCCCGCGCCGGAGTCGCTCCGCGCTCATCGCTCGCCCACCGCTTCTCGACCGGCCGTCGGCCCGTCCGTTCTCATGATCTCCCCCGGGGGCGCTTGACCACGCCCTTGATCTGCTCCACGGCGCTGCTCTGGCGCTGCGTCTCGTCGTAACGCCCATACGCGTCCACGATGTCTCCCACCAGCTTATGCCGCACCACGTCCGCACTGGTAAGGCGGCTGAAGTGGATGTCGGGGATGCCCTCAAGGATGTCCTGGACGACCCTGAGGCCGCTCAGCGTGCCGTTCGGCAGGTCGACCTGGGTGACGTCACCGGTGACGACGATCTTCGAGTTGAAGCCCAGCCGCGTCAGGAACATCTTCATCTGCTCCGGCGAGGTGTTCTGCGCCTCGTCCAGGATGATGTAGGCGTCGTTGAGCGTACGGCCGCGCATGTAGGCCAGGGGGGCGACCTCGATCGTGCCCGCGGCCATCAGCCTGGGGATCGAATCGGGGTCGAGCATGTCGTGCAGCGCGTCGTAGAGCGGACGCAGGTAGGGGTCGATCTTCTCGTAGAGGGTGCCCGGCAGGAAGCCCAGCCTCTCGCCCGCCTCCACGGCGGGGCGGGTGAGGATGATCCGGTTGACCTTCTTCTCCTGGAGGGCCTTCACGGCCTTCGCCATGGCGAGGTAGGTCTTGCCCGTGCCGGCCGGGCCGATGCCGAAGACGACGGTGAACTTGTCGATGGCGTCGACGTAACGCTTCTGGTTCACGGTCTTCGGGCGGATGGTCCGGCCCCGCGAGGAGATGATGTCCAGGGACAGGACCTCTGCGGGCCTGTCGGAGGTCATCCGCAGCATGGCGATGCTGCGCTCCACCGCGTCGGCCGTGAGCTGCGCGCCGCCGCGGACGAGCTCGGACATCTCCTCGAAGAGCCGCACCACGGTGCTGCTCTCCTCGGGGCTGCCGGTGACGGTGATCTCGTTGCCGCGGACGTGGATGTCGGCACGGAAGGCACCCTCGATGACGCGCAACAGCTCGTCGCGCGAGCCCAGCAGGCTGACCATCGACTGATCGTCCGGAATAACCACCTTCGCCTGGGTCCGGCTGGCACCCCGGGACCTCTGCGGCGTTCTGCTGGAATCGTTTGTCTCGGACATGAGCGGGCCTTACGGCCTGTTCGCCTCCAGATATCGGCGCGGAACTTCACCGCCATGCTATCCGCGATCGTCGCGATCGCGCTTGCCGGTTTTCAGCCGGGCGGCCACTGCAGGCCGCGCCCGCCGAGCACGTGTCCGTGCACGTGAAAGACGGTCTGACCGGCCCCGGGACCGGTGTTGAACACCAGCCGGTAACCCGGCTCGACGATCCCCTCCTGCTGGGCGACCGCGTGCGCGGTCTTGATCACCTCGTCGGCCAGACCGTGGTCGGCGGCGGCCAGCGCCGCCGCGTCCCTGTAGTGGTCCTTGGGGATCACCAGCACATGGGTCGGCGCCTGGGGATTGACGTCGCGGAAGGCCAGCGTGCGATCGGTCTCGTAGACGATCTTCGCGGGAACCTCGCTGGCCACGATCTTGCAGAACAGGCAGTCGGCTTCGCTCACCATGCAGGCACCATACCGCCGAGGACGTTGTGAATCGGTGATGGTTCCCGTCCGCAAACAAAGATCCGCCCGGATATGGTGGGTGTGCAAAACTTCAACCACGACAGCCCTTTGCGCACAGCGATATCAGCAATATATGGCCGCCTGGCGAGGACACGACTGGGTCATGCCCCCTAATGAACCGGAAGAGCGTAAACCCTCTGGGAAGGCCAAGCGTCCCACTGATGTGACCACCGAGACCCTCGTGGCCGACAGGTCGCTCGGGGCGGTGCCCGTCGGATGGGATGCCGACATGGCCGTTACCGCGCTCTACAGCGCGCACTATCGGTCTCTTGTCCGTCTCGCCGTCTTACTCGTCCGCGATATGGCAACCGCGGAGGAGGTCGTGCAGGACGCGTTCGTCGCCATCCATGGCGCCTGGCGTCGACTGCGCGACACCGACAAGGCACTGGCCTACCTGCGACAGTCGGTCGTCAACCGATCACGTTCGGTGCTTCGGCACCGGGCGGTCGTCGAGAAGTACGCCCCCAAGGGCATGCCCGACGCGCCGAGCGCCGAGAACGGGGCGATCGGCGAGTTCGAGCGTTCCGCCGTCATCGAGGCGCTTCGCGGGCTGCCCGCACGCCAGCGGGAGGCCCTGGTCCTGCGTTACTACGGAGACCTGTCCGAGGCGCAGATCGCCCACGCGATGGGCATCAGCAAAGGCGCGGTCAAGAGCCACACGGCTCGCGGCATGGCCGCCCTACGAACCTCACTGGAGCAACTGTCATGACCGACTCCCCGGATGAGTACGGCGAGCTGCTTCGCCGCGCGCTCAGCGCGGAGGCGAACTCGGTCGTTCCCTCCCCGGACGGGCTGGAGATAATCCGCGGCCGCATCGAGCGGCGCGGGCTCCGCTGGCTGGTGTGGTGGCGCGCCGGGGCCTCCGTCGCCGGCGCGGTCCTCGTCGCGGCGACCGTCGTCATGGTGGTTCCCCAGTTCCGCGAGCAGGTGATCCCCCAGGTGAGCACCGAGGGGGTCAGGTACGCCGAGTCGACCCCTCCCGTCGACGGGTCCGCCACCTCACGCCCGCCGGCGCCCGCCTCGCAGCCGCCGTCCAACCATGCCCCGCTTCCGGCCGTCAGCAGGTCGGGTCCCGGCTCCACCATGCTCCCGCCGACGCCCACGGCGTCCAGGAGCACGACGCCCAGCACGAGACCGACCTCCAGGACGAGCCAGGCGTCGAGACCCCCCAGGCCGACGCCGGCGCCGACGCCCACCTGCCCCACCCCCCTCGACATCAGCCCCACCGTCGACCCCACCGGGATCATCAGGAAGTGCGAGGAGATCGAGGCGACACCGACGCCGACGAAGACGAGGCCACCGGCCCCCTCGGAGAGCCCGTGCTCGCCCGACGGGTGCGCGCCCTCGGGTGACGCGTCTCCCCCCATGCCCACGGAGGCGAGCACTCCGGCCCCGACCCCCGGCCAGAGTTAGCGCGACAACCGGTCACGGTGGCCCCTGACCGGTTTCTCCTCCCCCGCGCCGCGGATTTCCCGGGCCCCCGCGCGCGAACGGGTTCCCCAAGCCTTCGCAGCACGGGTTTCCCAAGCTTTCGTGGCACAGGTTTCCCGAGCCTTCGTGGCACAGGTTTCCCGAGCCTTCGTGGCACAGGTTTCCCGAGCCTTCGTGGCACAGGTTTCCCGAGCCTTCGCGACACGGATTCGCCGGACCCGCGAGCACCGGGAGGATGGCCGCCAAAGGGCGACCGTCCGCGCCATCGGTGACGAGGTGTTACCAGCGGCCACTGCGCGTCTGAAGCACCGCCGCCGCGACGACCCCGGCCGTCGAGGTGCGCAGCACCGTCGGCCCGAGCAGCGCCGGCACCGCCTTGGCCTCGCGGAACGCGGCGATCTCCTCCCCCGACACCCCGCCCTCGGGGCCGACCACCACGACGATGTCGCCGCCCGCGGGAAGGGGCAGGCCGGACAGCGGGGAGGCGGCCTCCTCGTGCAGCACGACACCCAGCGCCGCCGCCGACAGCAGACCGGCGACCTTCGCGGTGGACGCGAGCTCCGTCACCTCGGGCAGGTGGAAGCGGCGCGACTGCTTGCCCGCCTCGCGGGCCGTGGAGCGCCAGCGGGCCAGCGCCTTGGCCGCCCGCTCGCCCTTCCACTGGGTGACGCACCTGGCCGCGGACCAGGGGACGATCACGTCGACCCCCGCCTCGGTCATCATCTCCACGGCCAGCTCGCCCCGGTCGCCCTTGGGCAGGCCCTGGACCACGACCAGGCGCGGTGACGGCACGGGCACGTCGTGGCGGCGCAGCACCCGCACCCGGAGCGAGTCCTTGCCCGCCTCGGTCACCACGCACTCGGCGACGGAACCCGCCCCGTCGGTCAGGTCGAGCCGCTCACCCGCCCGCAGCCGCCGTACGGCCGCCGCGTGGCGTCCCTCGGGGCCGCCGAAGACGAACTCCGGCCTGGCCAGGTCGGCGGGCTCGGCCAGGAAGACCGGGACGGTCATGGGCCGTCGGGGCGGACCGCGTCGAGGCGACGCGAACCGGGGCCGGGCGGGACCGGGCGGCGCGACCGGAAACCGGCCGGAACCGGGCGACACGACCGGGAGCGGACCGGGGCGGGGCGCCCCGGCAGGGGGCGGCCCCGGCCGGGGTGACGCGATCGGGAGCGGGCCGGGTCAGCGGCCATTGAAGGCGTCCCGCAGGCGGGAGAAGAAGCTCTGCTGCCCGGGGGCGAACTTACCCGGCGGGCGCTCCTCGCCGCGGAGCCTGGCGAGCTCCTTCAAAAGCCCCTCCTGCTCGGCGTCGAGGCGGGAGGGGGTCTCCACGTTCACATGGATCAGCAGATCGCCGCGGCCCGTCTCGTTCAGCCGTTGCACGCCCCGCCCGTAGAGCGGGATCGTCTGCCCCGACTGCGTGCCGGGACGGATGTCGAGCTCCTCGGCGCCGTCGAGCGTCTCCATGGTCAGGATGGTGCCGAGCGAGGCTGCGGTCATCGGGATCTGCACGGTGCAGTGCAGGTCGTCGCCGCGCCTCTCGAAGATCTCATGGGGACGCTCGACGATCTCCAGGAACAGGTCGCCGGGCGGGCCTCCACCCGGGCCGATCTCACCCTCGCCGGCGAGCTGGATGTGGGTGCCGTCCTCGACCCCGGCCGGGATGCGGACCTTGATGGTCCGCCGGGTGCGGACCCGGCCGTCGCCGGAGCACTCCTGGCAGGGGTTGCGGATGATCGACCCGAAGCCGCCGCACTGGGGGCAGGGCCGGGAGGTCATGACCTGGCCCAGGAAGGACCGGGTGACCTGGGACACCTCGCCCCGGCCGTGACACATGTCACAGGTGTCGGGGTGGGTGCCGGCCGCGGCGCCGGAGCCCGTGCAGACCTCGCAGACCACGGCGGTGTCGACGACCAGCTCGCGGGTGGTGCCGAAGCCCGACTCGCGCAGGTCGAGCTCGACCCTGATGGTGGCGTTGCGCCCGCGGCGGGCGCGGGAACGGGGGCCTCGGCCGCCGCCGCCGGCCGCGCCGAAGAAGGCGTCCATGATGTCGCTGAACGGGAAGCCGGCGCCGAAGCCCCCGGCCCCCGCGCCGCCGCCCGAGGCGAACGGGTCGGCACCCATGTCGTACATCTGCCGCTTGTTGGAGTCGGACAGGACCTCGTAGGCCTGTGTGATCTCCTTGAAGCGTTCCTGGGTCTCGGGGTCGGGGTTGACGTCGGGATGCAGCTCGCGCGCCAGACGCCGGTACGCCTTCTTGATCTCTTCCGCACTGGCGTCGCGGCGCACCCCGAGGGTGCCGTAGTAGTCGCTCTTAGCCACTTTTCGTTGACCTCTTAGGATGCAGCCAGGATCTGGCTGACGTAGCGTGCCACCGCGCGCACCGCGCCCATCGTGACCGGGTAGTCCATTCGCGTCGGGCCCAGCACACCGAGCCGGGCCAGTTGCTTGTCCCCAGAACCGTATCCGGCGGCGACGATGGACGTGCCTTGGAGTCCGGTGTAGGGGTTCTCCGAGCCGATCCGCACGGTCAGCGCAGAAAGGTCGGAGGTCTCACCGAGCAGTCGCATGAGCACGACCTGCTCTTCCAGAGCCTCCAGCACGTCGCGGAGCCCGACGGTGAAGTCGGCTCCCGCGAGGTTGGCGGCTCCGGCAAAAACGATCTTCTCATCATGCCTGTCCACCAGGGACTCGAGCAGCACGGACAGGATAGTGGCCGCGAGGGGCCGGTCCTCCGTGGGGAGCCGCTCCGGCAGGTCGGCGACCTTGTCGGGGACGCTGGTGAGCCCGCATCCGTCGAGGGAGGCGTTGAGTATCGCGCGCAGATGGGCCACGCGCTGCTCGTCGACGACGTTGGGCAGCTCGACCACGCGCTGCTCGACCCTGCCGGTATTGGTGATCAGCACGAACATCAGCCGGCGCTCGCTCAGCGGCACCAGCTCGACGTGCCTGACCGTCGAGTGGGTCAGCGTCGGATACTGCACCACGGCGACCTGCCGGGTGAGCTGGGCCAGCAGCCGCACCGTCCGCATGACGACGTCGTCGATGTCCACCGCACCCGCGAGGAAGCTCTCGATGGCCTTGCGTTCCGCGCTCGACAGGGGCTTCACCTGCGAGAGCCGGTCGACGAAGAGCCGGTAGCCCTTGTCGGTGGGCACCCGGCCGGCACTGGTGTGGGGTTGGGCGATGTAACCCTGCTCCTCCAGCACCGCCATGTCGTTGCGGATCGTCGCCGGGGACACCCCCAGGTTGTGCCGATCCGCGAGGGCCTTTGAACCCACCGGCTCATTGGTGGACACGTAGTCCTCGACGATGGCGCGGAGCACGGCGAGCTTGCGGTCGTCGACCAACGTGGTCACCTCCCTGCCTGCGTTCAGAGGGAAACACGAGGTTTGGCACTCTGTGTTCCCGAGTGCCAAGTGTACGGCCCCCGTGCGGAAGGCGCGATAAGCAAGAGCTGCGGATGATGACGGCAAGCCGTTGTCAAGTCAACTGCTATCGCGATCCAAGCCGCACCCACCACAATTTGGGCATGTCCAACGATTTCGGTTCTTATCCGGGTGACGCCTCCCGCGGCCCCGGTCACGGCGGCCCCCAGCAGCCGTATGGTCAGCAGCAGTACGGCGGCCAGCAGCAGTACGGTCAGCAGCCCCCCTCCTACGGCTACGCGCCTCCCGGCTACGGCACCCCGCAGGGACCGCCGCCCACCGGGAAGATCAAGCCTGGTATCGGGTGGATCGTCGGGGTCTGGCTGCTCGCCCTGGTCAGCATCATCGTCGGCATCGGCGGCTTCGCCGGGGGCATCTTCAACGCGGTCACCGACGCGGCGCCGACGCAGACGTTCGCCCCCGGCGAGGCCGCGACGGTCAAGATCGACCCGGCGGACAAGCCGGCGATCTACGTCGCCACGGGCGGTCCCACCCAGTTCGAGTGCACGCTGAAGGGCGGCACCGGCACGCCCAGACTTCAGAAGCCGGACGTCCAGCAGACCGTCGCGGGGCCCGACGGCGTCGCCTGGGAGATGGGCCTGCGGGTCGGCGTGGACCAGGCGGGCGACTACCAGGTCCAGTGCTCCGCCGATCCCGCCGAGGGCACCAAGTTCGGCGTGGGCAAGGAGTTCGCCGCCGAATCGCTGGTGGGCGGGGTGGTCGCCCTGTTTGTGATCCCCGGCATCGGGATCCTGCTGGCCATCCTCGTGACGATCGTCGTACTGGTGAAGCGGAGCGGCGCCCGCAAGCGCCAGGCCGCCGCGGCGCCGGTGGGGCAGTGGGGACAGCCGGGACCCTACGGCAGGTGACGGTGGCGTTTGCTAGCGTCCCACCTGATCCCCGGCGAGAGAGGGTGGACGGTCGGTGATGTACGAGCGTGACGTTCTGGCGGGAGACTGGCGGCGCCCGCGCAGGGGGACGATCCCTCAGGTTCCCGCGGAGCTCGACCTGGTCGTCGAGGACGCCGACGGCGGCTTCTGCGGCGCCGTGGTGGCCTGCGACAAGGAGGCCGTCACCCTGGAGGACCGCTTCGGGCGCCGGCGGGTGTTCCCGCTGGAGCCGGCCGCGTTCCTCCTGGAGGGCAAGGTCGTGACGCTCGTACGGCCCGCCGCCGCGCCGCGCGGCCCCCGGCGGAGCGCGTCGGGCTCCATCGCGGTGGAGGGCCTGCGGGCCCAGGTCGCCAAGGAGAGCCGGATCTACGTGGAGGGCGTGCACGACGCCGCGCTCGTGGAGAAGGTCTGGGGGCACGACCTGCGGGTCGAGGGCGTGGTCGTGGAGTATCTGGAGGGGGTCGACCACCTGCCCTCGATCGTCGAGGAGTTCGGCCCGGGGCCACGGCGGCGGCTGGGCGTGCTCGTCGACCACCTGGTGCCCGGTTCCAAGGAGAGCCGGATCGCCGCGCAGGTCTCCTCACCGCACGTGCTGATCGTCGGGCACCCGTTCGTGGACGTCTGGCAGGCGGTCAGGCCGCAGGTGCTCAAGATCCCTTCCTGGCCCTCGGTGCCACGCGGCGTGCCCTGGAAGGAGGGCGTCATCGCGGCGCTGGGCTGGAACGTGGAACCCGGCGCCGCATGGCGCCGCATTCTCGGATCGGTCACGACATATGCCGATCTGGAGCCCGAGCTCCTCGGCCCTGTCGAGGAGCTGATCGACTTCGTGACGGTTCCCGGCGAGGATGGCTAGGCCGTCAACCCCATCAGGAGGGGACATGAGCGAGAACCCCGAGGACCAACCGGGCGACGACCGGACGCGGCGCATCGGCGATCCCCCGCCCGGCCACACGTGGCCGGGCCAGAACCCCCCGCCCCCGGGCCAGGGGTACGGACAACCAGGGCAGGGCTACGGGCAACCGGACCAGGCGTACGGGCAACCGAAGCAGGGCCACGGGCAGCCCGGCCAGGGCTACGGACCCCCCGCCCAGGAGTACGGGCAACCGGGCCAGGCCTACGGGGGCTACCCGCCGCCCGCCTCCCCGTACGACGCGGGCGGCTACCAGCCCGGATACCCCGAGTACGGCGCGTACGGCTCGCCACAGGGATACGGCTACCAGGCGCCGCCCGGGACGTACGGACCGCGGCCCGGCAGCGACGACACCACCATGTCGATGCTCGCCCACCTGCTGGGCCTGCTGACCTCCTTCGTCGGCCCTCTGGTCCTCTATCTCGCGAAGAAGGACGAGTCGCCCTACGTGCGCGACCAGGCCGCCGAG
Organism: Streptosporangium sp. G11; assembly: GCF_051192615.1. NCBI lineage: Bacteria > Bacillati > Actinomycetota > Actinomycetes > Streptosporangiales > Streptosporangiaceae > Streptosporangium > Streptosporangium sp. G11. The sequence continues at coordinate 96,047 of NZ_JBPJUQ010000002.1, forward strand.
GCGCTCAACTTCCAGCTCACGGTGCTGATCGCCTACGTCGTCTCCTGGGTCCTGGCGTTCGTGCTCATCGGCTTCGTGCTGATGTTCTTCCTCTGGATCGGATCGATCATCGTGACGATCATCGCCGCGGTGGCGGCCAACCGGGGAGAGAGATACCGCTATCCGATGAACATCCGTTTCGTCAGCTGACCCGGCGGCCCGACGGAGCCTCGGGGGAGATCGCGGCCGGTGGCCCGGCCAGGCCACGGGTCCGGTGGCCCGACAGGTCTCAGGTGAGGTCGCGGACCAGGGCGTCGGCCAGCAGGCGGCCGCGCAGGGTGAGCACCGCGCGGCCCGCCTTGAACGGCTCCACCTCCAGCAGGCCGTCAGCCAGCGCGCGGGCGACCACCGGGGGGCGTTCCAGCTCCCGGAGCGGGAAGCCCCTGGCGAGCCGCAGCTCCAGCATCAGCCGTTCCACCGCCCTGTCCTGAGGGCCCAGCACCTCGCGCGCGTGCGCGGGCGAGGTGCCCGCGGCCAGGCGCTGGGCGTAGGCGGCGGGGTGCTTGACGTTCCACCAGCGGGTGCCGCCGACGTGGCTGTGCGCCCCGGGGCCGACCCCCCACCAGTCGCCGCCGGTCCAGTAGAGCAGGTTGTGCCGGCAACGCCCGGCCTCCGAGGTCGCCCAGTTGGACACCTCGTACCACTCGAACCCCGCCTCGGCCAGCATGGCGTCGGCGATCAGGTAGCGGTCGGCGGCCACGTCGTCGTCGGGCATCGGGAGCTCGCCGCGCCTGATCCTGGCGGCCAGCTTCGTCCCGTCCTCGACGATCAGCGAGTACGCGGAGACGTGGTCGGGCCCTGCCTCGATCGCCGCGGCCAGCGACGCGCGCCAGTCGTCGTCGCTCTCCCCCGGCGTGCTGTAGATCAGGTCGAGGTTGACGTGGTCGAACCCCGCCTCCCTCGCCTCCCGTACGGCCAGCGCGGGGCGGCCGGGGGTGTGACGGCGGTCCAGCACCTGGAGCACGTGCTCGCGGGCGCTCTGCATCCCGAAGCTCATCCGGTTGAACCCGCCCTCGCGCAACTCCGCCAGGTAGGCGGGGTCCACCGACTCGGGGTTGGCCTCTGTGCTCACCTCGGCGCCGGGAGCGAGCCCGAACTCCTCCTCGATCGCCCGCAGGATCCGTACGAGGTCTCCGGCGGGGAGCAGGGTGGGGGTCCCACCGCCGAAGAACACGGTCTCGACGGGGAGGTGCGCGGCGCCGAGGTTGGCCCGTGCCCGCCGCACCTCGTCGACGGCGGTGTCCGCGTAGTCCTTCTGCGACGCGCCGGGGCCCAGCTCGGACGCCGTGTAGGTGTTGAAGTCGCAGTAACCGCACCGGGTCACGCAGAAGGGGACGTGGACGTAGAAACCGAAGGGGCGCTCGCCGAGGCCGGCGAGCGCGCTCTCCGGGAGCTCGCCCGAGGCCGGTACGGGATCACCGTCGGGAAGTGTGGATGGCACGCCCCAAGTCTGCCGCTTCCTCCGCGATGCCCGGGACGCCGAAGCCCGGGACGCGGCTCAACCCCCGCCCACCCGATACAAGGAGCCCTGCCGCCCCACCGGGACACCGAAACCCCAGACGCGACTCAACCCCCGCCCACCCGATGCAAACGGCCCTGCCGCTCCACCAGGACACCGAAGCCCCGGACGCGGCTCAACCCCCCACTCACCCGATGCAAACGGCCCTGCCGCTCCACCGGGACGCCTCCCTCGGCGCTCCCGGGCGTCAGATCTCCCGCTCGTCTCGCACCGGCAGGCCGTACCGCCGGGCGAGGGGGTTCCACAGCTTCAGGAAGCCCTTCTTGGCCGTGGTCGCCTCGCCGGAGAAAGCGAGACCGCGCCGGTAGTCGTCGTCGCCGCTCCAGGCGCGATCACACCCGGCCTCCTGGCGGGTCGCCCAGGCGAGGAACGCCTCGTCGGCGTTGAACGAGGCGGTCAGGGCCCTGACGAGGCGCTGCTTGACCGCGTCGCCGCCGTCGAGTTCGCCGGTGTCCAGCGCGTTGACCTGGACCACCTGCTCGCGGCGGGCGGCGGTGATCCGCTGGAGCGTGGCGAGCCCGGTGGCGGTGCCCTCGCAGGAACGCAGCTGGTCGAGGGCCGAGCCGAGGCCCGATCTGGAGCCCCCGCTGTCGGCGAGCAGGGCGTCGAGGACCCTGGCCTGGGTCTCGGCGTCCCCGGGACCTCCGTGAGCCCGCCCCGCCGGGGGCGTCCCGGTCTCCGCCTCCGTCCGGTCACCGGTCACCGTCCGGATGCCGCCCGCCACCGACGCGCCGCCGTTTCGCGGGGTGAGCCAGAGGGCCCCCGCGGCGACCATCGCCACCGTGAAGAGCGTGGCCATCGCGACCGGCGGCCAGACCTTGCGGTCGCCACGCGGCGGCCGGTCCCGGCCTCGGTCCCGCGGCGCCGGAGCCCGGTCTCCCTGCGCGGGCTGCCGGGGCCGCTCGTCCGGCGGGAGATGCTGCTGCCAGTCGGCGGGATCCTGCCGCCACTCTCCCGGCGGGACCCGGCCGCCCGGCGGAACGTCCCGCGGAGGCTGAGCCGACGGAAACCGGGCCTGCGGGGACTGGTCGACCGGGGGCTGCCCCCCCGTCGGCGCCCCACACCTGGGGCATCGTGGCAACCCCTTCACAGGGGTGCCACATCGGTTGCAGAACGCCTGCTGCTCCATGCCTTACCAAGTTAGCCGAAGCATCCCGCCGCCCACCGGTCAAAACGCCGTTGGCCGTTGACGGCCAGATCGCACAGGTCTACGATCCGGGAAAACTTAAAGGAAAGTTTCCTATAAGTTACTTATTTCAATCAGTGGAGAAGCCCGTGCAGAGACTCCTCCGTAAAGTGATCGCGACAGCCCTCGCCGCGGGTCTCGCGGCGGTGGCCGTACCGGCTACGGCCCAGGCCCAGGCGCCCCAGGAACACGGTGACCGCTACAAGCGGGTCGCCTACTTCATCCAGTGGGGCGTCTACGGCCGCAACTACCACGTCAAGGACATGGAGACCAGCGGCGCCGCCGCCAAGCTGACCCACATCAACTACGCCTTCGGCTTCGTCAACCCCGAGGGCGCCTGCTACTCCCCCGACCCGTGGGCCGACTGGCAGCGCCCGGTGCCCGCCGAGCAGAGCGTGGACGGCGTCGCCGACGCCGAGGGCCAGGCGCTGAACGGCAACCTGAACCAGCTCAAGAAGCTCAAGGCCAAGCATCCCGGCCTCAAGGCGCTGATCTCCCTTGGCGGCTGGACCGGTTCGAAGTACTTCTCCGACGCGGTGCTGACCCCCGAGGGCCGCGCCAAGCTGGCCGCCTCCTGCATCGACCTGTGGCTCAAGGGCAACCTGCCCGGCACCGCCCCCGGCACCGGTGCGGGCGTGTTCGACGGCATCGACCTCGACTGGGAGTGGCCCGGCTCCTCCGGGGCCGACGGCAACATCATCCGCCCCGAGGACAAGCGGAACTTCACCCTGTTCGTCACCGAGATCCGCCGCCAGATGAACGAGTTCGACCGGCGCACCGAGCTGACGGCCTTCCTGCCCGCCGCCGCCGCGAAGATCGACGCGGGCTTCGAGGTCCGCGACGTCTTCAAGCAGCTCACCTTCGCCACCGTCCAGGGCTACGACCTGCACGGCTCGTGGGAGACCGTCACCGGCCACAACGGCAACCTGTTCAACGACCGGCGCGACCCCAACCCGGTGAAGTACAGCGTGGACCAGACCGTCCGCGACTACCTCACGCGCGGCGCGCCCGCCAAGAAGATCGTGGTAGGCGTACCGGCGTACGGCCAGGGCTGGACCGGCGTCACCGGCGGCAAGAACGGCCTGTACGGCACCGCCACCGGCCCCGCTCCCGGCACCTTCGCCGCCGGGAGCGAGGACTACAAGATCCTCGTGAACAAGCCGGGCAAGCGCTACCGCGACCTGCTGACCGGGTCCGTGTGGCTCTACGACGGTAACGAGTTCTGGTCCTACGACGACCCGACCTCGCTGCTCCAGAAGGCGGCCTACATCCGCCTGAAGGGCCTCGGCGGCTCGATGATGTGGTCCATCGACCAGGACGACACCAAGGCGTCGCTCACCTCGGCGCTCTACAGCGTCCTGCGCTGAGCGACCCTCTCATACCGGGCGAGGCCGCAGGATCTGGGTCATCGGCGGCCTCGCCCGCACGTTTCACCCCTGAGCACGGGTTCGCCCCTTGAGGGCCGGCCGTCGCCGTCCACCCGGACAGCACACGCGCCGCTCTCGCGACCGTCGCCGTACGCGGCCCGCCGCCCCGTCCGGGGCGGCACGCCTACTTCTTGGCCTTGTCCGTGGAGGACTCGGTGGACAGCGCGGCGACGAACGCCTCCTGGGGCACCTCGACGCGGCCGACCATCTTCATCCGCTTCTTGCCTTCCTTCTGCTTCTCCAGCAGCTTGCGCTTGCGGGAGATGTCGCCGCCGTAGCACTTGGCGAGGACGTCCTTGCGGATGGCGCGGATGTTCTCACGGGCGATGACCCGGGCACCGATGGCCGCCTGGATCGGCACCTCGAACTGCTGCCTGGGGATGAGCTCGCGCAGCTTCTTGGCCATCTCGACCCCGTAGGCGTATGACTTCTCCCGGTGGACGATGGCGCTGAAGGCGTCCACCGCCTCGCCCTGGAGCAGGATGTCGACCTTGACCAGGTCCGACTCCTGCTCGCCCGAGGGCTCGTAGTCCAGCGAGGCGTAACCGCGCGTACGGGACTTGAGCTGGTCGAAGAAGTCGAAGATGATCTCGCCGAGCGGCATGGTGTAGCGGATCTCGACGCGGTCCTCGGACAGGTAGTCCATGCCCTGCAGGTTGCCCCGGCGGTTCTGGCAGAGCTCCATGATCGCGCCGATGAACTCCGAGGGGACCAGCACGGTCGTCTTGACCATCGGCTCGTAGACCTTCTCCACCTTGCCGGTGGGGAACTCCGAGGGGTTGGTGACGACGACCTCCTTGCCGTCCTCCATGATCACCCGGTAAACCACGTTGGGCGCGGTCGAGATGAGCGAGAGGTTGAACTCGCGCTCCAGCCGCTCGCGGACGATCTCCATGTGGAGCAGGCCGAGGAAGCCGCACCGGAATCCGAAGCCCAGGGCCGCGGAGGTCTCCGGCTCGTAGTCCAGGGCCGCGTCGTTGAGCTGGAGCTTGTCCAGGGCCTCGCGCAGGTCGGGGTAGTCGTCACCGTCGATGGGGTACAGGCCCGAGAAGACCATGGGCTTGGGGTGGTCGTACCCGCTGAGCGCCTGGAGGGCCGGCCGCGTCACGGAGGTCACCGTGTCGCCGACCCGCGACTGGCGGACGTCCTTCACACCGGTGATCAGGTAGCCCACCTCGCCGACGCCGAGCCCCTTCTCGGCGATCTTGGGCTCGGGCGAGATGACGCCGATCTCCAGCGTCTCGTGGGCCGCGGTGGTGGACATCATCAGGATGCGCTCGCGCTTGCCCAGGTGACCGTCCATGACCCGGACGTACGTGATCACGCCGCGGTAGGTGTCGTAGACCGAGTCGAAGATCAGTGCGCGGGCGGGCGCGTCGGCGTCACCGACCGGGGCCGGGACGTTCGCCACCACGTGGTCCAGCAACTCGCCGACACCCACGCCCGTCTTGCCGGAGACCCTCAGCACGTCCTCCGGCTCGCAGCCGATGAGGTGGGCGATCTCCGCGGCGTACTTCTCCGGCTGGGCGGCGGGCAGGTCGATCTTGTTGAGCACCGGAATGATCGTCATGTCGTTGTTCATGGCCAGGTAGAGGTTGGCCAGCGTCTGCGCCTCGATGCCCTGCGCGGCGTCGACCAGCAGGATCGCGCCCTCACACGCCTGGAGCGACCGGGAGACCTCGTAGGTGAAGTCGACGTGCCCGGGGGTGTCGATCATGTTGAGGACGTAGTCGGTGTCGCCGACCTTCCAGGGCAGCCTGACCGCCTGCGACTTGATCGTGATGCCGCGCTCGCGCTCGATGTCCATCCGGTCGAGGTACTGGGCGCGCATGGAACGGTCGTCGACCACTCCGGTGATCTGCAGCATGCGGTCGGCGAGCGTCGACTTGCCATGGTCGATATGCGCGATGATGCAGAAGTTGCGGAGCACAGCGGGGTCGGTCTGGCCAGGCTGAATGCGCACCGGGGTCCGTTTCAACAGATTGATGACGATCATACGGCTGGCATGCCAGCCGTCTTCCATGGTGACATGTCCGGGTGATTGCCCGGACCAGAGCACGGCGCGGCCTGCGGTTCCTCGCTATGGTGGCGGCCCTGCTCCTCGCGCTTCCAGGGGTGGCCGTGGCCACCCTCACCCTGCAGTTTACCGGGACACCAGCCTCATGGGCGAAGACGACCGGCCACGACGCCCTGTGGCTGGGCCACGCGTGGGTCGACGGCCGCAAGACGGCCGACGACGTGCGGACCCTCGCCGCCCGGCTGCGAAAGACCGGGATCAGGGACGTGTACGTCCACTCCGGCCCGTTCGACCCCGACGGGACACTGCCCGTCGGCAAACACCCCCGGGCCGCCGACTTCCTGAAATGGTGGCGCGAGGAGCTGCCCAAGGTCAGGGTGTCGGCCTGGCTCGGCCAGAAGGTCGACGGCGTCCTGGACCTCGACGACCCGGACTCCAGGCGGCGCGTGCTGGACGGCGCCCGCGCGATCATGACGCTCGGCTTCGACGGCGTCCACTACAACTTCGAGCCGATCGGCGACGGCGACACGGACTTCCTGGACCTGCTGACCCAGACCCGCGCGATCGTGGGCGACGGCCTGCTCTCCACCTCGACCCCGCAGATCGAGCCGTTCCCGCTCGTCCGCCCGGCCGCGCGCGCCGTCACCGGCCGCGACAAGTACTGGTCGCCCGACTACTTCGGCCAGGTGGCGAAGCTCACCGACCAGGTGGCGATCATGACCTACGACTCCTATCTCCCCTTCCCCTCCGTCTACGGCGGCTACGTCGTACGGCAGAGCTCGCTGGCGCTGGAACTCGTCCCCGAGGAGAAGACGGTGCTGATCGGCGCACCGGCCTATCATGACCACGGCGTCGCCTGGGCCGACGACGCCGAGAGCGTCGAGAAGGCGGCCCGGGGCGCCCGGCTGGCGTTGACCTCGTACGGCAAACCGCGCGAGCGGTTCGGCCTGGCCCTCTACGTCGACTTCGCCGCCACCAAGGAAGACTGGGCGGAGTACGAGAAGTTCTGGTTCAAGCCGTGAGCGTTCTGGTCCGGGTCACCAGGATCACACGCTAAACTGATCAGGCATCCCTCTGCCCGGCCTGTCGATTTGAGTGTCGACCACGGCAGTTGGTAGCCTAGTCAACTGCGTGTGGCGCGCCCTCTCTGCCCGCGCGCCCCATCCAACGACATTCACCGAGGCTTCTTCGTGGCGAACATCAAGTCCCAGATCAAGCGCAACCGGCAGAACGAGAAGGCCCGGCTGCGTAACAAGGCTGTCAAGTCTTCCCTGAAGACGGCCATCCGCAAGTTCCGCGAGGCCGCCGAGCAGGGTAACGTCGAAGAGGCCGTCGTGCTGCAGCGCGCCGCCTCCCGCCAGCTGGACAAGGCCGCCAGCAAGGGCGTGATCCACAAGAACCAGGCTGCCAACCGCAAGTCGGCGATCGCCCAGCGCGCCGCCGCCCTGTCGGTCGCCAAGTAGTTCCAGGTTTCGCGGACGCCGCATCCCCTTGGGGAATGCGGCGTTCTTGCGTTTCGCCCCGGCTCTCCCCGGTGCGCCTAACGCCCCATACGGTTGGCGACCACGGTCTGGATCATGTGTTCCAGCGCGTACGCGGGGTCGGCACCGCCGCCCTTCACCTGCGCGTCGGCGGTGGCGGCGGCCTGGATCGCACGGGCGAGCCCCTCGGGCCCCCAGCCGTTCAGCTGCCGCTGGACCCGGTCGATCTTCCAGGGCGGCATGCCGAGATGGCTGGCGAGCTGGCCGCCCCGGAGGTTGCGGGGAGCGCCTCCCACCTTGGCCAGCGAGCGCAGGCCCCCGGCGAGCGCGCTCACGAGCAGGACGGGGGCCGTACCGGTCGAGAGCGCCCAGCGCAGCTGCTCCAAGGCGTCGCCCAGCCGCCCCTCGACGGCCGAGTCGGCCACGGTGAACCCGCTGACCTCGGCCCTGCCCCGGTGGTAGCGCGCGACCGCGGCCTCGTCGATCGTCTTGCCGGGGGTGTCGAAGGCGAGCTGGCTGCACGCGGCGGCCAGCTCGCGCAGGTCGTTGCCCACGGCGTCGAGGAGCGCGGCGGCGGCGTCGGCCCCGATGGTGCGTCCGGCCCGCTTCAACTCCGCCTTGACGAATGCCAGGCGCTCGGCCGGTTTGGTCACCTTGGTGACGGAGACCACCTGGGCTCCGGCCTTCTTGACCCCGTCGACCAGGGCCTTCCCCTTGACGCCTCCCGGGTGGACGAGGACCAGCACGGTCTCCTCCGCCGGGTGGGCCGCGTAGGAGACGATCTCGGTGATGACGTCCTTGCCGAGATCCTGGGCCGAGCGGACGACCACCACGGACCTGTCGCCGAACAGCGAGGGCGACGTCATGCGGGTGAGCTCCCCGAGCTCCATCTTCGAGCCCGGGAGGTCGTGCACCTCGGCGGTCGGATCAGCCGCCCTGGCCGCCGAGGTCACCTCGCTCACCGCGCGGTCGGCCAGCAGTTCCTCGTCGCCGAGTATCAGGATCACGGGTGCCGGATCGGTTGCCGCCATGTCGAGCAGCATGCCACGTCCCAGTGACCGGATGGGTCGTCGGCAAGTCGTTCGCAATCGGAATGCAGGTGCCGCGAGGCACCCTGAGAACAACACAAGAGGTGAGAACGATGACGAACTCCACTATTCGCCGCCACGCCTGCCCCCGCTGCGGAACGTCCCTCGACGAGGGCCCGATCATGTACCGTTGCGCGCGCTGCAGCCGGTCGGTCTACGCCGCCGACGTGAACACCGAGTTCCGCCGCCCGGCCAGGACCGGCAACTGACCCGCACCGCGCCGGTCGGAACCGGAACCCGACCCGCGCCGACTCGTTCGGGGCGCTTCGAGCCGTCCGCCAGCGGGTCCGCGCGCCCCCGGGCGACGACCGCCAGAGCCCCCTCCCGGGCCACCACCGCGAGGTCTCCCGACAGATCCGTCCGGTAGACGCGCGCGCCGAGCCGGTGCAGCGCGGCCAGGGTCGACGGGGCGGGGTGTCCGTAGTCGTTGTCCGCCCCCACGCTGATCAGAGCGGCACGGGCACCGGAGGCGGCGAGGAAGGCCGGGTCGTGCCTGCCCGATCCGTGGTGCGGAACCTTGAGGATCTCGGCGGGCGGCAGGCCGCGCCGGAGCAGCTCCGCCTGGGCCTCGGTCTCGATGTCGCCGCTGAGCAGGGCCGCCCCCAGGGCCCAGCGGACGTGCACCACCACACTGGCGTTGTTGACCGCCGCCCCCTCCCCCGCGCCGGGCGGGGACGTCTCGTCCGCCGGGCCGATGACGGTGAGCTCCGAGGGGCCGAACCGCCAGCTCACACCGGGCCTCGCCGCCCACTCGACCACGTGGCGGCGGGCGAGATCGTCGCTCAGCCTCTCCCCCTCGCGCTCTCCGGCACCTCGCGGGGTCACCATCACCGCCCCCACGGAGCGCCCGCGGAAGACACCGTCGAGCCCTCCCACGTGGTCGAGGTGCGGGTGGGTGAGGATGACCAGCGGCACCTCCCCGACCCCCATGGAGCGCAGGCAGCGGTCCATCCGCACCGGGTCGGGGCCCGCATCCACCACCACGGCCCGCCCCGGCCCCGCCGCGACGAGTAACGCGTCACCCTGGCCGACGTCACAGGCCACCAGGAGCCATCCACGAGGCGGCCAGCGTGCCACGACGGGCGCGGCCACCGCTACGGCGAGGAGCAGCCCGGTGAGGACCGCCAGGGCGATCAGGCGTGGCCGCCGACGTCGCAGCACCAGCACGATGAGCGGGACGGCACCGGCCAGCAGGAGCAGCCCGGTGACACCGCCCGGCCACGGGATCACGCCCAGCGGGAGCCCGGCGGCGTGCCCGGCCACCTCGATGATCCATCCGGTGGCCAGCCCCGCCGGCCGGACCAGCAACTGGGCGAGCCCCATGTGCAGGGGCGCGATCAGCGCCACCGCGAAGCCGAGCAGGGTGGCGGGGGCCACGGCCGGGCCCGCGAGCAGGTTGGCCGGGATCGCCACCGGTGCGAGCTGCCCCGACATCAGGACCAGGACGGGGGTGACGGCGACCTGGGCGGCGGCGGCCACGGCGGTCGCCTCGGCGAGCCATCGGGGCATGCGGGTCGAGAGCCGGTCGCGCCAGCGCGGAGCGAGGACCAGGATGCCCGCGGTGGCCGTGACCGACAGGGCGAAACCGTAGGAGCGGGCGAGGTCGGGGACGAAGAAGATCAACCCCAGAACCGTCGCCGACAGGGCGGCGACACCGTCGCGCGAGCGGCCCGTGCCGAGGGCGAGGGCGGCGACCCCGCCCATCAGGAGGGCCCTGAGCACGCTGGGCGAGGGCCGGGCGACGACCGCGAAGGCGACCATGGCCGACATCGCCAGCACCGCCCGCGCCGCGAGAGGCAGCCCGGCCAACCTGGCCAGCGCGACCGCCGCCCCCGCCACGACGGCGAGATTCGCGCCGGAGACCGCGAGCAGATGGCTGAGGCCCGCCGCTTTGAAGTCGGCCTTGACCTGCTCGTCCATCCGGGACACGTCGCCGACCACCAGGCCGGGCAACAGCCCGCGCTGCGCCGGCGGCAACACGTCGGACGCCTCCCGCAACCCCGACCTGAGCGCCCCGGCCGCGCGCTGCTCCCAGGAGGGCCCGCTCAGGACCCGCGGTGCTCCCCTGACCAGCACCACCGCCGCGAGCAGTTCTCCGGGGTCGGCCGGGCCGAAGCGCCCGGTGACCTCCACTCGCTGGCTGGGCAGCAGGGAGCGCCACTCGGCGCCCGAGACGAACAGCACCACCGGAGCCCGCAGCGCCACCCTGCCCGCTCCCGTCCCGACCGACTCGACCCGGGCGGGCACCACGAAACTCGCCCGCGGGAAAGGCCCCTCCCTCCGGCCCGTCTCCCGGGGGTCGTCGGTCACCACCACCTCGGCCACCGCCAAGACGTTTCCTCCGGCGAGCTCGGCGACCGGTCCCGTACCGACCGCGTGCACCCGAAAGGCCACCGACACCGCCACCGCGGCCGTGCACCCCAGAACCGCGATCACCGCGTTCTGAGGGCCCACCGCTCCCCTTGCCCGGGTCAGGACGGCCACGGCCAGAGCACCCGCGGCCATGAGACCGGCGATCACGACACCGGTCACGGCTGAGCAGCCCAGCAGGACGAGGGCGGTCATCCATGAGGCCACCGCCGGCAGGACCAGATGCGCGGCATGCGCGCGCCATCCCTTCACGGAACCGTCGAGACTTCCCGACCCCCCACCCTTCCAGGAGCCGCCGGCCCCGCCGAGGCCTCGGGAACGACCGGACCCGCTGGGCCCACCGGGCCCCTTGAGATCGGGAGCGGCACCCGTACCAGGGCCACCGGAGCCGCCGGCCGCGGCGACCGTGGTGAACCGCGTCATGATCGCCCTCGCGACCGGCGCGTCAGACACGGACCTTGTCGCGCATCTCGGCGTACTTACGCTCGCCTATCCCGCTCACGTCGCGGAGCTGCTCGACGGTACGGAAGCCGCCGTGGGCGTCGCGGTATTCGGCGATGCGCCGGGCGAGCACCTCGCCCACGCCCGGCAGTTGCTCAAGCTGCTCGGGGGTGGCCGTGTTGAGGTCGACGACGGCGGTGGCGGGATCTCCGGGATTCACCGAGGTGGGCGCCGCGACGGCGGCCGTGCCGGAGCGGCCGACGACGATCTGCTCGCCGTCGACGAGCCTGCGCGCGAGGTTGAGGGACCCTGTGGCGGCTGCCCCACGGATGCCCCCGGCCTCCTGGACCGCGTCGGCGACCCGGGACCCGCCGGGCAACGTGATCACCCCTGGACGCCGGACCTTACCCGTCACGTGCACGGTCAGCTCGGCGACCGGCGCGGACCGCTGCGGCGGAGTGGTGACGGGCGCCGACAGCGGCGACCCGGAGACCGGCATCGGCGGGGCGAGGGGCTCAGGCTCAGGTTGGGATCGCCAGGCGTACACACCTCCCGCGACGGCGGCCGCCAGGGCGACGAGCAGCAGGAGGCGCAGCCCGGGGCGCCCGGGACCGAGCGCGGGCCCCTGAGTGGCCACGACCTTGCGAAGCGCCTCGAAGGACGGCGGAATCGGCGCCGAACGCATGCGCGAGGCGGGGCCGTCGTGGACGACGGCGTCCTCTGGCCCGTCCTGAGCGCCGGGCCGCGCGTGCCTGCCCGGCCCCGGTGTGCCGGCCGGACGGCGTGGCAGGGGCGCGGGGTCGGGTGATCCGCGCCCGGTCAGGGTCCGCAGCCGCGACTCGGCTTGGAACCGCTCGATGTTCTGGCCTGTGGTCCGCACCCGCAGGACGTTACGACGACGGCGACGAGCGGACTTTCACCGAATCCCCTTCTGTGGATAACCGGCGGACCGCGTGGCGGGGGGGCGGGGGCGGGGATCCAGGCCGCCTGATCGGCCCGCAGGGGACCAGAGACATGTAAGCCCAAAGACGTGCGAGCCCAGAAGCCTGTGGGGGTGGGGATGTCCGGACACGGAGGCGCGCGCCCCGAAGACGTGCAGGCCGGAAACCCGCGGGCGTCCGGCGCCTCTCTCTGTCACGGACCCGAAGAGACCACGGACCCGAAGACATCACCACTCCGAAGACGGCGGAGACTCGCGAGAGGAGATGGTGATGCCGAGCATGCCGGGGCCGACGTGGGCGCCGATGACCGGGCCGACCTCGACGACGACCACCTTGGTGAGAGCGGGAATCCGCAGGGGCAGGCGTGCGGCCAGGGTCTCCGCACGGGACCTGGCGCCGAGATGCTGGACGGCGACCTCCACCGGGCCCGCGCCCGCAGCCTCGACCGCGAGGTCTTCGAGGCGGGCGATGGCGCGGCTCGCCGTACGGACCTTCTCCAGGGGGACGATCGTGCCGTCGGAGATGTGCAGGATCGGTTTGATCATCAGTGCCGAGCCGAGGAGGGTCTCCGCGGCGCCGATCCGCCCTCCCCTGCGGAGATACTCCAGGGTGTCGAGGTAGAAGAAGCTGCGGACCGATTCGGCGCAGCGGCGGGCGGCGTCCGCCACCTCGGCCCGGGTCGCGCCCTCCGCGGCGGCGCTCGCGGCGGCGAGGACGGGGAACCCGAGGCCCATGGCGATGGATCTGCTGTCGACGACGTCGACCGGGATGGGGGAATCCTCGGCTCCCGCGCGGGCGGCCTCGACCGTACCGGACATCTCCGCGGACAGGTGGATGGAGACGATGCCGGTCGCGCCCCGGGCCGCCGCCTCGTCGTAGGCCTCCGCGAAACGCCGCGGGGCGGGCCTGGAGGTCGTCATCCGGCCTCGTTCCCTCAGCGCGTCGCCCACGCTCGGGCCGTCGGCCCGCGCCATGTCGTCGAACGACCTGCCTCCCACGACCACCTGGAGCGGCACCACGATGATCCCCAGGCGGGAGACCTCCTCCGGCGGGAGGTAGGCGGTGGAGTCCGTGACGACGGCGACCGGTGGAGGCATGTCCAGAGGCTATGTGGAGGAGATCACGCGAAGGAGACGGGAGTGACCTCTTCCTCCGTCTCCCCCATGAGCGACGAGGCTCCACACAGACAGAGCGAGACCCCACGCGGGCAGAGCACGGACAGGGCGAGACCCCACGCGGACGGCCGCATGGACGGAGGCGGTGAAGACGACAGAGGAAGGACCTGCCGGAAGTGAGAGGGCCACCGGGAGGGAGGAGCCGGCGGGCGAGGGCCGCGAAGCCGAGCCCGCCGGAGAGGAGAGGAGAGGAGAGCTACTGGACGGGGGTGCCGCCGCGCCAGACCCGGCGGGGCTTGAGGCCGAAGGCCCAGGCGAAGGCGCCCTCGTGGTCGGCGTCCCACTGGACGATGTCGGCCAGGCGGCCGGGGGCGAGAACACCGCGGTCGGGAGCGCCGAGAACCGTGGCGCCACCGAGGGTGGCGGCTCGGAGGGCGTCGCCGACGCTCATGCCGAAGGCCGCGACGGCGAGGCTGATGACCAGGGACATCGAGGTGATTCCGCAGTGGCCCGGGTTGTGGTCGCTGCCGAGGGCCACGGTGACCCCCTGGGCGAGCATCCGGCGGACCGGGGGCAGGCTGCCACGCTGGAGGGCCGTACCGGGGCAGACCACGGCGGGGACGCCGTAGCGGGCCAGGATCGCGATGTCCTCGTCGGTGGTGTGGTGAAGCAGGTCGGCGGAGGCGCAGCCGAGCTCGGCTGCGAGCTGGACGGCGCCGCGCCGGGTGTAGGCGCCGGCGTGCACGCGCGGCAGCAGGCCGACGTTGCGTCCGGAGGCCAGGACCCAGCGGGCCTCCTCCGCGGTGAAGTGGCCCTCGTCGCAGTAGACGTCGACACCGTCGGCTCCCGCCGCGGCGGCGTCGGCGCACCAGGCGCCCACGGCCTCGACGTAGTCGCGCTGGCGGCCGAAGTATTCGGGCGGGACGACGTGCGCGGCCATGAAGGTCACGTGCACGCGCGGCATCATCGGCTCTTTCTCCAGCTCGCGCAGGAGCCGCACGTCGGCCAGCTCGCCGTCACGGGTGAGGTGGTAGCCGGTCTTGGCCTCGATGGTGGTGGTGCCGCTGAGCAGCCAGTCGCGGAGTCGCTCACGGACGCCGTTGCAGAGCGTCCAGGGGTCGGTGCCGCGGGTGACCGTCACGGTGGAGCCGATGCCGCCGCCCGCCGCGGTGATCGCGGAGGGGGTGGAACCGCTGGAGCGCATCGCCATCTCGGCGTAGCGGTTTCCCGCGTAGACCGGATGGGTGTGCGCGTCGATCAGGCCGGGGGTGACCAGCGCGCCGCCCAGGTTCTCGACGTGGTCGACGTCGACGATGTCGTCGACGACACCGGGCACGCTCTGCGGAAGGTCCGCGGCGCGGCCGACCCAGGCGATCCGGTCGTTGTGGACGAGGATCGCCGCGTTGCTGAACACGTCGTTTCCGGTCCAGAGCCGGCCGATGTTGGTCAGGAGGCGGACCGTCATCGCATCACCGCCTTGTGTTCAGGGGAAGACACTTGGAGGAGGACCGCACCCGGACGGGGCGGGCCGCCCCGGACATCGCCGGGCACCGTGCCCTTCAAGCCCGCTGTGAGTCCGGACGGCATCGGGGGTCTCCTGCTCTCATCCGCGTATCTGTTTGTGCGGCGACAGTATCGCCGAGATCATGATCGGGCGATTTCAGTTCAGTTACGTTATTTCACAAGTCAGCCCGCTGTACAGGCTAATTGGGAAGAACGCCGCCCCTCCGCGATCGCGCCTCACCCGCCGGCTCGACGATCACGCGTGGCGTTGAGCAACTTTCCACAGCTCAGACTACTTCTTCATCGCGCGCAACAGTAGTCACCAGAGCAACTTGCGTCATAACATCTCGCTAGATTTGCCTTATGGTAGCAATCCAAACCTTGGGCGACCACTGTCACTTTTGAGGCTTTTGTACGTTTTCGCGTTCTTACAGTTCAGCCATCGCAGGCCCTCTGACGCAAGTTCCGTCATTGAAACACGGCCCGCCACCACTCTAAGCTGGCCGCGGGAAGGCCTGAACCGTGATCCTCTCTCCCTCCCCCACGGTCGATCTTCGATCTCCCCTCCCGTGCGGGCCACGCAGCCCGGGAGGGCGCACGGAAACCCCACGATGTGATACGGCGGCGCAGGCCGCCCGACCCGGTCGCTCCACCCCTGAAGCACTGACCACAAGCGGCCCACCAAACCCCCAAAAAAGGTCGTAAGCAGGACCTCCCATGTAGCCTTTCGTGCGAGTTGTCTCCAGGCCGTACGCATGGGAGTTGCCTTGTCCGTCCACGCGGACGCCGGTCGGCGTCGCATCGAAGAACTTTTCCAGGAGCACGAGACGCGCGTCTTCAAGCGCTGGCTTGAGATCGCCCGTTCGTCCACGGGCAGCACCGGCAATCAGGCGGATCGCGGAAGCCTGGCCGACCAGTTACGTGAGCTCTACCAGGCGCTGCGCCGGTCGTTCGGCGACTCCGGCGATCTCAGCGACCTGCGCGGCCTGCTCGCCGAGCTCTCCCGGGACCGTGCCCGCCAGGGATTCACCCCGACCGAGACCGCGATCGTGGTCTTCGGCCTGAAGGAGGCTCTCTACGAGATCGTCGAGGAGGACGGCTCCCCCGAGGCCGTCCGAGGTTTCATCTGGTTCTCGCGGGTAATCGACGACCTCGGGCTTTTCACCATGGAAAGCTACACGTCGGCCAGGGAGAAGATCATCATCGATCAGGCGGAGCAGTTGCTGGAGCTGTCCACCCCGGTGGTCAAGCTCTGGGACGGCATCGTCGCGGTCCCGCTGGTCGGCACGCTCGACTCGGCCAGGACCCAGGTCGTCATGGAGAAGCTGCTGCAGACGCTCGTCGACACCGGCTCCGAGCACGCGGTGATCGACATCACGGGGGTGCCCGCCGTCGACACCGAGGTCGCCCAGCACCTGCTCAAGACCGTGGTGGCGGCCCGGCTGATGGGCGCCGAGTGCGTGATCTCCGGCATCCGCCCGCAGATCGCCCACACGATCGTCACCCTCGGCATCGAGTTCGGCGACATCGTGACCAAGGCCACCCTCGCCGACGCGCTGGCCCACACGCTGCGGGCGAGCGGGGTCAAGTTCGTCAAGGGCGGGGAGTCCCGCATCGCCGTGCGGACGGTGCAGGGTTGATGGATCGCGTCCCCATCCTCAAGCTCGGCGACATCCTGATCGTCTCCATCCAGATCGACCTGCAGGACATGAGCGTGCTCGCGCTCCAGGAGGACCTGTCGGAGAAGGTGGTCGCGACCGGCGCGCGAGGGGTGATCATCGACATCACCGCCGTGGAGATCGTCGACTCCTTCATCGGCCGGATGCTGGCCACCATCGCGGCGATCTCGCGCATGCTCGACGCCGAGACGATCGTCGTCGGTATGCGGCCGGCGGTGGCGATCACCCTCGTCGAGCTCGGCCTCTCTCTCGGCGGCGTGCGCACGGCGCTCAACCTTGAGAAGGGCGTCGCCCTGCTGAACCAGATCGAGAACTCCCAACGCTCCGCGGCCTCCTGGTGACGACCCCTGAGGAACTGCCCATCAACGTCAACGGCGACGTCGTGCTGGTCCGCCAGCACGTCAGGACCGTCGCGGTGAAGGTGGGCCTGTCCCTGGTCGACCAGACCAAGGTGGTGACCGCGGCCAGCGAGCTGGCCCGCAACGCCCTGGTCTACGCGGGAGGCGGGCAGGTGCGGGTCGAGGTCGTCCACAAGGGCATGCGGCGCGGCCTGCGAATGATCTTCAGTGACAGCGGCCCCGGCATCCCGGACGTCGAGCAGGCGCTGACCGACGGGTGGACCACCGGCGGAGGCCTGGGGCTCGGCCTCAGCGGCTCCCGCCGCCTGGTCGACGAGTTCGACCTCGTGTCGACTCCCGGTGAGGGCACGTTGATCACGGTGACGAAATGGGCTCGCTGATCCACTCCCAGCGCGACGTCTGGGTACGCGCCGAGGACGCCAGCACGATCGGTGCCCTCCGCCGTACCGCCGTGACGCTCGCCGAGGTCCGCGGATTCGGCGAGGAGGACACCGGGCGGGTCGCCGTCGCGGTGAGCGAGGCCGCGTCGAACCTGGTCAAGCACGCGACCGAGGGGATCATGCTGATCCGCCCGCATCCGGAGCTGGACTCGGCGGTGGAGGTCCTCGCGATCGACCGGGGGCCGGGGATGCGCGACGTCTCCCGTGCCCTGCGCGACGGTTACTCCACCACCGGCACGCTCGGCATCGGGCTGGGCGGCATCGCCCGGATGGCCAGCGGCTACGAGGTTCACTCCATACCCGACCGGGGCACTGTGCTCGACATGTACTTCGTCGCGCAGGGCGCCCCGCGCCCTCCGTCCAGGGTGAGCGGCCTGACCCGCCCCATCGGCGAGGAGACCGTCTGCGGCGACGCGTTCGTGATCAGCGAGGAGGGCACCACGACGACCGTGATGCTCTGCGACGGCCTCGGCCACGGCCCCGCGGCCGCCCAGGCCTCCCAGGAGGCGGTACGGCTGTTCCTGCGGCACGCCGACCTCGCCCCGGTCACCGCCCTGGAGCGCATCCACACCGGCCTCGGTCACACCAGGGGCGGCGCGGTCGCCGTGGCCCGCGTCGACGGCGCCGCGGGCACGGTGAGCTTCGCCGGCCTCGGCAACGTCTCCGCGTGGATCGCCCACAACGACGGCCGCCAGGGGATGATCTCGGTCCCGGGCATCGCCGGCCACAAGGCCAGAACCCTGCGCCAGTACGAGTACGCCGTGCCTCCGCACAGCGTCGTCCTGCTCCACTCCGACGGATTGTCCGAACGCTGGGACATCACCTCCTATCCCGGGCTCGTCACGCGCCTTCCCTCCATCGTCGCGGGCACGCTGCTGCGCGAGGCCGGGACCCGCAGGGACGACGCCTGCGTGGTCGCCGTCAGGCCGAGCGCATGACCGGGGACGAGCTGATCCAGATCCGCGTCCGGGACGACCAGGACGTCTTCGCCATGCGCAAGCTGGGCCGCGAGGTGGCGGGGAGCGTCGGGCTGGAGACCCAGGACCAGATCCGGGTGGCCACCGCGCTGAGCGAGATCGGCAGGGAACTCGTCGAGGCGGGGGCCGACGCCTCCGTCGCCTTCCGGCTGGAGCGGGACGCCCTGCTCGTCGCGATCGACTTCTCTGCGAAGATCGGTTTCCGTTCGTCGGACGGCGTGACGCTGGCGGGGCGTCTCGTCGACCTCATCGAGCTTGATCCCGCCGAGGGAAGAATAAGCATGGTCAAACGGCTCCCGCAGGGCCGAAAGCCCAGACTCTCGGCGGAGGAGATCCGCACCAGGCTCGCCACCATGGCGCCCACCACGGCCCTCGACGAGCTGCGCAGGCAAAACCGCGAGCTCGCCGACACCCTGGAGGAGGTCCTGCAGCTCAACACCGAGCTGCAGGAGACCAACCAGGGAGTCCTCGCGCTCTACAACCAGCTGTCGGAGGAGCTGGAGGAGACCAACCGCGGGGTCGTGGCCCTCTACGCCGAGCTGGACGAGAAGTCCGCGCAGCTCCGGACGGCGAGCGACGCGAAGAACAGGTTCTGGGCCACCGTCAGCCACGAGCTGCGCACCCCCCTCAACTCGATCATCGGCCTGGTCCGCCTCCTGGTCGGCCCCGGCGGGGAGCCCTTGGCCGTCGAGCAGCTCCACCAGATCAACCTCATCGGTTCCTCCGCGGAGACGCTCCTGTCGCTGGTGAGCGAGTTGCTCGACATGGCGAAGGCCGAGGCGGGGAGACTCGACCCCCAGCCCTCCATGGTCGACCTGGTGGCCCTGGCCGAACGGCTGCGCATGACGCTGCACCCCACCGCCGGCAACGACGAGGTGACGCTCACGGTGGAGGTCTCGCAGGCGCCGCCGGAGATGCTGGTGGACGAGGTGATGCTCACCCGGATCCTGCGCAACCTGCTCTCCAACGGGCTGAAGTTCACCGAGCGGGGCGAGGTCAAGCTGGAGGTGAGCCTCGACGCGACCACCCGCGACCTGGTCTTCACCGTGACCGACACCGGGATAGGCGTGCCCGAGGAGCACCTGGAACGCGTCTTCGAGGAGTTCTTTCAGGTTCCCGGGCCGATCCAGGTGCGGAGCAAGGGGACCGGGCTCGGCCTGCCGTACGCCCGCAGGCTGGCGGAGGCACTGGGCGGCGCGCTGCACCTGACCAGCGTCGCGGGGTCCGGCACCACGGCCGTCCTGAGGCTGCCCTACCGGCACGACGACGCTCCCGTGGTCGGCCGGTTGCTCATCGTGGACGACGACGAGGAGTTCCGCGCCGTCGTACGCAGGATGCTCACCGGGTTCGCCGCGCACATCGACGAGGCCTCCGACGGCCTGAGGGCGCTGGAGATGATGAAGGAGAATCCACCCGACATCGCCCTGGTGGACCTGCTGATGCCCCGTCTCGACGGCACCGCGCTGATGCTGCGGATGTCCGACGACGAGCGGCTGCACCGGGTACCGGTGATCATCGTGACCGTCGCCACGGCGCGTCAGGCCCCCGAGGGGGCGCACATGGTGGTCTCCAAACAGGAACTCCGCCGTGACACCCTGCTGGAGGCGATCGGAAGCGCCCTGGGACACGTCGATGAGTGACAGCGGGGCGACGGTGCTGGTCGTGGACGACACCCCGACCAAGCTGTACATCCTGTCGAGCTGGCTGCGGCGCTCGGGGCACGAGGTCGTGCAGGCCACCGGCGGCATGGAGGCGCTCGTCAAGGTCAGGGAGCTCCATCCGGACCTCGTCGTCCTGGACGTGCGGCTGCCCGACATCAGCGGCTACGAGGTCTGTGAGCAGATCAAGGCGGACCCGGCGACGTCCTTCATCCCGGTCATCCAGATCTCCGGGGCGGCGATCACCCCGGCGGACCGGGCCCAGGGGCTCGAACGCGGGGCGGACGCCTACCTGGCGGAACCGGTCGAGCCGGACGAGTTCGCCGCGACGGTCGAGGCCACGCTGCGCTACTACCGTGCCCGGCAGCGGGCCGAGCTGATGGCCAGGCGGCTGGCCGCCCTCACCGAGGTCACGCTCTCGATGAACTCCGCCGAGACGTTCGACGAGCTCCTCGCCACGGCCGTCGGGGGAACCTCACAGATCCTGGGGCGGCACGCGGGCACGCTCGCCCTGCCTCCTGACGGCCGGACCCGCAGGTTCGTCGCCCTCCCGCCCGAGAACGCCGCCCAGGTCAAGGTCGCGGCGTCGGACACGCTGCCCAGGCTGAGCGCGATGTCCCTGGGCGCCGCCGCCGGCACCCAGGTCTTCACGGTATCGGCCGCCGAGTGGACGGAGCTGATGCCTGACACGACGCTCGGCGGCGACGTCCTGGCCGTGGTCTGCCGCACCAAGCTGGGCAGGCCCCCCGTCTACCTCGGGGTGCTGCAGGTTCCGCCGCTCGACGCCGACGAGTCCAACGTGCTGCGCCAGCTCGGCCAGGCCCTCGCCCTCGCCGTGGACGCGCTGCGGGCGTACGCCGAGGAGCACGCGATCGCCCTCACCCTGCAGCGCAGCCTGCTGCCGGCGCGGATCCCCGAGACCCCCGGGCTCGCGATCAGCTGGCGGTACCAGCCGGCGGTCGACAACGTCGAGGTCGGCGGCGACTTCTACGAGGTCCTGCGGCTGGGACACCGGGTGCTCATCGCCATCGGCGACGTCCAGGGACACTCCCTGCTGGCCGCCACCGTCATGGCGGAGCTTCGCCACGCGCTGCGCGCCTCCGTCATCGGCACCTCGGACCTCGGCGCGTCGATGGCGCTGCTCAACGAGGTGCTGCGGCGCTACCACCCCGGCATGACCGCCACCGTGTGCCTGCTCCTGATCGACCCGGCGACCGGGGAGATGGAGGTCTCGAACGCGGGGCACATCCCTCCCCTTTTCATCACGGACGGTCACGCCCGCTACCACCGTCTGGGCAATCTCCTGCTGGGGGTGGCCGAGGAGACCTACCGGGTCGACCGGGTGAACGTCCCCGAGGGAGGCTCGGTGCTGATGTTCACCGACGGGCTCATCGAGGACCGCGACAAGCTGCTCGACGAGAGCCTGGAGATCGTACGGCACCTGGCGGAGCGGGTGGAGGAGGACCTGGAGGTCTTCTGCGACCGGCTGATCGAGCGGTTCGGCGCCAGGGAGGACGACGTGGCGCTGGTGGTGTTCCGCCGCGGTACGGATCGCTGAGCGCCGCCCCGGGCCCGCCGTACCGCCCCACGAGAGACGGTACGGCGTGACGGACTTCTGCGGCCCCGGCCGACGACCGTACGGTGGCCGGCCGGGAGACGGCGGGTCGGGCGGTCACCGGTGGTGACCGGCGGGGTCAGACGACGCTCTCGACCGGCTTGGCGGTCTTCTCCAGCTCGGCGAAGAGGCCGGGCAGGACCCTGGCGTGCAGGACCGTGCCGTCCCCGGTGTGCTCGACGCCGAGGACCTCGCCCTCCTTGTGCGCCCGGGAGATCAAATCGCCGCGCTCGTACGGCACGAGAAGCCTGATCTCCTGGTCGAAGCGGGGCAGCTCCCGCTCGATCACGGCCCTCAGCTCGTCGAGCCCGGCACCGGTGCGGGCCGAGACCACGACGGTGTGCTTCTCCTTGGCGGTCAGCTGGGCCAGCACCACCGGGTCGGCGGCGTCGGCCTTGTTGATGACCACGATCTCGGGGATGTCGCGGGCGCCCTCGATGTCGCCGATCACCTCGCGCACCGCGGCGAGCTGTGACTCGGGGTCGGGGTGCGAGCCGTCGACCACGTGCAGGATCAGGTCGGCGTCGCCGACCTCCTCCAGCGTGGAGCGGAACGCCTCGACGAGCTGGTGCGGCAGGTGCCGGACGAACCCGACGGTGTCGGCCAGCGTGAACAGGCGGCCGTCGGGCGTGTGCGCCCTGCGGACCGTGGGGTCGAGCGTGGCGAACAGGGAGTCCTCGACCAGCACCCCCGCGCCGGTCAGCCGGTTCAGCAGCGAGGACTTGCCCGCGTTGGTGTATCCGGCGATGGCCACGGCGGGAACCTCGCGCTGCAGGCGCCGCGAGCGCTTGGTCACGCGGGCGGTGGTCATCTCGCCGATCTGGCGGCGCAGCTTGGCCATCCGCTCGCGGATCCGGCGGCGGTCCAGCTCGATCTTGGTCTCACCGGGACCGCGGCCGCCCATGCCGACGCCGCCCGCGGCGCGGCCGCCGACCTGACGGGACAGGTTGCCGCCCCAGCCTCGCAGGCGCGGCAGCAGGTAGTTGAGCTGCGCGAGCTCGACCTGCGCCTTGCCCTCGCGGCTCTTGGCGTGCTGGGCGAAGATGTCGAGGATCAGCATGGTCCGGTCGATGACCTTGACCTTGACGATCTCCTCAAGCTGGCGGAGCTGGCCGGGGCTCAGCTCTCCGTCGCACACCACGGTGTCGGCACCGGTGGCGGAGACGATGTCGGCGAGCTCCTGCGCCTTGCCCGAACCGATGTAGGTCGCGGTGTCGGGCTTCTGGCGGCGCTGGATCAGCCCCTCCAGAACTTCCGAACCCGCGGTCTCGGCGAGGAGCTTCAGCTCCAGGAGGGAGTTTTCGGCGTCGATCGCCGTACCGGAGGTCCAGACGCCGACCAGGACGACCCGCTCAAGTCGCAGCTGGCGGTATTCGACCTCGGTGACGTCTTCCAGCTCCGTGGAGAGGCCCGCCACCCGGCGGAGCGCCTGGCGCTCGGCCAGATCCATCTCACCGTTGTCGAGCAGGTCGTCGAATCGGTCGATGTCCAGCGGCTCACGAGTGTCTATGTCGTCGCTCCATTCAGATGGTTGGTGCGTGTGCGTTCTTCTCATATGAGTGAACGCCCGAACACCCCGTGTCTCTTCCCCTCGATGGTGCCACGGGAACCCCCACGCCATCACCTGGTTATCACCACTTCGTCCCCACCGGACGCCAATGTCCTCGGGGGTGGCGTCAGGGAACGCCTCCGGGGCGGAGGCCGGAGGACGCCCCCGGCCTCGAGGGTCTAGGAGGGCAGGACCTCGGCGTCGCCGGAGCCGGTCTTCAGCGTGACCTTGCGGGGGGAGGAGGGGTCGTCGGTCACCTTCACGGTCTCTTCCCCGGAGCCGGTCTCGGCGGTGACGTCGTAGCCGCCCTTGGGAAGGTACGCGACGACGTCGCCGGAGCCGGTCTCGATCCGCACCCCCTCGGGCGCGGCGGAGAACTTCGCCTCGATGTCGCCGGAGCCGGTGTCGGCGGTGAACCGCTTGGAGATCAGGCCGCCGGCCTCGATGTCGCCGGAGCCGCTCACGGCGTTCACCTCCCCGGTGAGCCCGCGCAGCGTGATGGTGCCCGAGCCGGTGTCGAGCTTGGCCGTGAGGCCCGGCGGGATCTCGACCTTGTAGTCGACCGAGCAGCTCATCCCGTCGCAGCCCTCGCGCAGGGTGAGCTTGCCGCCGTCCACCGGGTGCTCGGTGGCGGGCTTGTCTCCGCGCCAGTGGAGGGTCTCGGTCACGCGGACGGCCTGGCGGTCCGACTCGGTGACCACGATGTCACCCGAGCCGGTGGCGGCGTCCAGGGTCGTCAGCTTGCCGGTGACGTCGTAGGAGACGACCTCCTGCTGCCGGTCTCGGAAGTCGAGGGCGGAGCCGCCGCACCCCGAGAGCATGAGCACCGATCCCAGGAGCGCCCCGGCGACGACCATGTTCTTCTTCATGCGCTCAATCCTCGATTTCCCGGGAAGTCTTCGCTTCCCCAAGTGTGATCGTTCCGTTCTCTCCCTCTGCCGAGGGCGCTGGTCTCACTCTGTCCGAGTACGCCTCCCAGATCATCGGGGAACTCCCCGAGCGAGCCCTGAGGGGGACCCTGCCTTTGACCCGCAACTGCCCCTCAAGTAGCGTCGATTCCACAATTCAGAATTACTTTTCCACCATACGGAAAATACGGAAACTCGTAAGGAAATGAGGACCCATGGACGGCGTTGAGATCGGCGGCCCCATCCAGGACCGCTTCGACGAGATCCTCACGCCGGAGGCACTGACCTTCGTGGCCACCCTCCAGCGCGAGTTCGACGGCCGGCGTCTGGAGCTGCTGGAGGCCCGCCAGGTCCGCCAGGCGGAGCTGGCGGCGGGCGGCACCCTCGACTTCCTGCCCGAGACCAGGCACGTGCGCGAGTCCGAGTGGCACGTCGCCCCGCCCGCGCCCGGCCTGATCGACCGCCGCGTGGAGATCACCGGCCCCGTCGACCGGAAGATGACGATCAACGCACTGAACTCGGGTGCCAAGGTCTGGCTGGCGGACTTCGAAGACGCCAACGCTCCCACCTGGGAGAACACCATCAACGGCCAGCTCAACCTGCGCGACGCGCTCGACCGGACCCTCGACTTCTCCGCCGGGGAGAAGAGCTACTCCCTCAAGCCGGACACCGAGCTCGCCACCATCGTGGTCCGTCCCCGCGGATGGCACCTGGACGAGAAGCACCTCACCCTCGACGGCAGGCCGTTCTCCGCCTCCCTGGTCGACTTCGGCCTCTACTTCTTCCACTCGGCGCAGCGGCAGATGGCCAAGGGCAAGGGCCCGTACTTCTACCTGCCGAAGATCGAGTCGCACCTGGAGGCCCGCCTCTGGAACGACGTCTTCGTCAGGGCCCAGGAGCTGCTCGGCATCTCCCAGGGGACGATCCGGGCGACGGTGCTCATCGAGACCTACCCGGCCGCGTTCGAGATGGAGGAGATCCTCTACGAGCTCCGCGACCACTCCGCGGGCCTCAACGCCGGCCGCTGGGACTACCTCTTCAGCGTGATCAAGAAGTTCCGCACCCGTGGCCGCGAGTTCCTGCTGCCCGAGCGCAACGCCGTGACGATGACTGCCCCGTTCATGCGCGCCTACACCGAGCTGCTGGTCCGCACCTGCCACCGGCGCGGGGCCCACGCCATCGGCGGGATGGCCGCGTTCATCCCCTCCCGCCGCGACCCCGAGGTCAACAAGGTCGCCCTGGAGAAGGTCACCGCCGACAAGACCCGCGAGTCCGGCGACGGTTTCGACGGCTCGTGGGTGGCGCACCCCGACCTCGTGCCGATCTGCCGCGACGTCTTCGACGCCGTCCTCGAAGACCGGCCCAACCAGCTCCACCGCCTGCGCGAGGACGTCTCCGTCTCCGCCGCCGACCTGCTCGCGGTCTCCAAGACCCCCGGCGACATCACCGAGGCGGGGCTGCGCAACAACGTGGACGTGGCTCTGCGCTATCTGGCCGCCTGGATGGGCGGGCTGGGCGCGGTGGCGATCCACAACCTGATGGAGGACGCGGCGACCGCCGAGATCTCCCGTTCCCAGATCTGGCAGTGGATCCACAACGGCATCGAGCTCGCCGACACCGGCGCCGTGGTGACCAGGGAACTGGTCGAGAAGATCATCGACGAGGAGCTCGCCAAGATCAAGGCGGAGCCCGGCTACGACGAGGCCCTCTACGGTCAGGCCACCGCCCTGTTCAAGGAGGTCGCCCTGGACGACGACTTCGCGGAGTTCCTTACTCTCCCGGCCTATGCGCGTATGCCGTGACATGACCATTCCGACGGTGAGGAATCCTCATCCCCTGGCGGGGATTCCTCACTCCGGGCGATCTCCGGGGGCGGATGCGGGTGTCGGGCCGAGTGGATACTTTGCGTGCATGAGCGATGACAGGAACGGCGAAGGAGCCGATCAGAGCGAGTACGAAACGCTGCTCGACGCCGTCAAGCGCGAGATCGTCGGCAGCAGGGGGCGGGTGGCACTGCTCACCACCGACACCGAGCTGATCCGGCAGTACTGGCGGATCGGCCGCCACATCCTCGACCGGCAGCCTGACGACGACTGGGGCAGGAAGATGGTGCCCCGGCTCTCGGCCGACCTGCGCGGCGCGTTCCCCGAGGCCATGGGCTACTCGCGGACCAACCTCCTCTACATGAGGGCCTTCGCGGCGGCCTGGCCCGACTCCATCCCGCAGACGGGGCGACCGATTCCCTGGGGTCACCACATCGTCCTGCTGGATATGCTGGACAACAGGGCGACCAGGGAGTTCTACGCGCGCAAGACCGCGGACGAGGGATGGGCCCGGGGCGTCCTGATCACGATGATCAAGGGCCGGCTCCACCTGCGCATCCGCCACTCCCCGACCGGTGCCGCCCGTACGCCCCCCTCCCCCGACTGCCGTGCCCCGCAGCGGGCGGCCGGGGAGCCCCGCTTCGCCGGTCTCGTGGACGACGGCCCCAGACACGGCAGGAACGCCGGCGCCGCCGCGCTGAGCGAGAATTCGAGACGAGGATGATGTCCTCGACCGGCCGATCGAGGCCGGCGGGCACCGGCGGCGGCGCCAGGCCGCCGGGCACGCCGGAGGAGGAACGATGTCGACGAAGACCCTGGACGAGCCGGCCCGCAGGTTCGAGGAACTCCTCGGCCCCGGGTCGGTCATCACCGATCCCGTACGGCTGCGCACCTACGAGTGCGACGGGCTGACCCACCACCGGGTCACCCCCGGCGTCGTGGTGCTGCCGGAGAACACCGAGCAGGTCGCGGCCGTGGTGAGGATCTGCAACGAGTACGGCCTGCCGTTCGTGGCCAGGGGCGCCGGGACGGGCCTGTCGGGCGGCGCCCTGCCGCGGGCCGACGGGGTGCTGGTCGTGACCTCGAAGATGCGGCGGATCCTCTCCGTCGACCTGCCGAACCGGCGGGCGACCGTGGAGCCGGGGGTCACCAATCTGGCGATCACCGAGGCCGTCCGCGACCTGGGCCGCTACTACGCTCCCGACCCCTCCAGCCAGCAGGTCTGCACCATCGGCGGCAACGTGGCCGAGAACTCCGGCGGCGCGCACTGCCTGAAGTACGGCTTCACCGTCAACCACGTGGTCGGCCTGGAGATCGTCACCCCCGACGGCGACGTCGTCGAGCTCTCGGACACCGATCCCGGCTACGACCTGCTGGGCGCGTTCGTCGGCTCGGAGGGCACCCTCGGCATCGCGACCAAGGTCGTCGTACGGCTGAGCAGGCTGCCCGAGGCCGTCACGACGCTGCTCGCGGCGTTCGAGGACATCGAGCGGGGCGGGCAGGCGGTGTCGGCGATCATCGGCGGGGGCATCGTGCCCGCCGCGATCGAGATGATGGACGCCCTGGCCGTGGAGGCGGCCGAGGCGGCCGTGGCGTGCGCCTACCCCGAGGGCGCGGGGGCGGTGCTCATCGTGGAGCTGGACGGCCCCGCCGAGGAGGTCGCGCACCAGTTCGGCGAGGTGACGCGGATCTGCCGGGAGAGCGGCGCGTTCGAGATACGGGTCGCCGACGACCCGGCGGAGCGGGCGTCGATCTGGCGGGGCCGCAAGTCGGCGTTCGCCGCGGTGGGCCGGATCAGCCCCGCCTACATCGTCCAGGACGGCGTCGTCCCCCGGACCGCGCTGCCCGGGGTGCTGGCGAGCATCGACGCCCTCTCCCTCGAGTACGGCATCAGGGTGGCGAACGTCTTCCACGCCGGTGACGGCAACCTGCACCCGCTGGTGCTGTTCGACGACGCGGAGCCGGGCGCGGGCGAGAGGGCGGAGATCGTCTCGGGGAGGATTCTCGACCTGTGCATCGAGCACGGCGGTTCCATCACCGGCGAACACGGCGTCGGCGTGGACAAGTCCCGATATATGCCGAAAATGTTCTCCGACGACGATCTCGACACCATGCAGCTGGTGCGCTGCGCCTTCGACCCCCGCGGCCTGTCCAACCCGGGCAAGATCTTCCCGACCCCCCGGCTGTGCGGCGAGGTCCCCGGGGTCCGCAAGGGCGTGCACCCGCTGGTCGAGTCGGGACAGGCGGAGCACTTCTGATGGAAGCACCGCTGGAGGCACCTTTGAGGGCACTGCGCGAGACGGGTGTGACGATCCGGGAGGCGACTCCCGACGACGCGGTGGGCGGGGTCCCGCCGCGCTGGGTGGCCCTGCCGGAGAGCACCGGGGAGGTCGCCGCGCTGATGCGCGTCTCGGCCGCGCACGACCTGGCCGTGGTCCCGGTGGGAGACGGCACCAAGCTCCACTGGGGCAATCCCCCCGAACGGTGCGACCTGCTGATCGACACCTGCTGCCTGCTCCTCGGGAGCGGGTCGGCGGTCGAGCACTCCGCGGGCGACCTCGTGACGAGGGTCGGCGCGGGGCTCCCCCTCGACGTCCTCGGCTCCACGCTCTCGCGATCGCGGCAGGAGCTGGCCCTGGACACCCCCCTGGGCACCGGCACGGTCGGCGGGACGCTCGCCACCGCGGTCGCCGGACCCCGCAGGTTCCGCTACGGCACCGCCCGCGACCTGCTGATCGGCATCACGGTCGTGCTGGCCGACGGCACGATCGCCACCTCGGGCGGCAACGTCGTCAAGAACGTCGCGGGCTACGACCTGGGCAAGCTCTTCACCGGCTCGTACGGCACGCTCGGCGTCATCACCGAGGCCACCTTCCGCCTCCACCCGACACCCGCCGCCCGCCGCTGGGTCACCGTGGACCTGCCCGCCTTCGCCGAGCCGGGTTCTCCCCCGGCGAAGGACGCGCCGGACGCACTGGACGCGCTGAACGCGCTGGTCGCCGAGCTCGCGGCCTCGCAGGCCGAGCCGAGCGCCGTCGAGCTGGAGTGGCCGGACCTCACGGGCGGGCCCACCGTGTCCGCGCTCGTCGAGGGGGTGGCGGCCGACGCGCGGGCGGAGGCCGTCCGCAAGTCGATGGACGAGTACGGGAGCGCGCGGATCACCGCCGAGGCGCCCGCCTGGTGGGCGGTGCCGCCCGGCGAGGAGGTGCTGCTGGAGCTGCAGGTCCCGCCCGCCGCCGCGTACCCGGCGCTGCGCGCGGTCGCCGCCCGCGGGCTGCCCGCGCGGGCGCGCGGGTCGGTGGCCTCCGCGGTCCTGCTGGTCGCCCTGCCGGAGGACGTCGGCGAGGCGGAGTTCGCCGGGTTCGTGACGGGCGTGCGCGACGACCTCCGGCGGCTCGGCGGCGGGCTGACGGTGCTCTCCGCGCCGCCCGCCCTCGCCCGCGGGATCGACCGCTGGGGCCCGTCGGGCGCGCTGCCCCTGATGCGGCGGCTCAAGGAACGGTTCGACCCCGGCCGGAGGATGTCCCCCGGCCGGTTCGCGGGAGGGATCTGACATGGACCCTGAGCTGATCAACGACTGCGTGCACTGCGGGTTCTGCCTGCCCTCGTGCCCGACGTACGTCCTGTGGGGCGAGGAGATGGACTCCCCGCGCGGCCGGATCCACCTGATGAAACAGCACGTCGAGGGCACGCCGCTGACGCCGGAGATGGCCGGGCACTTCGACGCGTGCCTGGGATGCATGGCGTGCGTGTCCGCCTGCCCGTCCGGGGTGAGGTACGACCGGCTGATCGAGCAGACCCGGGCCGAGGTGGAGCGGGTGCACGTGAGGGAGCCGGACGACAGGGCGCTGCGGGCGCTGGTCTTCCAGCTGTTCCCCTATCCGCGCCGGCTGCGGGCGATGCGGCTGCCGCTGCGGCTCAGCGCCGGGCTGCGCCGCGCGGTCGCGCCGAGGCTGGAGCGGATCAACCCGTCCCTGGCCGCGATGGCCGACCTCGCTCCCCCGGCCACCTCCAGGCTGCGGCTGCCGCGAAGGATCGCGGCGCGGGGACCGCGCAGGGCCACGGTCGGGATGCTCACCGGATGCGTGCAGGGAGAGTTCTTCCCGCAGGTCAACGAGGCCACCGCCCGGGTGCTCGCGATGGAGGGCTGCGACGTGGTGATCCCGCCCTCACAGGGCTGCTGCGGAGCGCTGTCGCTGCACTCCGGCCAGGAGAGGCAGGCCCTGCGGTTCGCGAAGCGGACGATCACCACCTTCGAGCGGGCGGGCGTCGACACGATCGTGGTCAACGCCGCCGGCTGCGGGTCGACCATGAAGGACTACGCGGAGATCCTCCAGGACGAGGGCGGCGGCTGGGCGGACAGGGCGCGGGCGATCAGGACCGTCGACCTGGCGGAGTATCTCGTCGCGCTCGGCCCGGCGGCCGAGCGGCACCCGTTGCCGCTCACCGTGGCCTACCACGACGCCTGTCACCTGGCCCACGCCCAGGGGATACGGTCCGAACCGCGCAAGCTGCTGGACGGCGTGCCCGGCCTGCGGCTGAGGGAGATCGCCGAGTCGGCGATCTGCTGCGGCTCGGCGGGAACCTACAACCTGTTCCAGCCGGAGACCGCGAGGGACCTCGGTGACCGCAAGGCGGAGCGGGTGCTCGCCACCGGCGCCGACCTGCTGGTCTCGGCCAACCCCGGCTGCACCATGCAGATCGCCTCGGCGATCCGCCGCCGGGGCGCCGAGCCCATCCCGGTGGCGCACACCGCCCAGGTCCTCGACGCCTCGCTGCGCGGCCTCGCGAGGGTGCCGTGAGCGGGGATGCCATGAGCGAAGGTGCCATGAGCGTGGATGCCTTGAGCGAGAGTGCCGTGAGCGGGGGTCGTGCGGGCGGCCCGCCCGGCCGGTACGGGACGCGCACGGATCCGGGATCGTCCGGCGAGGGGGGCTCATGAACGCGGTGCAGTCCGTCGACCGGGCGCTGGACGTGCTGGAGGCGCTGGCCGAGCGGGGCGGGGAGGCCGGACTCTCGGAGATCGCGGCCAGGACCGGCCTGCCGTACGGGACGATCCACCGGCTGCTGCGCACGCTGCTCGCGCGGGGCTACGTACGCCAGGAGTCCGACCGCCGCTACGCCCTGGGCGGCGCGCTGGTGCGGCTCGGCGGGGTGGCCGAGCGCATGGTGGGCGTGTGGGCGCAGCCGTACCTGACGAGGATGGTCGAGCTGTCGGGCGAGACGGCCAACCTGGCGGTGCTGGAGGGCGACTTCGTGGTCTACGTCGCCCAGGTGCCCTCGCCGAGGCGGCTGCGGATGTTCGCGGAGGTCGGCAGGCGGGTGCTGCCGCACAGCACGGCCGTGGGGAAGGTCCTGATGGCCGACAGGGCGGACACCGAGGTGGCGTCGCTGGTCGAGCGGACCGGCATGCCCCGCAGGACCGCCAACACGATCACCGACCTGCCCGGGATGCTCGCCGAGCTGGAGCGGGTGCGCGAACACGGGTACGCGATGGACCTGGGCGAGGAGGAGCTGGGCGTGCACTGCCTGGCGGTGGGCGTACGGGACGGGGCGCGGACGGTCGCCGCGCTGTCGGTGTCCGGCCCGGCCGAGCGCATCACAGCGCTCGACCGGCGGGACCTCGCCGAGGGCATGCGCAGGATCGCGCACGACTTCGGCGCCGAGCTGGGCCCGACCATGCCCGCCAGGGCGGACGACACGTCGTGAACCGGTCGCCCGCGCTGACGAGAATGGCGTACGGCGGCCCGGCGGCGGAGTGACGAGCTTCCGGGCGCCGGGGTCAGCGGCCCGGAGGGGTGATGTTGAGGTTGCTGCCCTGCGGCACCGGGACCACGCTGACCTGCCCCTTCTGGATGGCCTGCCAGAGTACGGCGCCCTGCGGGCCGAGGACCCTCACAAGATCCTTGATCGATTCGATCTCGGTGCGGACCTTGGCGTTGCGCTGGGTCTGCGCGACGTTCTCCGCCTTGGCCGCCTGCTCCGAGGCCAGGGCGTTGACCAGGGACTCCGGCGGCTCGGGCTTCTGGATGGTCAGGGAGATGTCACCGCACTGCCCGCTGCCCCCGTAGTTCTGGTTGCAGAAGTAGTCACCCCCGGCCGTCCCCTTGATGAACTCCCTGGCGAGCTGGCCGACCCGCGCCTCCCACGCCTGCTTCACCTTCGGGTCGTTGAACAGCCCCCGCCACTCGAACTCCTGCGAGGCGGCGTCCATGGCCCGGTCCAGCGGCACCCGCATGTAGATGTTGAGCATCCGCCGCCAGCCGTCGGACGACTCGCCCTCCTCGTAGTAGGCGCGGAACTTCAGCCCGATCTTCTCGTGGAACTGCTGGAGCGTCCTGCAGTCGGTGTTCAGCGTGAACGTCGCCACCCCGGACACCGTCATCTCCACGTTGTCCTTGGAGACCACGGACAGCGGCTTGGACTCGGCGTCGTCCGCCCCGGAGAAGTCGAAGGTCCGCTGACCGAACGGGTAGGAGTATCCGTTGTCACCGGGGCCGAGGAGCGTGGCGCCGCTGGAGGGGTTGATGCACTTCTCGAACTTGATGGCCTCCAGGACGCCGCCCGCGTAGTGCAGGACCACCTCGTCGGGCTGGGTGCTCACCCGCGAGCACGCGCTGAGGGCGAATCCGGAGACCACCAGCAGGGCGACCGCGAGGAGGAACCCCTTCAGCAGCAGCCGTCTGCCGCCACCGGCCTTCTGAGCGCTCATCATCTATCCCTTTCACACCCGTTTCGTGAAGGCGGATCCTAGTGGCGGCCGATCACGGACAGCGCAGCCTCCGCCGACCGACACTCAACGGAGACATGTCCTTCCAAAAAATCCGACAAAATAGACATGTCATTTCATGGAACCCGGCAGCGGCGACCGGCGGAGTAGGAGGTGAGAGCGCGGACGCGCTCCGGAAGGATTCCCCTTGATGACGACTGGACGAAACGGGTGGTGACACTGGGTCTCCCCCAGCGGACCGGGGCCTTCCCCCCGCCCCCGCCCGACGACGCGACCGATGAAACCGGCGCGACCGACGCGACACTGATCGGGGAGTCCCTGGCGGACCCCGACAGGTTCGCCGGGCTCTTCGACCGCCACGCCGACGAGATCCACCGGTACGTGGCGCGGCGGCTGGACGACGTGACCACGGCCGACGACGTGACGGCCGAGACGTTCCTCGTCGCCTTCCGCAAGCGGGCCCGGTACGACCTCGGCCGCGCCGACGCCAGACCCTGGCTGTACGGGATCGCCTCCAACCTGATCTCCGGCCACCGCAGGTCGGAGACCCGCAGGCTGAAGGCGCTCGCCCGGCAGGCTCCCGAGCCCGCGGCCGAGTTCGAGGACCGCAGCGCCGAGCGCGTCACCGCCGACCGGCTCAGGCCCGCCCTCGCCGCCGCGCTGGCCGGGCTCGGCTCCGCGGAGCGGGACCTGCTCCTGCTGGTGGCCTGGGCCGACCTGACCTACGAGGAGGTCGCGCAGGCGCTCGGCATCCCGATCGGGACCGTCAGGTCCCGCCTTTCCCGCACCCGGACCAAGATCCGCCGCTCCCTGGAGTCGCACAGATGAACGATGACGAGATCCAGCTGGTCGCCGCCATCCGGCCCGACGCTCCCCCGTACGACGAGAGGGCGAGGCATGCGGCCCGGCGGGGGCTGGCCGCGGCCGCCGGGCCGCGGGCCCGGGGACGGAGCCCGCGCTGGCGCGGGCCGTACGCGATGGCGCTGGCCGGGGCGCTCGCGGTGGCGGTGGGGGCGACCGCGATCACCCTGTCAGGTGCTCGGAACGGCTCGCCGGGAGCAGTGGAGGAGGTCGTGGTGACGATGCCCGAGATCGCCGCCGTCTCGGCGAGCGAGGTGCTCGACAGGGCGGCGCGGGCGGCCGTGAGGACGGACCTGGCGCCGCGCGACGACCAGTTCGTCAAGGTCGAGTCGGAGACGATGTACGGCTCCTTCAGCGGCACGGCGACGAACGCGGAGACGGGTGAGCTCGGCGGGGAGACCCGCTACCTCTACCGGACCAAGCGGGTCATCTGGCTGTCCGCCGACGGGACGAGGAACGGCGTGGTACAGATCGAGTACCTGGAGCCCAGGGCCTACCCCGGCTGGCCGATCCCCGAGATGGCGTACGAGAGGACCGGCGTCGAGACGCTCCCGCTGGTGAACTGCGGGAAGGCCCCCGAGTACATGCGCACCGACCACGCGGCGCTCAAGAGGCTCCCCACCGACGCCGACGGGATGCGCGCCCACCTCTACACCGGCGACCGGGGCGGCAACTCCAAGGACGAGGCGGCCTTCACCGCGGCGGGCGACATGCTCAGGGAGACCTACATGCCCCCGGCGCAGCGTGCGGCGCTGTTCAAGGCCGTGGGCACCATCCCCGGGGTCGACGTCACCAAGCGGGCCGAGGACGCGGCGGGGCGCGAGGGGATCGGCGTCGGCAGAGTCGGCGTCAACGGCGTCAGGGAAGACCTGATCTTCGACGCGAAGACGTACGAGCTGCTCGGCGAGCGCGGGATCGTGGTCGACGAGAAGGCCGCCAAATCCCCCAAGGGCAGCCTGGTCGCCTCGACCGCCCAGCTCTCGGTCACCGTGGCCGACGAGGCCCCCGGCGCGAACTCGGAGGACGACGAGGCGAACCGCTGCGGCTGACGGCCGCAGCGGATCAGGTCTGGACGCGGTGGACGGGTGATCCGTCGGCCGCGCAGTGGACCTCGATCTTGACCTCGTCCTCCTCGGACTCGAACTCGACGCGGGCCCGGCCGGCGGGTCCGCGCTCGACGTCGTCGGCCTGGAATCCCTGGGCCGGGCTCCACGACCGGAGGGTGACCAGGCCGTTCTCGCACCGGGCGATGACCCTGCCGCCCGCCGTGGTGATCACCCGGCTCTTGCCGGGCTCCGCGGCGGGCGTGGCGGTGACGGTGACGGTCGGCTCGGGAGAGGAGGCGCCGGGATCCGGGCCGCTGCCGGACGGGGACGCGACGGCGGGCGGAGCGCTGGGAAGGGACGAGGCGAGGGCGAGCGCCTCGTCGACCTCGGCGGCGGAGAGCGGCCGGAGCCCGGTGTCCGTCAGCGGCTCGCTGAGACGGTCGATCACCGCCACACCCACTCCGATCGCGAGGAGCCCGGTGATCAGCCATCCGGCCACGACCAGGGGAAGACGCTTGCGCATGCCCTCACTGTGCCACCTGGAACGATAAGACAACGCTAAGGGGCGGCTAACCCGCTTTCGACCCGGTGCGGGAGGGGGCTAACGTGGCGGCAAATGTCAAACGTGCTGCTCATCGAGGACGACGCCGCGATCCGCACCTCCCTCACCCGGGGCCTGCGCGACCGCGGCCACGCCGTGTCGTCCGCCCCCGCCGCTCTCGACGGCCTGCGGCTGGCCGTCGAGGAACGCCCCGACCTGGTCGTCCTCGACCTCGGCCTGCCCGACATGGACGGCCTTGACCTGCTGCGGATGCTCCGCGCGGTGAGCCGGGTCCCGGTGATCGTGGCGACCGCGCGGGACGGCGACACGGAGATGGTCAGGTTGCTGGACGCGGGCGCCGACGACTACGTGGTCAAGCCGTTCAGCGCGGCCCAGCTCGACGCGCGGATACGGGCGGTGCTCCGGCGGATGGCGGGCGAGAGCCGCGCCGACAGCGCGGTCACCGTCGGGGGCCTGCGGATCGACCCGCGCACCCGGGAGGCGACCCTGGACGGGACGCCGCTGGACCTGAGCCCCCGGGAGTTCGACCTGCTCCACTATCTGGCGGCCCGGCCCGGCGAGGTGATCACCAAGCGGGAGCTGCTCACCCACGTCTGGCAGATCCCCTACGGCGGAGCCGACAAGACGGTGGACGTCCACCTTTCCTGGCTCCGCCGCAAGCTGGGCGAGACGTCCCAGGAACCCCGCTACCTGCAGACCGTACGCGGTGTCGGCGTGCGACTGGCCGCCCCGGCATGAGGCGCTGGCTGACCCTGCTGGTCGCGGCGACCACCTCCCTCGTACTGATCGCGCTGCTGGTCCCGCTGGCCCTGCTGGTCCGCACGGTGGCGGTGAGCGGGGCGGTCAGCGAGGCCGAGAGCGAGGCCGAGTCGGTGGCGGTCGTGGTCGGCGCGGTGGACACCGAGACCCTGCGGCTCACCGCCGAGCAGGCCGAGCACCCGGTCACGATCTTCCTTCCCGGCGGAGAGGTGATCGGCGCCCGGGCCCCGCGCTCCACCGCCGTGGAACTGGCCTCTCGCGGTCGCAGCGTCACCGCCGCCGCCCCCGGCGGGCGGGAGATCCTGGTCGCGGTCCAGGGTGCGCCCGGGGGCACGGCGGTGGTCCGGGTGTTCCTGGACGACGGCCGTCTGACCAGGGGCGTGCCCCAGGTCTGGGCCGGGCTGGCGGCGCTCGGCCTGGCCCTGGTCGGGCTGGGCGTGCTGGTCGGCGACCGGCTGGCCCGCGCGGTGATCAGGCCGATCACCGCGCTGGCGAGGGTGTCGCACCGGCTCGCGGCGGGCGATCTGTCCGCCAGGACCGTGCCCGACGGACCTCCGGAGGTGCACGCGGTCGGTCTCGCCCTCAACCACCTGGCCGAGCGCATCACCGGCCTGCTCGCGGAGGAGCGGGAGAGCGCCGCCGACCTGTCCCACCGGCTGCGCACCCCGCTGACCGGGCTGAGGCTGGAGGCGGAGTCGCTGGCCGACCCGGAGGAGTCGGCCAGGATCGAGGCCAGGGTGGACGCCCTGGAACGCGCCGTGACCTCGGTGATCACCGAGGCCAGGAGACGGGTGCGTGAGCGGGCCGAGTGCGACGCGGCGGAGGTGACCGGGGCACGGGTCACGTTCTGGTCGGTGCTCGCCGAGGACCAGTCGCGGCACTTCACCCTCGACCTGGCCCCCGGCCCGCTGCCGGTCGGGGTCGCCGCCGAGGACCTGGCCGCCTGCGTGGACGCCCTGCTCGGCAACGTGTTCGCGCACACGCCGGAGGGGGTCTCGTTCTCCGTACGGCTGGAGGCGACCGGCGGCGGCGCGCTGCTGACCGTCGCCGACGCCGGTCCCGGCTTCGCCACGCCCGACCCGCTGCAGCGCGGCGAGAGCGGTGCCGGATCGACCGGTCTCGGTCTCGACATCGCCCGCCGCACGGCCGAGTCGGCGGGCGGCTCGCTGTCTTTGCGGACCTCCCCCGAGGGCGGGGCGAGCGTGATCCTGTCCCTGCCCGCCGTCACGCCCTGAGGCCGGAGGTGAGGAGCTAGTCCTGCTCCTGCTGGAGGAGGTTCATCACCATGATCACTCCATGGGGTGACATGTCGTCGGTGTGCAGGCGGGAGAGCTCGACGTTGAGCCGGGCGGGGCGCCCCCTCCGGTTCACGCCGTTCAGGGTGACGCCGTCATCGCGGCCGTTTCCCGGCTCGGGTCCCGTGTCCAGCATTCGCCGCGCCCTGGTCAGGATCTCCCCGACGGGAAGGCCGATGTCGAGGGAGGCCAGCCGGCAGCCGATCGCCTCGTCGGCGCGGAGCCCCCACAGCTCCTCGGCTCCCGGGCTCCAGACCAGCACCCGCAGGTCCGTGTCGACCACGGCCACGGCGTCGCCGAGACTGCGCACCACCGAGGAGACGAGGGCGGTGGTCCGCTTGAGATCGTCACTGCGGGAGTTCAGGGTGTCGTTGATCTGCTGGAGCTCGTCGTTGGTCGACTGCAGCTCCTCGTTCATCGTCTCCAGCTCCTCGTTCGTGGACTGGAGTTCCTCGTTGGTGGTCTCCAGCTCCTCGTTCGTGGACTGCAGCTCCTCGTTCGTGGTCTCCAGTTCCTCGTTGGTCGACTGCAACTCCTCGTAGGCGTGCTCCAGCTCCCTGTTCGCCTGCTCCAGCCGGTCGCGGAGCTGGCGGTAGCGCGTCACGTCGTGGAAGTTGACGCCGACGCCGACCAGCTCGCCGCCCGGTTCCAGCAGCGGGACGACGGCGATGTCGAAAACGCTCGGCTCCGACGCGTTCGGCCGGTGCCAGGCGACGTCCTGGAGTTCGGTGACGCGCAGGTCCAGCTCCACCTGCTCGATCACCGAGCGGAGCTCGACCGGCCGGTAGGACACCTCCAGGTCCTGGAACGGCCGCCCGATGTCGCGGGGGTTGAGGTTGAAGAGCAGCTCGGCGCGCGAGTTCGCCAGGGCGAGGTTCCTGGAGCGGTCGAGCGCGATCTGCGCGACCGGGCCGGCGGCGAGCGCCGCCGCCTGCAGCACCGTGTGCCGCACGTACGGGCGGGTCTGCGACACGCCGGCGCCGGGGGCCCAGGCGGAGCGGTTGCCCGGCGGGGGCGAGCCGATCTTCTTGAACAGCCTCATGCGGAGGTTCACCGGCTCGAACCTGTCGCCGTGGTTGAGCAGCATCTCCGCCTTGCCCAGGAAGAGGTAACCGGGGTTGGAGAGCGCGAAGTGGAACCGGCGGACGATGCTGAGCTGGGTCTCGCTGTTGAAGTACATCAGCGTGTTGCGGGCCAGCAGGAGGTCGACCCGGGAGATCGGCGCGTCGCGCGTGAGGTCGTTGCGACCGAAGATCAGCTGGCGCCGCAGGTCGCGCCGGAACCCGAAACCGGTGTCTACCTGCTCGAAATAGGTCTGGCGCAGCTCTTCCGGCACGTCGGCGAGCTGTCGCTCACTGTAGACGGCCGCCCGCGCCGCCTGGAGGGCCTTCTGGTCGAGGTCGGTGGCGTATATCTTCACCCGCTCGCGGAACTCGTCCATGCCGAGCTCCTCGGCCAGCACCATCGCGAGGCTGTAGGCCTCCTCGCCCGTCGCGCAGCCCGCGCTCCAGACCCGGATCACCTTGCCCGGCCCCTTGCTCGCCAGCAGAGAGGGGACCACGGTCTCGCGGAGCGTCTGCCAGGCGGCCGGGTCGCGGAAGAAAGCGGTGACGTTGATCAGCAGGCTGTCGAAGAGCCGGTTGAACTCCTCGGGCTCCAGCTCCAGGTAATCGCGGTATTCGCCGTAATCACCGAGCTTGAGCGCCTCCAGACGCCGGCTGATGCGGCGCATGAGGGTGGTGCGCTTATATCCCGTGAAGTCGAAGCCGCGCGTCTCCTTCAACATGAGCAGGAGGTCGTCGAATTCACGTTCGTCACCGTGCATCACCCTGCCAGCCTAGGCCCGTCACCGACCGCTACGTGAGGGCAAGACTTTCCCCGGTGCCGTCGATGCGGCTTTGTGGCATTCGCAGCCTCTCCAGTGCCTGCCCGGTCCGCTCGGCGTCCTCCGGCGGGCATCGCGACGAGTGTCTCCCTTCCCACGACCTCGCGCGCGCCGGCGTGCGCAGCCGCTCCTCAAGTCGCGGGACCGCCGTCCACAACGCCCGCTCCACGGCGTCGGCCCGGCGCGGTCGAGGATTCCCGCGAGACTGCTCACCCCGCGCGCGGGCAGGTGCGGCACCACCAGAACGGAGGCGGCGAGATCGTCGGGCAGGCGTGCGAACAGGGCGCGCAGGGCCTTCACGCCACCGGCCGAAACCGCGACGACCACCACATCACGCCCCCCGGAACCTGCCACATTTAGCTTCTATCCCGTCGGGACCCATTCATACTGGGGAACCGTAGGGTTGTCGGCGGGGCCTCTGAAAGACCCTTGAAGGGTATGGCCAATATGGATATGTCGGTATATGTCATTCACCAATACGGTGATACGGCTCTGGTGGCCGTGATGGGCGAGATAGACGCCTTCAACTACCGGCTGCTGGAGTCGGAGCTGGAGTCACTCATGCTCGAAGGCACACGACATATCCTCGTGGACGCCGGCGAGCTGCTTTTCTGCGACGTCAGCGGGGCCCGGGCGCTGGAACGGATCCACGAGGGCCTCCGCGCGGCCGGAGGAGAGCTGTTCGTCGTCCCCTCCCCGACCGTGGTCCGGTTGTTCAACGTGCTCTGGGGAGCACAGGAGCCCGAGCACCCCGGCCTGGTCGACACCTCCAGCCTGGACGATCTCCCCGAAGACCTGCCGCTCCCCCGGCGGCACGCCCCGGTCCTGCGCCGCGTCGGCGGCAGACGCCGCACCCACCGGGGCACCGCTCCGCGCACCGGGCCCCTCGTCCGGGAAACGTCCTCCCCGCAGGACGCCTCCCCGCCGGAGCGCACGCCACCCTCGGAGAGCACGACGCCCCGGGCCTGGCGGGAGGCGGCGCACCCGCCCGCCGCACGCGCCGCGCACCCGGCGCTGGAGAGGGCCGCGCACCTGAGACGGGAGGCGGCCGCACACCTGGAGATGCTCCACCTCCAGGCGCAGACGACCTGCGCGGCGCTGGCCGAGATCCATGACCGGATGGCCACCCTCAAGGCCGGGCTGAACACCCATATCGCGATGCGAGCCGCGGTGAGACTGGCCTGCGACGACCGCTTCCACCGGTTGAAGGCGGATCGGGCGCGCGAACTCACCGCCTCGTTCTCAACCGGGTCCGGCTGAGTCGCGCCGCGGCCGGATCACCGAGCGGATGATCACGCACCCCCACGGTTACCGGTGGCCATGGCGGAAAGCATGATGTCGTGACTTCTCCGCTTTCCGAAGGAAGCGGATTTCCGCCGAGCCGCCTCCGCGGCTCCATGAAGGGCGAGCCACATGGCGGGCGATCCCGAGATCCATGACAGCCCGGACGCCCGCGACGAACCCCGGGACGGGCGGGACGAGACACGGAACGAGCGGGACCAGGCACGGAACGAGTGGAGTGAGCGCACGCGCGAGCGCATCGCCCGGGCCGGGGAGCGGGCCGGGCAGGCCGCCGAGCGCCGGTACGAACTCGCCCGCGGCGAGACCGCGCCGCCGTCCCCCTATTCACCCACGTCCCCCACGTCGCGCGCCGAACGGACGGAGCGGGCCGACGCCCACCTGAGAAAGGCGCGGCTGCGGGCGGAGCAGGCCAGGGAACGCGCGGTGGCCGGATACCGGTCGGCGGCCCAGGCCCACAGGAACGCGGCCGCGAGCCACGACCGGGCCGCGGCGGCGGGAAGCGGGGACGCGGAGACCCACCGGCTCCAGTCACTGGAGCATCGCCGCCAGGCCGCCGCCGACGAGCACAGGGCCTCCATGGCCGAGCGGGCGGGACCGCCCCCTTCGAAAGACGACCCCGGACGGACCGACATCTAACGCGATCCGCCAAAAGTGGCGTACAGGCTTCCAATGCCGACCCGCCCGGAGTGTCATGTGGAAACGCGCCGGAATCCGGCCTCGCGTCTGATTCGCCCCGGGTTAGCGTTCCCTTAACGTGCCCCTAGCAAAGTTTCCGCAAATCTTGGCACATGAAACGAATCACCAGAATCACCGTCGGAACCCTCGCAACCGCCGCACTCCTGGCCGGTGGAGGTGGCATCGCCCTCGCCGCGCACCAGACGGACAGCGCGGCGATCACCGTCACCGCGGCCGCCACCGGCACGGCCGCGACCGGTGTCACGGGCACGGCCGCCGCACCGGTCACCACCTCGGCGTACATCTCCTCCCGTAAGGCCGTGCGGATCGCCAAAAAGCGCGTCCCCGGCGCACGGGTGAGCAAGGTCGAGCGCGAGTGGGAGCACGGGCAGCGGGCCTGGAAGGTCGAGCTGCACAAGGGTGCCTGGGAGTACGACGTCTATGTGTCGGCGAAGACCGGAAAGATCATCAAGCTGAAGCGCGACTACGACGACTGATCAGCAGGCCTTGAGAACGGCCTCCATGGCATCCTTCTCCCCGGACGTCACCCACAGGTCGTACTTGACCTTCACCTTGATCTGACGCTCGACGTAGGGGCACCGGTAGGCGCGGCGCGGCGGCAGCCAGGTCGCCGCGTCTCCGGCGCCCTTCTGGCTGTTCAGCGGCCCGTCCACGGCCAGCAGGTTCAGCGGGTCGTTGGCGAGTTCCCTTCGCTTGGACTCGGACCACTGCTGGGCGCCCTTCTGCCAGGCGTCGGCGAGCGCGATCACGTGGTCGATCTGCACCGCCATGCTGGTCCGCGTCCCGCGCTCGAACTTGATGGTCTTGCCGCTGTAGGGGTCCTCGAGAATTCCGGACTGCACGACGCAGCCGTCCTCGCCCTTCTTGAAGACCTCTTCCTTCAGGTCGCGAATGAGAATGTCGTTACGGGTGTCACAACCGTTCTTGTCGACGTCCGACCACGCGGAACCGAACTCGTCGCGGTCGAAACCGGTCATCGAGGCGCGCCCCTTGACCTCGAGTTTCTTCAGATCCTTGAGCGCCTCGGACGCGGACTGACCGCCGCCGGAGGACTGCGCCCCCTCGTCCGTGCCCCCTTCAGGCAACGGGCCACAACCCGCCACCGCGAACGCGATCGTCGCGACGACCACACCTCGTACCAGCGCAGCCCGCACCCTGCCACCTCTCATGCGTTCACCCTCTGAAGCGGCAAATTACCCCAGATACCGTCCTCAATCTTAAAAGCCTCAAGCAGTCTTTGGGGGAACGAGAGAATTCCTGGCTCATCAATCCACGCCTTAACGACATCTATCGCCTGACCTGCACAAAGGCAATCGCGATCCCTCCGGCCGGAGACGAAGACGCCGTTCCCCCGAAAACACACACCCTCGGATATTCACTCAACGCGACTATCGACTACGTAAAGTAATGGTGCTCTAATGACCAGGAGCGCTCACAATCGGTGAGCAATTCGCTACGGAGAGGACTCGCGTGAGACAGATCTCATCGCGTCATCCCCACCTCGCACGAACCGTGACGGGGCTGGCCACCGCCGTGGTCACCCTGCTCCTGACCTCCGGGTCCGGTTCCGCCGCGGCGGCCTCAGCCCCGGCGGCCGAGCGGCGGGCCCCCGCCCTGCCGCCGCGAGTGGTCCAGCTCGAAGCCAACGTCGAGTGCCCCTTCAACAGCCTCTGCCTCTACCGCGACTACGGCTTCAGCGGGCCGGGATACAGCATCCCGGCGGGCTACCCGACCGATCTGGAGGACGTGCCGATGCCGGGCGGCGTGGGCGGCTCCTCCACCGCCGCGAACAACGTCTCATCGTGGCTCAACAACACCGGCTACTACGTCCAGCTGATCGACTACGCGGGCTCGGATCGCACGCTGCCCCCCTACCACTCGCTGGAAGAGTCGCTGGAGACCAACGACAGCGTCGACGCCATCGACTGGCTCCCCTGACAACGCCGGGCCTCCCCCTCCCCTTCTCCCCGCGCGCCCGCTCATCCTGGGCCCGGGGAGAAGGTCTCCGCGACCACCCGGACCAGGTGATCCGGCCGGCTGGACAAGGTGATGGCGGCACCCGGGCCAGGTGATCGGAGCTCCCGGATCAGGTGATCAGGATCCCGCCGTCGACCGGGATCACCGCACCGGTGACGTACGAGGCGGCGTCCGAGGCGAGGAAGATCGCGGCGGCGACGAGCTCGGCCGGGTCGCCGGGGCGCTTCATCAGCACCCGGTGCTCAAGATTCCAGGCCAGATAGCCCTCGGCATACTGGTCGGTCATCTCCGAGGCGAAGAAACCCGGCTCGACGCAGTTGACCCGGATGCCGCGCCGCCCCGTCCACTGCTGAGCGAGATCGCGCGTGAGGCCGACGACCCCCGCCTTGGAAGCGCTGTAGGCGGCCTGCGGCAGCCCGGCGGTCGTCTCGCCCAGGATGCTCCCGACGTTGACGATCGAGGAGCCGGGCCTCATGACCCTGGCACAGGCCTGCGCCATCCAGTAGGTGCCGTGCAGGTTGATGTCCACGACCTGCCGGAACTGCTCGGGCGTCTCCTTCAGCGCCGGAACCGCCGAACCCACCCCCGCGTTGTTGATCAGGATGTCCACCGCGCCCAGTTCGGCCACCGCCGTCTCTGCCAGCGCCTGGCAGTCCTCGGGCTTGGTCACGTCGGTGACGAGGGCCACGCACCGCCTGCCGGTCTCCTCGACCAGGGCTCGGGTCTCCGCGAGGCGATCCTTCCTGCGGGCACCGATCACGATGTCCGCGCCCGCCTCGGCCAGGCCCCTCGCGAAAGCGACGCCCAGCCCCGAGGACGCGCCGGTGACGATCGCGACCTTGCCGTCCAGCCGGAATCGTTCCAGCATCCGGGTCCTCCCTCATCCGCCCAACGTGCCGAATGAGATTCTAGTGACCGCGA
Source organism: Streptosporangium sp. G11 (assembly GCF_051192615.1). Taxonomy (NCBI): domain Bacteria; kingdom Bacillati; phylum Actinomycetota; class Actinomycetes; order Streptosporangiales; family Streptosporangiaceae; genus Streptosporangium; species Streptosporangium sp. G11. The sequence continues at coordinate 140,216 of NZ_JBPJUQ010000002.1, forward strand.
CGAGAATCGCCCGCGAGGGGTCTCCTCACGGGCGATTCGGTGTCCGTGCTCGCCGGTGATCCAGGCGGTTCTCGGACGGTACGGCTTCTTCGGCTCCGGGCGGTTCGCGGTTGGCGCCGTCCGCCCCCCTCCGCAGGGGGCCGACGGCGCCACGGCCGCCGGGCGCGGCCGTGGCGATCCGTCCTACAGGCCGTACTCCTTGGTGATCCGCTCGTGCCGCTCGACCTCGACGTCGACGGCCTTGGCCAGGTCGAGCCAGGCCAGCGGGTGCACCCAGCGCTCGGTGGCGTCGTCCAGAAGCGCGTCGAGCTCGACCGGGCTGACCTCCGGCGGGACCGCGATCCAGCCGAACACGCCGGGCAGCGGCTCACCCGAGGTCGGGTGGGTCACGACGTAGTTGTCGTCGCTGTAGACCCACATCGGCCAGCCGCGCTCGACCATGACGTCGTTGAACTCGGTCCAGTCGGCCTGGCTGGGAGCGGCGCCGTCGAAGAACCAGCTGGTGTAGCCACCCGGGCGCAGCATGCTGACCGCGGCGAAGGGCGGGACGAAGTTCTCCTGCTCCTCGGCGCTCTCCGGGATCGGCTCGAGCAACTGCGGCTCGAAGACGACCAGGTCACCGGCGTTGTACTCCATGCCGGGAGGCTGGGGGATGGCCAGACGCGCCGTCGCGGGGCCGGTGCGCACGCTCAGGACCTGGCGCTGGCTGCCGTCGGGGGCGGGAAGGATGATGCGCACCAGGCCCATCTCCTCCTCGATCGGCCCCTCGCTCGACTGCAGCGGCATCCCGATCTTGGCGGCGCCCAGGCGGACGGTCTCCCAGTCTTCGGCGGCCGTCGCCATGACGACCATCCGCCAGATGTCCTGGTGCTCGATCTCCTCGGAGTCGAGGAGATCGCGCAGAATGCCCGCGCCCTTGGCGTTGTCGCCGAGCTGCTGCACCGCGGCCGACCACAGACGGGACGCCTCGATGCCGCCGCCTGCGGCGACCGCCGCCTCGCCCTCGGCCGCCGCCTGCTCCCAGCGCTCCCGCGCGGTGTGCAGGCGCCCAAGGGCCAGGTGGCGCTGCGCGGCGGGCAGCCGCTCGACCACCTGCTCCAGGCGCTCGTCCTGGCGGGCCTCGATCAGCAGGCCGCTCAGGTACGACGCGTCCTGCGGGTCGGCGTTCTCGATGTCGCCGGACTCGACCAGCATCGTCCAGTAAATGTCGGCGCCCCTGGCCGGGTAGCCGAGGAAGCCCAGCGTGGTGGTGTGGCGCCGGGTGGCCTCCACGTCATGGCCGGACAGCGGGGTCAGCCAGCCCACCCAGCGCTCCGGGTCGGCGTTGAAGCCGTCGGCGGCGTCGAAGTAACCGACCAGCTCGGCCGTGGGCCCCGGAGCCGGAAGCGCGGTGGCCCCGTCGGCGGCGGCGCGCAGCTCGGCGATCCGCTCGGCGACGTCACCGGGGCTCCGGAGCTCCCCGGCCGCCGACTCCGCCAGGTCGGCCAGGAGACGCGCCTGCCAGATTCCCTGGCGTGCGACCGCCAGGTGTCCGGCGACGAGCGCCAGCTCGACCCGGGCGTGGTAGCCGCCCATCATCGCGAAGTAGTCGATCCACTGCTTGAGCACCCGGCCCAGCTGCCAGGTGTTGGTGATCTGCGCCGTTCCGGCGAGCGCGCGGACGGCGTACGACCACTCGACCCAGACGCGGGGGTGGTCGCCGACCACGTCGAGGTCGGGCAGGGCGTCGACGGACTCCTGCACCCGGCCGAGGGTCGCGAGCACGAGCGCGCGGAGCACTCCCTCACGATGCTCCTTGGCCACCGGGTCGTCCGGCTTGAAACCGGTCGCGGCGTCGAGCGCGGTGAGCGCGTCCTCGGCGCGTCCCGCGGCGAGCAGCGCGCGGGCCGAGGCGGCCCCCAGCTCCCAGCTCGCCTCGCGTCCGGCACCACCCAGCGCCGCCACCGCGGTCTCGGCGTGGGAGACGGCCTCGTCGGCGCGACCCGCGTCGACCAGCGCCGCGACGTAGTGCTCGGCGACGGCGGCGAAGGCCAGCGAGCCGGGCTCGACGTCCAGGGCCGAGAGCGCGGCCAGCCGCTCGGCGGCGTAACCGGGACCGTCGGCGTTCGCCTGCGCGATGGCCAGCGCCACCACGGCACCGGGCACGCCCGGGCACTCGCGGACGTCCTCCCCCTTGGTGAACTCCACCAGCGTCTCGGCGTCGGCGATCGCGACGGTCCCCTGCGCGCGGTCGCCGACGCGGCCGATCAGGTGCCAGTAGCGGGCGTAGAACTCCAGCCAGGGCAGCCGCAGGTTCTCCGCCTGCTGCGCGATGGCGGGCGCGAGCACGTCGAGCTGCGCGTACCGGCCTTCCAGCGCCTGCGCGGGCACATCTCCGATCGCCATAGCCAGACCGGTGTTACCTGCTTCATGCAGTTGCCTCTGGGTGTCGCCCACCCAGGCCCAGATGTCCACGTCCATGAGACGTCAGTCTGCCAGGTCGGGGAGCATGCCCCAAACGGCTCGGCGATCCCGCACAACCCCGAGGCCTCACGATATGGGCCCCGTACGTGCGGATGAGCGTGATCTCACCGGCCGCGAGACCCGCGGCGGTGCCGCGAGGGTCACGGAAGATTCACCCGTACGCCCCGGAGCCTGACCTCGTCGGACACGGCGCGTCCACGCGACACCGCGCGGGCGGTGAAGGAGCGGGGGGCCGAGATTCCGCACACGGCTCGGAGCGTGGTCCCCCAACGCGCCCGGAGTTCCGCACACCGCCCAGAACACGGCCGGAATTTCGCACACCGCTAAGACCGTGGCCTCGCCGGACGCGGCCGGGGGTGCCGGGGGTCTCGCGTGCCGCTCAGAGTGTGATCTCGCCGGACGCGACCAGGACGGCGGGACCCGCCAGGTAACTGGTGTGCTCGTCAAGGGTGACGGTGACCGTGCCTCCGAGCACCTCCACCGCCCAGGTGCCGCTGGTCTCACCGGCCAGCCGCGCGGCCGCCACGGCCGAGGCGACCGCGCCGGTGCCGCAGGACCTCGTCTCGCCCGAGCCGCGCTCGAAGACCCGCATGACGACCCGGCGCGGGCCCACCGGATTGAGCAGCTCGATGTTGACCCCGGCGGGGAACACCTCGGGGTCGAACGCGGGCTGGTGGCTCAGGTCGAGCTGGGCCACCGGGTCGCCGATGACGCAGGCCAGGTGGGGATTTCCCATGTCGATGTGGAGACCCTCGTACTCGTGGCCCGCGACGGTCGTGCGGCTCGCCCCCAGCACCCGCGGCGGGCCCATGTCGACGGTCACGTCACCCGTCTCCGCCAGCCGCACCCGCTTGACGCCCCCCCTGGTCGCGACGCCGAACTCCCCCGGCGCGGCGAGGCCCGCGTCGACCAGGTAGCGGGCGAAGACCCGCAGCCCGTTGCCGCACATCTCGGCGATGCCGCCGTCGGCGTTGCGGTAGTCCATGAACCACTCGGCCTCGCCCGCCTGGGCGGACACCTCCGGGCTGAGCTTCGTCCGCGTCACGCGCAGCACACCGTCCGCGCCGATCCCCGCGCGCCGGTCGCACATCGCCGCCACGAGCATCGCGGACAACTCCAGCTCACCGTCCGGGTCGGGGAGGATGACGAAGTCGTTTTCGGTGCCGTGTCCCTTTGCGAATCGCATGTCCCAACTCTATCCAGGTACGTGTCCGCCTCCTCCGTCCCGGCCGGTCGCACACGTCCGCTCCCGCCCCGGCCGGTCGCCGACCCGGGGAGCGGTCAGCCGCGAATCGCGGCGAGCGCGCGGCCCAGGAGGTCCGGTTCCCGCTGGGGGAGCCAGATCACGCGGGGATCGCGGCGGAACCACGACTCCTGGCGGCGGACGAACCTGCGCGTCGCCCGTATCGTCTCCTGCTTCGCCTCCTCCTCGGTGCACTCACCTGCGAGGAAGCGCAGCACCTGCGCGTACCCGAGGGCGCGGCTGGCCGTACGGCCTCCGGCGAGCCCGCGCGCGGCCAGCTCCCTGACCTCGTCCACCAGTCCGGCCCGCCACATGTGTTCGACCCGCGCCTCGACCCGGGCGTCCAGCACCTCCCTGGGCACCTCCACCCCCAGTTGGACGCTGTCGTAGACGGCGTCGTAGGAGGGCATCGTGGCCGAGAACGGCCGCCCGGAGATCTCGATGACCTCCAGGGCGCGGACGATCCTGCGCCCGTTGCCCGGCAGGATGGTCTCGACGGCCTTCGGGTCGCGCTCGCGAAGCCGCTCGTACAGCGGGCCGGGGCCGCGCAGGTCGAGTTCGGCCTCCAGGCGGGCGCGGACCTCCGGGTCGGTGCCGGGAAACTCCAGATCGTCCAGGGCGGCCCGCACGTACAGGCCGGACCCGCCCACCAGGATCGGCACGATCTCCTTGGCGCGGAGGTCGTCGATGATCGGCCGGACCAGCGACTGGTACTCGGCCACGCTGGCGGCCCTGGTCACGTCCCAGATGTCCAGCAGGTGGTGGGGCACCCCTCTGCGCTCTCCCACGGAGAGTTTCGCCGTACCGATGTCCATTCCTTGGTAAAGCTGCATGGAGTCGGTGTTGATCACCTCGCCCCCCAGTTCAAGGGCGAGATCCACGGCCAGATCGGACTTTCCGGCCGCGGTCGGGCCGACGACGGCGATAACGGGTAGCTGAGGCACGGGGTAAGTCTGCCAACTCCCTGGGTATGGATGAGAGGCGATGCGTCCTCGCATCGGAATTGGGGGATTCACCATGTCGATCCTCGACAAGGTCAAGCACATGCTGGGCGGCGGCGCCAAGACCGAACAACTCGCCAAACAGGGCATCGACAAGGCGGAGGAGCTCGCCAGGAGGAAGCTCGGCGGAAAGCACGCCCGCCACATCGACACCGCCGCGCAAAAGGCCAGGGAGATGGCCGACAAGATCAACGAGCCGGACGCCACACCGCCGGGCACGACACCGGCACCCGGCCGCGCCACACCTTCCGGGCGGGACGACACCACACCCGGTCCCGGCCAGCCCGGCACCACACCGCCGCCCTACGGACCCGGGTGATCGGTCGGGTCGATCCCGGTCTCGGTCAGTCCCAGTCGAGCATCGGCTGCAGGTAGCCCTCCAGGGTCAGCAGCCAGCGCTTCGACTCCACGCCGTCGCCACCGCTGAACCCGCCGAGCCCGTTTCCCGCGACCACCCGGTGGCACGGCACGATGACGGGAATCGGGTTGGCTCCCATGATCGACCCGATGGCCCGCGCCGGAACACCCGTCCCGCTGCGGGCCGCCAGCTCCCCGTAGGTCACCGCCTTGCCGTACGGAACCGTCTCGTAGAGCGTGCCGAGCACCCTGCGCTGCACCGGAGAGGTCAGCCGCCAGTCCACCGGCACCCCGAAGACCTTCAGTGTGCCCGCGTAGTAGTCGTCCAGCTCGCCGAGCACGGCCGCCGTCACGCCGGGATCGTCCGCCTCCTCCAGCCCCAGCCGTTCGAGCAGGCGGGCCTTGAACCGGGCCGGGTCGCCCCAGCCCGTGCTCACCACGCCGTCCTCGGTCACGGCGACGACCATGTCCCCCAGCCGCGTCGGAACGCTTCCGAACGCCACGGTCCCCGCCATCGGCCTCGTGTCCTCTTCGCTCATCCGTCGTCCCCCGCACCGTCCTCACCCACCACCGTAGCCACTCCCGGCCGGGGTCACTCCGTCCAGCGGGCGGCGAAGTAGCCGACGCCGTAGGGCTCGTCGTCGTAGAGGATCTCGCCGCGCAGGGCGCTTCCGCACCCGCCGAGGACCTGCAGGGCCGCGCGGCCCGCGACCCACAGCTCGGCGGCCTCGCCGGGGTCGAGCGCCGGGACCTCGGCGCGGGCGAGCGCCTCGACGATCATCCCGTTGTACGGTTTCGCGCGAGGGTCCAGGTAGCCGGGGGACTTCTCGGTGAGGCAGGCCGAGCCGTCGGCCATGACGAGCATCGCCACGCGACCGGCCGAGGCCGCCAGCCGCTCGCCCAGGGCCGCGCACTCCTCGGAAGTCGCGCCGAAGGAGATCGCGTGGAATCCCGAGGCGGTCAGGTGCTCCCTGCCGAGGAGCCAGCGGCCGACCGTCAGGGACAGTGGCAGGACGGGCTCCCCCTCGCCGCTCCGGAAGTCGACGCCCCAGGGCGCGAGGCTCCCGGCGGCGTCGGCGCCGTACGTCGCGGTCCGGGCGGCGCCTCCCACCACCGCGATCTCGTCGGCTCCGGCGTCGCGCAACGCCCCGATCGCGGCCGCGCAGGCCGTCCTGAGGTCGTCGAGCTCCGAGGCCGCGGTCCCGGCCAGCTCGGGGACCAGCAGCGGGGGATGCGGGCACACGGCCGCGGCGACAAGCACCTCGCCAGACTAACGGAGCCCTCCCCGGCAACCGCCCCGCCGTCTCGCGGCGGGGGTGGCCGTCCGGGGTCCGGAAACACCCTGAGGGTGGCCGTCCTGGATCCAGAAACACGACGGGGCACGGCGATCCTCTCACCGTGCCCCGACGTGCCGATCCTGTCCGGCTTTCCGGTCTTGGGTCAGTAACCGCCGATGGGTCCCTGGGGATGCACGTAGCCGGGAGGGCCGTCGTTCAGATAGCCCTGCTGGGTGTCCTGCGGCTTTTGCGGGCTGCTCTGCTGCTGCTTCGCCGGCTTGTCCTCCGAGGGCCTTCCCGCGGCCGACTCGGCTCCCGGCTCGCTCTCGTCCGCTCCGCCGGTGCCGGAGCCCGTGCCGGAACCGGGGTCGGAACCGGAGTCACCGCCTCCGGTGGACGTGTCATCGGCGCCGGAGGCCGCGTCCGGCCCCTTCTCGGGCTTCTGCTTCTTGGCCTGCGCCGGGCTCTGGTCCGGCTCGGGCTCCTGGGACGCCTCCTGGGCGCTGTCCTGCGCCGGCGGAACCCGGGGGTCGTCGCCTCCGGCGTTCACGAAGGCGAAGACGGCGCCTCCGCCCAGAAGGGCTGCGGCGAGGACGGAGAAGACGGCTATGGCCAGGCCGCTTCTCCTTTGGGGCTTGCGGGACCTGCGGGACTTCTCGGGCTCATCGGCGGGACCGGTGAGGATCTCTGGTTCTCCGGGATTGCCCGGGGATGGAGGGACGTGCATGGGGAAAACTCCCTGCGGTTCTCGGGGGGAAACCTCCACGGCTTCCGAGGGTGCGAAACCACAGTAGCCACAGCAGGGAAAAGCTCGCACATCAATCACAGGCGAATCACGAAATATCATCTGTTAGGGGACCGGTGCCGCCGCCGTGCGCGTACGCCCTGGCAGGGACGGTGATGTCGCCGGAATCGCCGCCGCCATCAGGGATTCCGGCGATTCGATCATGAGCCCGCGCCGCGCGGAGGAGCGTTTTCGGAAAAGGTCCCGGATGATCTCGTCCGGGGGGAAACCTCGGGAGAGAGCGCCCCGGGAACACCGCGTTCCCGGGACCCCGCGTCCCGGGATACCTCACGCTCCGAAAGGCCTCGCGTTCCGGGAGATCCCGCCCGGAAGGGAGCCTCTGCCCGGAAGGGGCCTCGAGGGCGCCTCCGGGGTCACCCGGGCCGGCGGGACCTCAGGAGACGGAGCAGCCCGAGGCCTCGGGGAGCGGGGCGGGGCGGCCGATCGAGGGCATGCCGAGCATGACCCCGGGGCCGGCTCCGGCCGGGGCGCCCTGGCGTGCCTCCCAGGCGTCACCCGCGCGGGTGCGGCGGAGTTCGAGGGCGGGACCGTCGGCGACCAGGTGGTGCGGCGCCGCGTACGTGACCTCGGCGCTCACCACGTCGCCCGGGCGCGGGACCTCGGCGCCGGGGGTGAAGTGCACCAGGCGGTTGTCGGGGGCCCGTCCCGACATGCGGCGGGTCGCCTCGTCCTTGCGGCCCTCGCCCTCGGCGACCAGCACGTCGAGCGTCCGGCCGACCTGCTCCTTGTTCTCCGCCCAGGAGATCTCGGTCTGCAGGGCGACGAGCCGCTCGTAGCGCTCCTGCACGACCTCCTTGGGAACCTGGTGGTCCATGGTGGCGGCGGGCGTGCCCGGCCTGATGGAGTACTGGAACGTGAAGGCGTTGGCGAACCGCGACTCGCGCACCACGTCGAGGGTGCCCTGGAAGTCCTCCTCGGTCTCGCCGGGGAAGCCCACGATGATGTCGGTGGAGATCGCCGCGTCGGGCATGGCCGCGCGGACCCGCTCGATGATGCCCAGGTAGCGCTCGGCCCGGTAGGAGCGGCGCATGGCCTTGAGGATCCGGTCGGAGCCCGACTGCAGCGGCATGTGGAGCTGGTGCATCACGTTGGGCGTCTCGGCCATGGCCGCGATGACGTCGTCGGTGAACGCCGCAGGGTGCGGGCTGGTGAAGCGGACTCGCTCCAGCCCCTCGATGTCGCCGCAGGCCCGCAGCAGCTTGCCGAAGGCCAGCCGGTCGCCGAACTCCACGCCGTACGTGTTGACGTTCTGCCCGAGGAGAGTGATCTCCAGCACGCCCTGGTCGACCAGGGTGCGCACCTCGTTGAGGACGTCGCCGGGACGGCGGTCCTTCTCCTTGCCGCGCAGGGCGGGCACGATGCAGAACGTGCAGGTGTTGTTGCATCCCACGGAGACCGACACCCAGGCGGCGTAGGCGGACTCGCGCTTGGTCGGCAGCGTGCTCGGGAAGGTCTCCAGGGATTCCTTGATCTCGACCTGGGCCTCCTGCTGGACGCGCGCCCGCTCCAGCAGCACCGGCAGCGAGCCGATGTTGTGGGTGCCGAACACCACGTCCACCCAGGGCGCCCTGCGGACGATCTCCCCCTGGTCCTTCTGCGCCAGGCAGCCGCCCACGGCGATCTGCATGCCGGGGTTGCCCACCTTCGAGGGGCGCAGGCGGCCGAGGTTGCCGTAGAGCTTGTTGTCGGCGTTCTCCCGTACGGCACAGGTGTTGAACACGACCACGTCGGCCGTCTCCCCCTGGGTGGCCGGGACGTATCCGGCGCCTTCCAGAAGGCCCGACAGGCGCTCGGAGTCGTGCACGTTCATCTGGCACCCATAGGTACGGACCTCGTACGTGCGGGCGCTCTCCACGGTGACAGTCATCTCAAGACAAGGGTAGGCGCTCCGCCGAACCTTCAGGTACGCCCTCGTCCCACCGAACCTCGAGTAATCGATCGGTCACTCAACGTCAACCACTTCGCTAAGCTGGGGTTCCAAAGCCGCATGCGAGAATTAGGACTCGACCGACAGCTGAGAGTGGTGAGCCACGGTGGCGATGCTCGTGCAGACCTCGGAGGCCCCGGTGAAGGCCAAGAAGCCCGCCCAGAAGCCCCCCAAGAAGCCCCGCAAGAAGGCGGCGCCGAAAACGGCGATCTGGGAGACCCCCGGCGAACTCAGCCTCGACGAATGGTCCGAGCTCAACTCGCGAGATGACGGCGGTCGCTACGAGCTCATCGACGGGAGCCTCATCGTGTCCCCCGCTCCACCTTTCAGACACCAGCGCATCGGAGACCGTCTCCAGACCTATCTGGAGACGGTGACGCCAGAGGATTTGATCCCCGTCACCGCGACAGGCCTTCTCCTGGATCGCAAGCCCGGCGTCATTCCCGACTTGATGGTGGTGGATGCGGCGCCTTTCGAAGAGGGCGCGGAGGTCGCGCAACCCGAGTGGGTCCACCTGGTGGTGGAGATAGTCTCCAGGTCCACCACGGCCACGGATCGGACCATCAAGCACGCAAAATACGCAGAGGCAGGCATTTCTCACTTCTGGCGTATCGAGATGAAGTCGTTCCGAGGACAGGGGTCCGACGAGCTTCCAGTGATCTTCACATACGCACTCGACGAGAACGGCGAGTACCAGCTCATCCACCGCGTCGCCGCCGGGACGACCGTGGAACTGACTGAACCCTTCAAACTCACCCTCGACCCGGCTACGCTGGGCAGGGTCCGATGATCGAGGCGTGAGCAGGCCGTGATCTGATCGGTACCGCAGGGTTAGCCCCAGGTGCCCTTTACAGAATTACGTTGTCCACCATGACGGAGAACGGGGACAAGACTCCTCTGGTCGTGCTTGAAGGCGTCAACAAGCACTTCGGCAGCCTGCACGTCCTTCGGGACATCAATCTGACGATCTCCCGCGGCGAGGTCCTCGTCGTCATCGGCCCGTCGGGAGGCGGCAAGTCGACCCTTTGCCGGACGGTCAACCGGCTGGAGGCGATCGACGAGGGGACCATCACCTTCGACGGGCAGCCGCTCGCGGTGGAGGGCAAGACCCTGGCCAAGCTCAGGTCCGAGGTCGGCATGGTGTTCCAGTCCTTCAACCTGTTCGCCCACAAGACGATCCTCGAGAACGTCACCCTTGGGCCGATCAAGGTTCGCGGCATCGCGAGGGAGGCCGCGGAGCGGCGGGGCATGGAGTTGCTGGAGCGGGTCGGCATCGGCGCCCAGGCGTCGAAGTATCCCGCACAGCTCTCGGGAGGCCAGCAGCAGCGCGTGGCGATCGCCCGCGCCCTGGCCATGGATCCCAAGATGATCCTGTTCGACGAGCCGACCTCGGCACTGGACCCGGAGATGGTCCAGGAGGTGCTTGATGTCATGATCGGCCTCGCCCAGGAGGGCATGACGATGATGGTCGTCACCCACGAGATGGGCTTCGCCCGCCGCGCGGCGAACCGCGTGGTGTTCATGGCGGAGGGCCAGATCGTGGAGGAGAACACCCCCGAGGAGTTCTTCACCAACGCCCGGACCGACCGGGCCAAGGATTTTCTCTCCAAGATCCTCACTCACTGACGGCTCTGCTCATCCCTGATGAAAGACGAGGTAGCAAGAATGCGTGTACGTCGTATTGGAGCCGTGGTCATCGCAGCCGCGGCGGCGATGGCCGGTCTGACCGCGTGCGGTGACAGCGGCAGCGGAAGCGACAAGTTCGTCGTGGGCATCAAGGTCGACCAGCCCGGTCTCGGGCAGAAGCAGCCTGACGGCTCCTTCAAGGGGTTCGACGTCGACGTGGCCAGGTATGTCGCCAAGGAGCTCGGCTACGCGGACGACAAGATTGAGTTCAAGGAGGCCATCTCGGCCAACCGCGAATCTTTCATCCAGCAGGGCCAGGTCAACAGCGTGATCGCGACTTACTCGATCACCGACGACCGCAAGAAGAAGGTCTCTTTCGCCGGCCCGTACCTGGTCACCGGCCAGGACATCCTGACCCGGGCGGACGACACCACGATCAACAGCGTCGAGGACCTCAAGACCAAGAAGGTCTGTGGCGCCCAGGGCTCCTCCTCCCCCGCCCGTCTGGTCGAGAAGTTCGGCGACGAGTGGAAGAGCGGGTTCCTCACCGAGCAGCAGGGCTACGGCGCCTGCCTGCCGCTGCTGGAGAACAAGCAGGTTGACGCGATCTCCACGGACGCGACGATCCTGGCCGGCTTCGCCACCCAGTCCCCCGGCAAGTTCCGCCTCGTCGGCAAGCCCTTCTCCGAGGAGAAGTACGGCATCGGCCTGAAGCTGGAGGACAAGGAGACCCGCGAGAAGGTCAACGCGGCCGTCGAGAAGATGTTCAAGGACGGCAGCTGGAAGAAGGCCATCGACGCCAACTTCGGCGAGTTCGGGAAGTTCTTCACCACCCCGCCGACTGTCGAGCGCTACTGACCGGTCACAACCTCGGCCGGGGCGTACGGATGCCCCGGCCTGTGACCACTGGAGGGATGAGTGCAGGCACTCTTCGATGAGTTCCCGATGATTCGGGACGCTTTCTGGTTGACGATACGGCTCGCCCTCGCCAGCGGGGTGGTGGCGCTCGTGCTCGGGACGATCCTCGCGGGCATGCGGGTCAGCCCGCTGCCGATCCTGCGCGGAATCGGCACGACGTACGTGAACGTCCTGCGGAACACCCCGCTGACCCTGGTGATCGTTTTCTGCGGGCTGGGCCTCGGCCTGGTCCTGGACGTCTCGTTCTCCGAGAGCCTGTCCACCAACTACCTGTGGCTCTCCATCATCGGCCTGTCCGCCTACACGGCGGCGTTCGTCTGCGAGGCGATCAGGGCCGGGATCAACACGGTTCCGGTCGGCCAGGCGGAGGCGGCCCGCGCCATCGGGCTCACGTTCGGCCAGAACCTGAGGCTGATCGTGCTGCCCCAGGCGTTCCGCGCGGTGATCGCCCCGCTGGGCAGCATCCTGATCGCGTTGATCAAGAACACCACGATCGCCGCGGCCATCGGGGTGGGTGAGGCGTCCCTGACCATGAAGACGCTGTTCGAGGCGCACGGCGACGCGGTCATACAGATCTTCGCCGGGTTCGCGCTGGGCTTCCTGATCCTGACCCTGCCGACCGGACTGCTGTTCGGCTGGCTCGCCAAGCGCCTGGCGGTGGTCCGATGACCGCGGTGACCACCGAGCGGCCCCCGGCGCGCAAGCGCGCCGAGAGCTCAGAAAGCGTCAGCGTCCTGTACGACATTCCCGGCCCCAGGGCCCGGATACGCAACAACGTGCTCACCGTGCTGGTCGTCCTGGCCGTGCTGTTCGCGGTGTACGTGATGGTGACCAAGCTCGGCGAGAAGAACCAGCTCAGCGCCGAGTTGTGGACGCCGTTCCTGCGCGGCGACGTGTGGATCAACCTGATCCTGCCCGGCCTGCTGAACACGCTCAGCGCGGCCGCGGTCGCCGCCGTGATCGCGGTGCCGTTCGGGTTCGTCTTCGGCATCGGCCGGCTCTCGTCGAACGCCTGGATCCGGCGCTCCGCGGGCGCGGTCGTCGAGTTCTTCCGGGCGATCCCGCTGCTGATCATGATCTTCGCGGTGATGTTCGGCGGGAGCGCGGTCTTCGGGCTCACCGTGACGCCGTTCTGGGCGGTGGTGATCGGCCTGGTCCTGTACAACGGCTCGGTGCTGGCGGAGATCGTACGGGCGGGCATCCTGTCCATCCCCCGGGGGCAGAGCGAGGCCGCGCTGGCGGTCGGCCTGCGTCCGGGCCAGGTGATGCGGATGATCCTGCTGCCGCAGGCGGTGACGGTCATGATGCCGGCGATCGTCGCGCAGCTGGTGGTGCTCCTGAAGGACACCGCCCTGGGCTTCATCGTGTCGTTCGAGGACCTGCTGAACGCGGGAGCACGCGTGCTGCCCTCCAACTTCAACAACATCATCCCCGCTGTGATCGTCATCGCGATCATCTACATCATCATCAACGTGATGGTGGGCGCCGTCGCCACCTGGCTGGAGAAGCGGAGCCGTCGCAGCAGGAAGACCGCGGCCAAGCCGATCGCCCGGCCCGATTCGCCGACCGCGGTCGAGGGCGGCCTCGGAACCCCCGCGCCGTAGAAGGCCGTAGAAGCACGTCACGCGAAAGGGCGGTCACCGGAGCCGGTGGCCGCCCTTTCGCGTGACGGGCGATCCCGCCCGAAGGCCGCGGAGGCGGACCGGAGAACGAGGACGGCCCCGGCGACCGTTCCATCCGGGCGGAAACGAACCCTGTGACCGTTTCACGTGGATGGAAACGAAACGACCGTTCCGTCCGGGCGGAAACGAACCCCGTGACCGTTCCACGTGGATGGAAACGAAACCGGCCACCGTTCCATGCGGACGGAAACGAAGCCGGGGACCCGCCGGTCGGGCGTTCCGAGGCAGGCCGTGGCCCTTCGCACGGTGAAAACATCCGCAGGCCGGCTTATGGCAGAGACCGGGCCAACCGCCCTGATCTCATCATTCCCCCCGATCTCACGGCTCGCACGGTTCACCCGCGGCATATCTCGGGTGACGCGAGCGTGATAGCGGCGACACGCGGCGGGTTATCGGGCAGGATTGCGCCATGTCCCCCGAGCAGGTCGTCCTGCCGTACGCCACCTGGCCGTCGCCGGTCTCCACCTCCGACGTCGCCCGTTCCGGGCTGCGCCTCGGATTCCCAACGGTGCTCGGCGAGGAGGTCTGGTGGACCGAAGACCGTCCCGCCGAAGGCGGGCGGACCACCATCGTGCACCGGAGCGCCGACGGCGCCCAGCGCGAGCTGCTGAGCGCGCCGTGGAGCGCCAGGACCAGGGTCCACGAGTACGGCGGACGGTCATACGCGGTGGTGCCCGGCGAGGGCGTGGTGTTCACGAACTTCGTCGACCAGCGCCTCTACCTGCTGCCCACCGGCGGCGAGCCCCGGCCGCTCACCCCGGAGCCCGGGGAGCTGGCGGCCCTGCGCTACGCGGACCTGGTCCTCCACGACGGGCAGGTCTGGTGCGTCAGGGAGCGCCACGACGGCGGCCGGGTGAGCCGGTCGATCGTGTCCATCCCGCTGTCGGGCGAGGGTGAGCCGCGCGAGCGGGCCGGCGGGCACGACTTCTACGCCTCCCCCGCCATCTCCCCCGACGGCGAGCACCTGGCCTTCATCTGCTGGGACCACCCCCGGATGCCGTGGAACGGCACCGAGCTGTGGGTCTCCCGGCTGGCCGACGGCACCTCCTGGAAGGTCAAGGGCGGCCCCTCCGAGTCGGTGCTGGCCCCGCAATGGCGTGACGAGCAGCACCTTTACCTGATCTCCGACTGGTCCGGCTGGTGGAACCTCTATCTCGTCGGGTTGTACGGCACCTCACCAAGGGCGCTCTACCCGGCGGAGCAGGAGTTCGCGGGTCCGCTGTGGCAGCTCGGCGCCGTGCCGTACGCGCTGATGGACGACGGGAGCCTCGCGGTCCTGCACGGGCGGGGCGACCTGCGGCTGGGGGTCTTCGACCCCGGCAGTGGCGTGCTGAGCGACCTGGACGTGCCCTACGAGGGCTGGGACGCGGTGCTGGCCACCGACGGGCGCGCCCTGGTCGGGATCGGGTACGGTCCGGCGCTGCCCCGGTCGATCGTCCGGGTCGACACCGTGACCGAGCGGGTGGAGGAGCTCCGCCGGGACGTCAACGAGCTGCCCGACCCCGGCTATCTGCCCCTTGCCAGGCCCGTGGAGTTCCAGACCCGGTTCGGGCGCGAGGTGCACGCGTTCCTCTACCCCCCGTCCAACCCCGTGACGCGTGGCGAGGGCCCCGCGCCGTACGTCCTGTTCGTGCACGGCGGGCCGACCGGGCACAGCGTCGGCGCGCTCGACCTGGAGAAGACGTTCTTCACCAGCAGGGGCATCGGCGTGCTCGACCTCAACTACGGCGGCTCCACCGGCTACGGCCGCGTCTACCGCGAGCGGCTGCGCGGCCAGTGGGGCGTGGTCGACGTCGAGGACTCGATCGCCGCGGCCGAGTGGCTGGCGGCGGAAGGGCTCGGTGACCCGGCGCGGATCGCCATCCGGGGCGGCAGCGCGGGTGGCTGGACGGTCATGGCGGCCTGCTGCGCGTCCGACGCGTTCGCCGGGGGCGTCTCCTACTACGGCGTGAGCGGGCTCGCCAACTTCAGCGCGACCACCCACGACTTCGAGTCGCGCTACGTCGAGTGGCTGATCGGCCCGGAGGATCCCGCCCTGTACGCCTCGCGAGAGCCCGTCGGCCGGGTGGCGGGGGTGAGCTGCCCCATGCTGCTCCTGCAGGGCCTGTCCGACCCGGTGGTTCCCCCCGCGCAGTCGCAGGCCTTCGTCGACGCCCTCGCCGAACGCGGCGTTCCCTGCACCTACCTCACGTTCGAGGGCGAGGCGCACGGCTTCCGCCGCGCCGAGACCCGCAGCGCGGCCCTGGCCACCGAGCTCGCCTTCTACCAGCAGATCTTCCACTCCTGAGCGAGGAGCGGGGCGCCTGAACGAGAGGCCGGCCTTCTGAGCCAGGGGCCGGGTGGGCCGGCCGGACGGACCAGCGCGTCAGGCGATCGGCGGGCTCACCCGGCTCCCGGATTCACCCGGTTCAGCGGGCGAACTCGGTGGCCCGGGATTCTCGGACGACCGTGATGCGGATCTGGCCGGGGTAGGTGAGCTCCTCCTCGACCTGCTTGGCCACATCGCGAGCGATCACCTGGGCCTGGATGTCGTCGACCGCGTCGGGCTTCACCATGACCCTGATCTCCCGCCCCGCCTGCATGGCGAAGACCTTCTCGACGCCCTCGTAGGAGGTGGCGATCTCCTCAAGGCGCTCCAGCCGCTTGACGTAGGCCTCCAGCGACTCGCGGCGGGCCCCGGGACGGCTGCCGCTGATCGCGTCGGCGGCCTGGGTGAGGACGGCCTCGACGGTCTTGACCTCGACCTCGTTGTGATGGGCCTCGATGGCGTGGACGACGTCCTCGTGCTCGCCGTATCGTCTGGCGATCTCGGCGCCGATGAGCGCGTGGCTGCCCTCGACCTCGTGGGTGAGGGCCTTGCCGATGTCGTGCAGGAGCGTGCAGCGCTTGAGCAGCGTCGTGTCGAGCCGCAGCTCGGCCGCCATGATGCCCGCGATGTGGGCGGACTCGATGAGGTGACCGAGCACGTTCTGGCCGTAGGAGGTGCGGTAACGGAGCTGGCCGAGGAGGGTGACCAGCTCGGGGTGCATGTCGGTGATGCCGAGCTCCACTAGGGCGTCCTCGCCCGCGCGCACGCACAGCTCCTGGACCTCGGCCTTGCTGCGCTCGTGGGCCTCCTCGATGCGCTGCGGGTGGATGCGGCCGTCGAGGACGAGTTTCTCCAGGGTCAGCCGCGCGGTCTCGCGGCGGACCGGGTCGAAGCACGACAGCAACACGGCTTCCGGAGTGTCGTCGATGATCAGGTTGACGCCGGTGGTCGACTCGAAGGCGCGGATGTTGCGGCCCTCACGGCCGATGATGCGCCCCTTCATCTCGTCACCCGGCAGGTGCAGGACACTCACCACGGACTCGGCGGTCTGCTCGGTGGCCACCCGCTGGACCGCCAATGTGACGATCTTGGTGGCGCGCTTCTCGCCCTCCTTGCGCGCCTCGCCCTCGATCTCCCTGATGATCAGCGCGGCCTCGCGCTTGGCCTGGTTCTCGATCTCCCGGACCAGCTCGGCCCTGGCCTGGTCGCTGGTGAGCCCGGACACCCGTTCCAGGATGGTCTTGCGCTCCGCGGCGACCCGTTCGAGATCCTCGCGGCGGTCGGCCAGCTCGGTCTCCGTCTCGGCGAGCTTGCGGGCCCGGTCGGACTGGCGCCTGGCCTCCTCGTCGAGGCGCTGCTCCCGCTCGGCCAGCCGGTTCTCCCTGCGTTCGAGGTCGGACCGGAGCTCCTTGAGCTCGTACTTCAAGATCTTGCCCTCGGCCTCGACCTCCTTGCGCATCTCGGCCGCCGCCTCGACCGCCGTCTCCGACTTGCGCAGGAGCTCTCCGGCGTCGTTCTGAGCCTTCGCCCGGATGTCGGCGGCCTCGCGCCTGGCCTCCTCCAGGTGGGCCTGGGCCTCGGCCTCCTGCTCGGGGGTGGGGCCCTTGGGCACGGCAGCGGCTCCACCGATGCGACGCAGCAACACGACCAGCACGGCTGTCATCACGGCGAGAGCCACAACCGCCACTACCAACATGACGACCACGACCGGATCCATGCGCGCCTCACCTTCCTCGCGTCGCAAATATCAGGCACACGAGGGGTCACACGCACGGCACGGAAAGCTCAAGAGGCGGCGCCGCCGGGACAGAAGTGAACCCAGAGGGGGATCACCTACCGGCTGTTCCCGCCGGTCCGCCGTCCCATTCTCATCCGCCAAGCCTGCTTGTCCGTATTACACCGCTATGACAATCCGCGCTGCGCGGAGTAACTCCTCACTGCCGTTGAGATTAAGCGTCAGAGAGGTAACGAGCAAGCAAAGACCCGCTGTCAAGCCGCTTTGAGCTAGTCGAGCGGATAGCCCTGCTCCTCCGGGAACGGCGATGTCTCCGCCCCCTCCTCCTCCAGCACCTCGCGAATCACGCGAAACACCAGGCCCGGACCGTATCCCTTCCGGGCGAGCATGCCCGCCAGCCTGCGGGTCCTGACCGCGGGCTCCAGGCTCCGGGTGGAGGAGAGCTTGCGCCGCACAAGGCGACGGGCGGTCTCCGCCTCCTCCTCGGGGTCGAGCTGATCCACCGCTTCCTTCACGGTCTCCTCGTCCACCCCTCGGTGGCGGAGCTCCGAGGCGAGGGCCTTTCTGGCGAGACCCCGCCCGGCGTGGCGCGAGCTCACCCATGCCGCGGCGAACGCCTCGTCGTCGATGAGCCCGACCTCGGAGAAGCGCTCCAGCACGGCGTCCGCCGCCTCCTGGGGCACCTCGCGCTTGCGCAGCGCCTCCGCGAGCTGGGCCCGGGTGCGCGGCGCCATGGTCAGCAGCCGCAGGCAGATGCCTCGCGCCACCGCCTGCGGGTCGGCTCCGGCCCTCCGGCCCTCCGGAGGTCCCTCGGCCTGCCCGTCGGATCCATCGGATCCATCGGATCCATCGGGAGGGAAGCCGAAGGAGGCACCCCCGGACCGCCGTCCGCCACGCCGGGAGGCACGCTTCTTCCGGCCTCGCGGCGCGTCACCCGCGGGGTTCGCGGTCTCCTCGCGAAACCCTCCCTCCGAGGCGGACGGACCGTGGTCGCGCCTGCCCGGTGAGCCCGCCCGGGGCTCGTCGGGCCAGGCACCCCAATCTCTCGGCCCGGCCTCGCCGGCCGGACCGGAGTCAGGTCCCGTCGTCATCGATCAACCCGATTTCAGGCGTCACCCGGCTTGGGAGCGGCGGCGGCCTTGGAACCGCGACCGGCCGCGACGGGAGCCGCGGTGGACGCGCGACCTGCCGCGGCGGCCGGGGCCGAAGCCGCGGGGGCGGGAGACGAGGCGGCCGGGTTGTCGACGCGCGGGCCGACGCCGAGCTTCTCCTTGATCTTCTTCTCGATCTCGTTCGCCATGTCCGGGTGGCTCTTGAGGAAGTTTCGCGCGTTCTCCTTGCCCTGGCCGAGCTGGTCACCCTCGTAGGTGTACCAGGCACCGGACTTGCGGACGAAGCCGTGCTCGACGCCCATGTCGATCAGGCCACCCTCGCGGGAGATGCCGACGCCGTAGAGGATGTCGAAGTCGGCCACGCGGAAGGGCGGGGCCATCTTGTTCTTGACGACCTTCACCCGGGTGCGGTTGCCGACGGCGTCGGTGCCGTCCTTCAGCGTCTCGATGCGGCGGATGTCGAGGCGGACCGAGGCGTAGAACTTCAGCGCCTTTCCACCGGTCGTGGTCTCGGGCGAGCCGAACATGACGCCGATCTTCTCGCGAAGCTGGTTGATGAAGATCGCGGTGGTGCCGGTGTTGTTGAGCGCGCCGGCGATCTTGCGCAGCGCCTGGGACATCAGGCGGGCCTGGAGACCGACGTGGCTGTCGCCCATCTCGCCCTCGATCTCGGCCTTGGGCACCAGGGCCGCGACCGAGTCGATGACCAGCAGGTCGACGGCGCCGGACCGGATCAGCATGTCGGCGATCTCCAGCGCCTGCTCCCCGGTGTCGGGCTGGGAGACGAGCAGCGCGTCGGTGTCGACGCCCAGCTTCTGGGCGTACTCCGGGTCGAGCGCGTGCTCGGCGTCGATGAACGCGGCGATGCCGCCGCCGCGCTGGGCGTTGGCCACCGCGTGCAGGGCGACCGTGGTCTTGCCCGAGGACTCGGGACCGTAGACCTCGACGACGCGGCCGCGGGGGAAGCCGCCGATGCCGAGGGCCACGTCGAGCGCGATGGAGCCGGTCGGGATCACTTCGATGGGCGCACGGACCTCATCGCCCAGACGCATGACGGAGCCCTTGCCGAACTGCCGCTCGATCTGAGCGAGTGCGGTCTCAAGCGCCTTCTCGCGGTCGTTAGCTGCCATGGGAGCCCCCTGAAGGGTCGCGGGTTGGATCGGTTGCCAGAAAGCTACGGGGTGCCGCCGACAATTTCGGGAGGGCACGCCAGGAGTGACGGCCTGTTCAATATAGCCGAACGACTGTTCGATCGCCGCCCGTTGGCACCCACACGTTACGGGAGTCGCGAACCGCCGCGAAGCTCCCCCGCGCACGACCCGGCACGGCTCCGCACGGACGGATGCGAACGAACGGATGCGGACGGACACGGACGGCGGGTCACGGCCCCGGGAGTGCGGACCCCATCCGGGAGGCGACATTTCCGAGAATTGTCTTGGACCTGTTGTAACCGGGCTGACCTGGGGTGATCCTGAGGGGAAACGACCCGAGGTGCCCGACGTGCCCAACGCGTTCACGCAGCAACGCCTAGCCCATCTCGATTCCCTGGCCGCCGAACTGCGACAACGAGGACTGGTGAGCCGCACCCTCGGGGGCGCCACCCCGGTGCTGTGGGTGTGGCATCCGGACAGTCACCGCCAGACCATCGTCTTCGCCACCCCGGTCAGGGACGGCTGGCTGTTCCTGTGGTCACCGGACGGCGAGGAGAGCGCCGACGATCCCGCGCACGCGGCCGACTCGGTGGAGAAGATCCTCGCCCCGCTCCCCGAGCCGTCCTGACCGGCCGGACCCTCCCCGGCCCCGGTCCTCGCTCACCTCTCGGAGAGCCCGCCGGCCTTCCCGGGCCTGCGGGCTCTCACCTGTTCCTCGGGTTCCTCAGGCTTCCCGGCCCTCAGCGGAGCCTGGGCGCGACGTCGGTCACCCCGCACACGGCGCGCCAGACCTCCTTGGCCCCAACACCCTCGGCCAGCGCCTGGATCACGGTCCGGCCGCCGAGATCGGCGATGACGTAGTCGCGGGCCCACGACTCGGCGTACGGGTCGCCGAAGTGCGTCTTCATCCGCATCCAGAAGTCCGACAGGCGCATGCCCCCAGTATGGGTCCACTCCGGCGTGCCGTGGCCCGTCCCGGCACGCCGCAGGGCCGCGAGCCGCCCGCGTCCCGGCCCCGGCCCGAGGGGAACGGGGACGGAAGACGGACGAGGGCGCGGACGGCCGGGGAGGAGGTACGGGGCCGTCAGAGCACGCGGGAGCCGTACATCTCGCCGAGGGGGTCGGCGAGCAGTTCCAGGCGGGCCCCGTCGGGGTCGGCGAAGTAAATGGACGCGCCGCTCTCGACCTGGTGCGGCACGCCCGCCGCCTCCAGCTTGCCCCGCAGTCGCTCCCAGGTGGAGGGGTCGACGGAGATGGCGACGTGGTGGAGCCCGCCGAGGACCTCCCTGTAGGGGCCGAGGTCCAGGCCGGGGAAGTCGAAGAAGGCGAGGAGGTTGCCGTTGCCGATGTCGAAGAAGAAGTGGTTCGACCCTCGGTAGTCACGGTTCTCGAAGATCTCCGTGAGCGGGAACTCCAGGAGCTCCTGGTAGAACGCGATCGTCGTCTCGACGTCGGAGGAGATCAGTGCGAAGTGATGCAGCCCCCTCGCGCTGCTCGGCGGGCGGTGCGCCCTGAGGTGCTTCGCCTTGATCCGCTCGCGTGTCGCCTCGATGGCCTGATGGTCGATGCTCACCGTTAGCTCACCACTCAATGCGTCGTGTTCGTCAAAGCCATGTCCGTGACGACAGGGGGCCAACCTATCCCGGACGTCATGTCATGGTGGCGAAGCCTCGGAAACCCCTGTGGCGCGGCCTTCCGGGGTCCGGCCGCGAGAACATTGGATCATGTATCCGCAGGTGACGCACGAGTCGTCCGCTCCCGTCCGGCGGGCGGCGGAGGGGTTCTGTCGGTGGGGCCGTGCAGTATGGGCGGTGACCCGGTTGGTCGGCCGAACCGGGAGCTAGGGGGCGACGATGGGCGAGACGACGGGCTCGGGCGGAGCGCTCGATCACTTCACCCGGATGACCAAAGACTGGTTCACCGGGGCGTTCGCCGCGCCGACCGCCGCGCAGGAGGGGGCGTGGGAGGCGATCGCCCGGGGTGACAACACCCTGGTGGTCGCGCCCACCGGCTCCGGCAAGACGCTGGCCGCCTTCCTGTGGTCGCTCGACCGGCTCGCCGCCTCCGCCCCCGGCTCCCCACCTGCCGCCGGGGCCTCCGGTGCGGGCCCCGCGGGTGACACGGGCGGCCGGGGCGGGCGAGGGCGTTCGCGGAAGGACGACGAGCCGGTGAGGCGGTGCCGGGTCCTGTACGTGTCGCCCCTCAAGGCCCTGGCGGTCGACGTCGAGCGCAACCTCCGGGCGCCGCTGGCCGGGCTGGGGCAGACCGCGCGACGGCTGGGTCTGCCGGTGCCGGAGATCTCGGTGGCGATCCGGTCGGGCGACACCTCCCCCGAGGAGCGGCGCCGGTTCGCGACCAGGCCGTCCGACATCCTGATCACCACCCCCGAGTCGCTGTTCCTGCTGCTCACCAGCCAGGCCCGCGAGGCGTTGCGCGGCGTGGAGACGGTCATCGTCGACGAGGTGCACGCGGTGGCGGCCACCAAGCGCGGCGCGCACCTGGCCCTCAGCCTGGAGCGGCTCGACTCCCTCCTGCCCCGGCCCGCCCAGCGGATCGGCCTGTCGGCGACCGTGCGACCGGTGAGCGAAGTGGCCGCCTTCCTGGGCGGGCCACGCCCGGCGACCGTGGTCCAGCCGCCCTCCGACAAGGAGATCGAGATCGAGGTGGTCGTCCCGATCGAGGACATGACCGAGCTCGACACGCCTCCCGCCCCGCCCGACCCCGACGACGACCGCTGGCTGACCGAGACCCCGGCCAGGCGGTCGATCTGGCCGCACGTGGAGGAGCGGCTGTTCGAGCTGATCGGGAGCCACAGCTCCACGATCGTGTTCGCCAACTCCCGGCGGCTGGCCGAGAGGCTGTGCACCCGCCTCAACGAGCTGGCGTGGGAGCGGCGGGATGACGGCGAGGAGCCGGCCGGGGAGGGCGCCGAGGCGGAGCCTGTGCACTGGGCCGAGGGGTTTCCCAGGCCCCCGGCCTCCCTGTCCACCCCGGCGGCGATGATGGCGCAGGCCGGCGCGGCCAAGGGGGTCGTCCCGGAGATCGTGAGGGCACACCACGGTTCGGTGTCGAAGGAGGAGCGCTCCCAGATCGAGGAGGCGCTCAAGTCGGGGCGACTGCCCGCCGTGGTCGCGACCTCCAGTCTGGAGCTCGGCATCGACATGGGCGCGGTCGACCTGGTGGCCTGCGTCGGGGCGCCGCCGAGCGTGGCGAGCGGCCTGCAGCGGATCGGCCGGGCCGGGCACCAGGTGGGGGCCGTCTCACGTGGCGTGATCTTCCCCAAATACCGCGGGGACCTGGTCCAGACGGCCGTGGTGGCCGAGCGGATGAGGAGCGGGGAGATCGAGGACCTGCGCTATCCGCGCAACCCTCTCGACGTGCTCGCCCAGCAGATCGTGGCGATGACCGCGCTGGACGAGTGGACGGTCGACGAGCTGGAGGGGGTCGTGCGGCGCGCCGCCCCCTACCGGACGCTGCCCAGGAGCGCGCTGGAGGCGACACTCGACATGCTCGCCGGGCGCTACCCGAGCGAGGAGTTCGCCGAGCTGCGGCCGCGCATCGTCTGGGACCGGGTGACCGGCACCCTGCGAGGGCGCCCCGGAGCCCAGCGGCTGGCGGTCACCAACGGCGGCACGATCCCCGACCGGGGGTTGTTCGGCGTGTTCCTGGTCGGGGAGAAGTCCTCCCGGGTGGGCGAGCTGGACGAGGAGATGGTCTACGAGTCGCGGGCCGGGGACGTGTTCGTGCTGGGCGCGACCTCCTGGCGGATCGAGGAGATCACGGCCGATCGGGTGCTGGTCACGCCCGCACCCGGCCAGCCGGGAAAGCTCCCGTTCTGGCACGGTGACACCGCCGGGCGACCGGCGGAGCTGGGAAGGGCCATCGGCGCGTTCCTTCGCGAGATGTCGGCGGCGGGCGCGGACGCCGAGGCGCGGGGCGGCGGCATCCGGAACACGGGGACGGGAACGGGAACGGGGAAAACGAGGGCGGGAAGCGCGGGGGCGGGAGGCGAAGGGGCGGGAAACGCGCGAGAGGGAGGCGCGGGAGCGGGAAACAGACGGGCGGGAGCGGAGGCCGAGGGAGCGGGGAACGCGGCGCGCGAAGGGGCCCTGGAGAGGATCAGGGCGGCGGGGCTGGACGAGTTCGCCGCGGCCAACCTGCTCTCCTACCTGGCGGAGCAGCGGCAGGCGACCGGCTACGTGCCGGACGACAGGACGTTGCTGGTCGAGCGGTTCCACGACGAGTTGGGCGACTGGCGGGTGGTGGTGCACTCCCCGTACGGGGCGCGGGTGCACGCGCCGTGGGCGCTGGCGATCGGGCGGCGGCTGCGGGAGCGCTACGGCGTCGACGTGCAGGCCGTGCACTCCGACGACGGGATCGTGCTGCGCATCCCCGACACGCTCTCCGACCCCCCGTCCGATGTCGCGATCTTCGACGCGGACGAGATCGAGCGGATCGTCACCGAGGAGCTGGGCGGCTCGGCGCTGTTCGCGGCGCGGTTTCGCGAGTGCGCGGGGCGGTCCCTGCTGCTGCCGCGCCGCGTGCCGGGCAGGCGGTCGCCGCTCTGGCAGCAGCGGCAGCGCGCCTCGCACCTGCTGAGCGTGGCGGGCCGCTACGGGTCGTTCCCCGTGGTGCTGGAGACGATGCGCGAGTGCCTTCAGGACGTGTTCGACGTGCCGGGGCTGGTGCGGCTGATGCGCGACATCGAGGCGCGGCGCGTCCGGCTGGTGGAGGTCGAGACCGACAAGGCGTCGCCGTTCGCGGCGTCGCTGCTGTTCAACTACATCGGCGCGTTCATGTACGAGGGGGACGCCCCGCTGGCCGAGCGCCGCGCCCAGGCGCTCGCGCTCGACACGAGCCTGCTGGCCGAGCTGCTGGGCCAGGCGGATCTGCGCGAGCTGCTCGACCTCGACGTGATCACCGACACCGAGCGGGAGCTGGCCCGGCTGGACCGGCCGCTGCGCGACGCCGAGGACCTGGCCGACCTGCTCCGCTCCCACGGTCCCCTGGTGGCCGAGGACGTCAGCGTGCGCGAGGGCGACCCGGCGTGGCTGACCGCGCTGGAGGGCTCCCGGCGGGCGATCAGGGTGCGGGTGGCGGGGCAGGAGCGGTGGGCGGCGATCGAGGACGCCGCCCGGCTGCGCGACGCGCTCGGCGCGCCGCCGCCCGTGGGGGTGCCGCACGCGTTCCTGGAACCGGTCGACGACCCGCTGGGCGACCTGCTGGCCCGGCACGCCCGTACGCGCACCCCCTTCCTCGCGAGCACCGCCGCGGCCAGGTTCGGCCTCGGCACCGCGGTCGTCACCGACGCGCTGCGCCGCCTGGCCGTCTCGGGGCGGGTCGTGAGCGGGGAGTTCAGGCCGGGTGGCCGGGGCGAGGAGTGGTGCGACGCGGGGGTGCTGCGGATGCTGCGCCGCAGGTCCCTGGCCAGGCTCCGCAAGGAGGTGGAGCCGGTCTCCCCGGAGACCCTGGCCGCCTTCGCGCCCGCCTGGCACGGCATCGCCGGCTCCCCGCGGCGGGGCAGACCGCCGATCGACGCGCTGGTGGGCGCGATCGAGCAGTTGCAGGGCGCGGCGGTGCCCGCGTCGGCGCTGGAGACGCTGATCCTGCCCTCGCGGGTGCCCGGATACGACCCGTCGTTCCTGGACGAGCTGACGGCCTCCGGCGAGGTGATCTGGGCGGGGCAGGGCTCCCTGCCGGGCGGTGACGGCTGGGTGTCCCTCTACTTCGCCGACACCGCGCCGCTGCTGATGCCCGGCCCCGCCGACGTCACCCTGACGCCGGTGCACGAGGCGGTGCTGGAGATCCTGGGCGGCGGGGGCGCGCTCTTCTTCCGCGAGCTGGGCGGCCGGGTCGGCGCCCTCCTGGCCGGTTCCGTCCCGGACGACCGTGCCCTGTCCGCCGCCGTGTGGGACCTGGTGTGGTCGGGCCGGATCACCGGTGACACGCTGGCGCCGCTGCGGGCCGTCCTCGGGACGGGACGCCCCGCGCACCGCCCGGCCCCGACCCGGCGACGGCGGGCGGTGCTGCCGACCAGGAGCGGCCCGCCCACGGTGGGCGGGCGCTGGTGGGCGCTGCCCGCCCTCGCCGAGGACACCACCCAGCGCGCCCACGCCCAGGCCGAGGTGCTGCTGGAGCGGCACGGTGTGGTGACCAGGGGCGCGGTGACCGCCGAGCGGCTGCCGGGCGGGTTCGCCGCCGTCTACCAGGTGCTCCGCGCCTTCGAGGAGAGCGGCCGGTGCCGCAGGGGTTACTTCGTGGAAGGACTGGGCGGCGCCCAGTTCGCCCTCCCCGGTGCCGTCGACCGGATGCGCGCCACGTCTCCCTCGCCCACACGCCCTGACGCGGCACCGGTGCCCGACCCGTGGAGCACGCGGAAGCCCGACAGGGCGGAGGACGACACCCGGCGGGCGGTGGTGCTGGCGGCCGCCGACCCGGCCAATCCGTACGGGGCGGCCCTGCCGTGGCCCGCCCATCCCGGGGAGGTGTCCCACAAGCCGGGCAGGAAGGCCGGATCCCTGGTCGTGCTCGTCGACGGGCACCTGACCCTCTACGTCGAGCGCGGCGGCAAGACCCTGCTGTCCTTCTCCGGCGACGACCGCCTCCAGCCCGCCGTCGACGCCCTCGCGCTCGCCGTGCGCGACGGCGCTCTGGGCAAGCTGACCGTCGAGCGGGCGGACGGCACCGCCATCAACGACTCCCCCCTGGGCGCCGCCCTGGAGTCCGCCGGGTTCCACCCGACCCCCAGGGGCCTGCGCCTGCGGGCCTAGAGCGCCGTGACGCGTCGTCCGGTCCCGCCCGCATCGGCGGGTGACCGGCGGGGGTTGCAGCCACCCACCACTGGTTCGCAACCGGGGATTGGCACATTGGCCATGTTGTTAGATCGAAAAAGGGGAAACAACCATGGCAAAGGCCAAGCCGGAGCTGTCCGCGCTGTCCGAGATCGGCACCGAGCTGGACGAGAGCCAGCTCGCGCAGGTCAACGGCGGCTACTACTGGGACTTCTACCACTGGGAGGACTTCGCCCCCGGTGGCTGGGCGTACCGCCCCTGATGCCAGGCGCGTAGCCGGACAGACGCGAGAAGACGGGGTGCGGCCACCGGCCGCGCCCCGCCCGTGTTCTCTCCACCTCGTTCTCCCCGGCCCTTCCGGGCGGATCGCCGGGAGGGAGCCGGTGCCCCGGAGTTCGGCCGGTCAGGACGAGGTCATCTCCGGATCGAGATCACCTCCGCGACCGGCTCGTCGCGCTCCTGACGCTCGCGCTCCTGGCGCCTCTGGATGGCCTGGAAGCCGACCAGGTCGTCCGGGAGCGCGTCGGGGACGTCCACGTCGAACCTGGACAGCGTGCGGGTCCGCATCGCGACCAGTGCCGTGACCGCGATGGCGACGGCGAACAGCACGTACATCAGGCCGACGCCCCGGCCCTCGCCGGTGCCGAGCACGGCGCCGACCGTATCGGCCAGCGGTCCCCCGGGGAGCAGCAGCGGTTCGAACAGCGTGCTGCCGTACGGGGCGACCAGGCCGAAGCCGATCGGCAGGGTGGACCAGGCGATGAGCGTGTTGAGCGCGATGACGCGGCCGTGGAAGCGTTGCGGCACCTTGACCTGGATGATCGTGGCGTAGACGCCGTTGAGCATGGTCAGCCAGAACGACATCCCGAAGGCGCCGACCGCGATCAGGATCAGGTTCTGCTGCAGGCCGGTGACCAGGCAGAAGAGGCTCAGGACGAGGGTGGAGAGCATGACTCCGCGCAGCCGGTGCCGTCGCGGTCCTCCCCAGACGGTCATGGTCAGGCCGCCGAGGAAGACGCCGAGGCCGCCGAAGAAGGAGATCCGGCCGACGTCCTCCAGCGTGGCGAAGCCCAGGACCAGCGGCGAGATGAGCAGGAACAGCGGGGACAGGAAGATGTTCAGCACCGCGAAGAAGAACAGCATGCCGCGGAAGCCCCGGTTGCCCCAGGAGAACTTCCAGCCCTCGACCATCTCGGCGACCAGTGACTCCCTGCGCTTCCACGCCATGGTCTTCGGGAAGCGGACGAACAGCAGCACCCCGATCGCGAAGACGTACGAGACGACGTCCAGGACGAGGATGCCCTCCAGCCCGATCACGGTCAACAGGCCGACCGCGCCCAGCGGGACGACCAGCTGGGCGGTACCGGTGACCATCTGGACCACGCCGTTGGCGTGGCCGAGGAAGCGCTTGGGGACCAGTTGCGGGATGGCGGAGTTGTAGGCGAGGCGCTGGAAGGTCAGCGCGACCGACAGCAGCACCAGGAGCGGGTAGATGTGCCAGATCTGCAGGTTGCCGGTCCACAGCAGGACGCCCAGTGCCAGCTGGGTGCCGAACGCGCCGATGTCTCCGGCGAGCATGACCTTGCGCCGGTCGTGACGGTCCACGAGAGCACCGGCCAGGGGGGACACCAGCATGCCGGGGACCAGCGCGAGGACGGAGAACAGGGCCATCATGGGCAGCGAGCCGGTGGTGATGTAGATCCACAGCGGGATGGCGAACTCGGTCAGCGACGACCCGACGATCGAGACGAGCTGTCCGGCCGCCACGGCGGCGAACCGCTTCATGCTCGGCGGAGGGCCTGACCGCGCCGGGGGGTCCGTGGCGACCGGGTGTCCCGTCTCCGGTGGCGCGCCGCCGGTGCCCGGATCGGCGAGAACGGGCGCGTCCGGTGTCCGAACGGTTTCCGTGGAGGCCGGGTCCGTGACGGCGTCCTGGGTGGAGACGCCGCCGAGCCACCAGGTGGACCGGTCGGTACGGGCCAGCTTGGCCGTGTCGCCGGAGGCGATGGCCCGGTGGGTGCCGGTGACGATGGTGGCGAGCTCTTCCGCCCGATATTTCAGGAAAAAGTGCCCGGCCTCGTCGAGGACGACCACGGCCGTGGAGCCCGTCAGGAGATGCCACTCGCGGTAGCGCTCCTGGTAGAACTCGGTGGCCGGGTCGCGGTCGCCCGCCACGGAGATGATCGGTGCCCTGAGCGGCTCGACGCCCTCCTCGAAGAGGCGGGTGAAGTAGCGTTCCGCCTCCTTGGTGCCCTTGCGACGGTTGTCGATCATCAGCTTGAGCTGGTCGCGTTCCAGGTCCTCCACGTCGAGACCGGCGGCCTGCAAGGCGTTGGCCCAGACCTGGTCGCTGCGGAGGCGGTCGGTCAGGTTCGACAGCTTGGCCAGCACCGAGGTGGGACGCGCGAAGGGGAAGATGCCGCCGAGATAGATCGCCTCGACCGGGCGGCCCGCGGCCTCCAGGCGGCGGGCGATCTCCACGGTCAGCATGACGCCGAGCCCGCAGTGCCCGTACAGCGCGAGCGGGCCGCGGACCTCCTTGAGGATCTCCTCCACGCAGCCCTGCGCGACCTCCGCCACCGGCCGGGTCTCCTCGACCAGGCCCATCTCCTGGCCGGGGACGGCGACCGCGTGCAGCGCCCAGTTCTGGGGCAGCGTGTCGGCCAGCGGCTGGTAGATGGCCGCGCTGCCGCCGCCGTACGGCACGCAGACCAGGGTCGAGGTGGCCGCGCGGGCCGGGGTGAGCCGGTGCAGGAGCATGCGCGGGCCGTCGTCGGCCGTCTCGACGAGCCGCGCGAGCTCGCGGACGGTCCGGTTCTTGAACAGGTCCAGGATCGTGACCTGGCGCCCGCCTTCAGGAATGGCTTTCCGAAGGCGGGCGACCACCTGCGCGGCGAGCAGCGAATGACCGCCCAGGTCGAAGAAGTCGTCCAGCACGCCGACCTGGACCAGTCCGAGCACCTTCGCCCACACCGCCGCGATCGCCTCTTCGAGGGGCGTCTCCGGCGGGACGAACCCGGCCTCCTGGTCGGGGCGCGCCTCGTCAGGTTCGGGCAGCCTGGCCCGGTCGACCTTGCCGTGCGACTTCAGGGGCAGCTCGTCCAGCCAGACGAACCGCCCGGGAATCATGTACTCGGGGAGACGCTCGCCGAGCCGCGCCCGCAGCTCGCTGACGCTGATCTGCTCTCCGCCGACCTCGCCGACCACGTACGCGACCAGCCGGTCCGCGCGCAGCTCGACGACGGCGTGGGCGATTCCCCGCTGGCCGGCGAGCACCGACTCGATCTCCGACAGCTCCACCCGGTAGCCCCTGACCTTGACCTGCAGGTCGCGGCGGCCGAGGAAGCACAGGTCGCCGGAGGGCAGCCACCGGCCGAGGTCGCCGGTCCGGTACATGCGGGCGCCGGGCCCTCCGTACGGGTCGGGCAGGAACTTCTCGGCCGTCAGGCCGGGCCGTCCGAGGTATCCGCGGGCGAGCCGGTCGCCGCCGAGGTAGATCTCACCGGTCATGCCGGGCGGGACCAGCCTCAGGTGCTCGTCGAGCACGTAGACCGCGGCGCCGGGCAGCGGCCTGCCGATCGGCAGGTTCAGCGCCCGCTCGTGCTCGCCGGTGACGGCGTGGGTGGAGATGCCGACCGTGGCCTCGGTGGGGCCGTAGTGGTTGACGACCGTGGTGTGCGCGGTCAGCTCGCGGGCCCAGCTCCACCTGGACGCCTCGCCGCCGAGGACGAGGAGCTTGCGCGGGAGCAGTTCGGCGGGATCGTCGACCGCGGCGAGCAGCGAGGCGAGGTGGGAGGGGGTCATCTTCAGGTAGTCGGTGCCGCTCAGCAGCCCGGCGAGCTCCTCGGCGGGAGCCTGGGGATCGGCCAGGTGCAGCTCTCCGCCGGTCATGAGCGACAGGTAGAAGATCGTCACCCCGAAGTCGAACGAGAGCGACTGCAGCAGCGTGTAGACCGCGCCGGGTTCGACCTCGAAGCGCTCCCCGACCCCGGCCAGATAGTTGAGCACCTGCCGGTGCTGCACCCCGACGCCCTTCGGCCGCCCGGTGGTCCCCGAGGTGTAGATCACGTACGCGAGGTGGCCTGGGGAGACCTCGGGGGGCTCGAACCCCGTCTCGTCCAGCGCCTCGGAGTCCAGGCGGATCACCGGCGCCTCGGGGACGTCGGGAAGCAGGTCGCGCAGGGCGGAGGTGGTCAGGACGGCGACGGCCCCGGCGTCGGCGAGCATGTACGCCAGCCGGTCGCGGGGCTGCTTGGGGTCGAGGGGCACGTAGGCGCCACCGGCCTTCAGCACCCCGATGACGGCCGCCGCCAGGTCGGTGGACTGTTCGAGGAAGACCCCCACCCTGGTGTCGGGGCCCACGCCGTGACGGTTCCTCAGCAGGGCGGCGATCCTGGTGGAGCGCTCGTCGAGCTCGGCGTACGTCAGCGAGCCGCCACCGGCTGCGGGCGCCGTACGCGAACCGCCGCTCGCCGCGGGCGCCGTACGCGAACCGGAGCCGCCGCGTGCCGCGGGCGTCGTCCCCGAGGCGGGCGAGCCCTCGTGGACCACGGCCGTCGCACCGGGGGTCAGCGCGGCCTGCGCGGTGACGAGGTCGTGCAGCAGGTCGTGGCCGGACGGCCGCGGGGCGGGTCCCGAACCGAAGCCCAGGACCCTCTCCCGCTCGTCGTCGGAGAGCAGCGACAGCTCCCCCACCCGCGTGCCCGGGGCCGCCACGATCGAGCGCAGCAGCGTCTCGAAGCGCGCCGCCAGCAGCTCCACGGTCTCCGGATCGAACAGGGCGGTGCTGTAGGAGATGTGGCCGACCAGCCCGTCCGGGCTCTCGAACAAATAGAGGCCGAGGTCGAAGCGGGTGGTCCTGGCCGGGAGCGTGAGGTAGGAGACGCGCCCGTCCTCCTCGCCCGCCTTGAAGTTCTGCAGCGCGAACGTGACCTGCGCGAGCGGCGACCGGCTCACGTCGCGGACCACGTTCAGCTCGTTGACCAGCTGGTCGAACGGGAGCTCCTGGTGCGCGTAGGCGTCCAGCGCGGTCTCGCGCGTCCGGGCCAGGAAGGTGGTGAACGACGGGTCGTCGGCCAGGTCGGCGCGCAGGACCAGGGTGTTGACGAACATGCCGACGACCCCGTCCAGCTCGGGCAGTCCACGCCCCGCGACCGGGGAGCCGACTGCGAAGTCCGCCTGCCCCGAGTAGCGGGCCAGCAGGACCTGGAAGGCGGCCAGCAGTGTCATGTACGGCGTGGCACCGGCCGCGGCGCCCAGCTCGGCCAGCCGCCGGGTGAGGTCGGCGTCCACCCGGACGTCGAGGGCGGCTCCCTCGTGGCGCTGCTCGGCGGGGCGCGGCCTGTCGGTGGGCAGCTCGATGGCGGGCAGCCCGGCGAGCCGGTCGCGCCAGTGGTCGATCTCGCGGCGGTGGTCGCGGCCCCGCTGCCACAGGGCGTAGTCGCCGTAGCCGACCGGCGCGGACGGCGGGATGGCGCCGTCGTGCAGGGCGAGCAGCTCGCGGATGAGCAGGTCGCTGGACCAGCCGTCGATGACGGTGTGGTGGGCGGCGATGAGGAGGACGTGGTCCTCGGGCGCGATCCGTGCCAGCACGGTGCGGAGGAGCGGGCCGCGCTCCAGGTCGAACGGGACGGCGAGGTCGGCGTCGAGCAGCTCGATCGCGGCGTCCACGCCGGCCGCCTCGACGACGCGCAGCGCGGCGGGCCCCGGCTCGTCGATGACCAGTTCGGGGGTGCCGTCCTCGGTGGTGAGGAACCGCGTCCGCAGGGCCTCGTGGCGCGCGACGATCTCGTCCAGCGCCCGGCGCAGCGCGTCGGCGTCCAGGTGCCCGCGCAGGCGCACCGCGACGGGGACGGTGTAGACGGTGGTGCCCGGCCGGTACTGCTCGAGGAACCACAGGCGTTCCTGGGCGTGCGACAGGGGTGGGACGGTTCCCGGGGCGCGGCGGGCGACGGCGGCCCGTGACTCCCCCCGGCTCTTGAGCCGTTTGGCGAGCAGCGCCTTCTTGGCGTCCGACAGCGTTGTCTCGGTCACGCTTGTAACTCCATCCGGAGGGCCGCCAGGAAGATCGCGGCGTCCCGGCCGTTGATCAGCCGATGGTCGTAGGCGAGGCCGATGTTGGCGACGGTCCTCGCGGTCACCGCGCCGTCCTCGGCGAGTACCAGTTCGGGCTGCGGCGAGGTGATCGCGAGGGCGCAGACCGTACCGGGGAAGATGAGGGGGATCGCGAGAATGACGTCGGCGTCGGTGTGCAGGGTGACGGCGATGTTGGCACCGGTGAGGTCCTTCTCGCGGAAGTCGCCCTCGGTGGCGGCGAGCCGGTAGCGCATGAGCGCGTCGGCGATGGCCTTGAGCGACCCGGTGTCGTGGACGACCGGCACGTACAGTCCCTCGCCCATGTCGAACGTGACACCGACGCGCGGGGCGTCGGCCGGACGCGCCCGGTCCCCGTCGACGGAGGCGAAGAACAGCGGGAACGTGGGGTGCAGCGCGGCCACGGCCTGGACGAACAGCTCCGCCAGGCCGACCGGCCTGCGCACCTCCCTGCTCAGCCCCCTGGCCCGCTCCAGCAGCGGGCCCACCTCGAACTTCACGACGGTGTACGCGGCGGGGATGGTGGAGTGCGAGGTGGTGACGGCGCGCGCGACGGCCCGCTGCACCCGCGACAGACGGTGCGCGCCCGTGTCCACGACCGGTTCCGGCACGTCTTCCAGTACGTCTCCCGGCACGACCTCCCGCGCGTCTCCCGTTGCGTCGTCCCGCGCGTCTCCCAGGGCGTCTTTCGGCGTGTCGTCGGCCGTCCGCCCGGTGCGCCGGGAGGCCAGGGCCTCCACGTCGTTCCTCCGGATGACGGCCAGGCCCAGGGACGCGACCTCCGCGTGGGAGACGCCGAGCTCCTCCATGGCCGCGCGGGCGGGAGCGGTGACGACCGGCTCGGTCACCGGTACGTCCTCCCGCCCCGGCACGTCCTCGGAGGTCACGGGTCCGGGCGCGTCATCGGGCACCGGAGCGGACGGCGGCGCCGCCTCGGCGGTGACGCGGGCGAGGAGCGCGCCGGGAGCGATCCAGGTGTCGAGGGCGGCGGCGTGGTGCAGGTAGCCGGTCTCCCCCGCCTCCAGCTCGTCGGCCGCCTTGGAGGTCTCCAGGACGGCGATCGGCTCCCCGGCGATGACGGGCTTGCCGTTCCCCACGAGCCACTCGACGATCAGGTACTCGGTGTCGTTGTTGTTGAGCTTGGGGACGTGGATGTCAGCCACGCAGAGCCTCCCGTACGGCGTGGTGGATCGTGGACTCCCCGACCAGGACCTCGTTCTCCAGGTGCGCGGCGGTGGGGATCACGGAGGCCCGCGAGTGGACGAGGCGGACGGGTCCGCGCAGGCGGTCCCAGATGCGGGCGTGCAGCAGGTGGGCGACCTCGCTGCCCCAGGTGCCTCCGGCGGTGCTCTCCTCCGCCACCAGGACGACGTCCCCGAGATGGGGCAGCAGCGCGTCGGCGTCCAGCGGGTAGAGCCGGGAGGGGACCAGCAGCCGGGTGGAGATCTCCTCCTCCATCATCAGGGAGCGCATCGCGCCCAGCACCCGGTGGGCCATCCCTCCGGGAGCGATGACCACGCAGTCCGGGCGGTCGCCCGCGTCGCGGATGTCCACCACGGCCAGGTCCCCGTCGCGGCGCATCAAAAACAGCGGGTCCACCCGCTCCATCTGCCGGGTGTAGAGGACCTTGTCCTCGAAGAACACGCACGGCTCGCCCCGTTGCAGCATCGCCGCGAACGCCGCGCGGTTGTCGTGGAAGGGGGACATCTCGTACAGCGACAGCCCCGGCATGCCGACGAAGTGCTTCTGCAGGCTCTGGCTGTGCGTGGGCCCGTAACCCCGGCCGCCACCGGTCGGGCAGCGCACCACCATCCGCAGCGGCAGCCGCTTGCCGTACATCGACACCGACTTGCTCGCGAAGTTGCAGAGCTGGTCGAAGGCGAGCGCCACGAAGTCGCCGAACATGATCTCGGCCACGGCCGTGTTGCCGGTGAGCGCCAGTCCCGCCGCGACACCGGTCAGCGCGCCCTCGCTGATCGGGGTGCCGATCACACGCTCGGGGAAGCGGGTGGACAGCCCCTTGGTGACCTTGAAGGCGCCGCCGTACGGGTCGAGGATGTCCTCGCCGAGCATGTAGGCGGTGGGGTCGTCGTCCAGCAGCCCGTGCAGGGCCGCGTTGAGGTTCTCCGCTACGCGCACGGTCCCTCCCAGCGGGAGGGCGGGCGCGCGGCCACCTCGTCGACGACGGCCTCGACCTGCGCCTTGACGGCACCGTCGAGCCGGTAGAACTGCTCGGGATGGTCGTGGGCGTAACGGGTGTACCAGTCGTTGTCCCTGGCGGCCCGTACGACCTCGGCCGGGCGGATGTCGTCGCCCTTGCTGTGCGGCCCGAGGCGGTGGGTGACGAACTCGACCACCAGCGGCTGCCCCTCGCGCACCCGCGCGATCTCGCGTTCCAGCGAGAGGCGGATCTCGTTGACGTCGATGGAGACGACCAGCCGGTGCGGGATGCCGAAGGCCGCCGCCCGGCCGGCCACCGTACCGGCCATCTGCGAGGAGGTCGGGGTGGACTGGGCGATGCCGTTGTTCTCCACCACGACGAGCAGCGGGAGCCGCCAGAGCGCGGCGAGGTTCAGCGCCTCGTAGACCGCGCCCTCTCCCCAGGTGCCGTCGCCGATGTGGACGCAGGCCAGGGTGCCGGGCTCGGAGCGCTTGAGGTGGAGCGCGACACCGGCGGCGACCGGCATGCTCTCGCCCTGCACGCCGGTGGACATGTAGCGGTCGCGGTGGATGTGCTGGCTGCCGCCGACGCCTCCGCAGACCGCGCCCTCCCTGCCCATGATCTCGGCGAGCAGGCCGTGCGGGTCGCGGAACCTGGCCAGGTAGTGGCCGTGTCCCCGATGGTTGCTGAAGACGTGGTCGGCCGGGCCGAGCAGGGATCGCAGCGCGACAGGGACGTACTCCTGGCCCAGGCAGGTGTGCGTGGTGCCGTTGAGATCGCCCCTGCCGTACAGCTCCAGGAGCTTGAGCTCGAAGTGCCTGACCAGCAGCAGGAGCTCCAGGTCGTCGTCGACGAGGGGGGAGAGACGGAGCCCGTCGAGGGTCTCAGTCATCGTTGAGAGAATCTACGATCCCGGCGATCGTCGGGTTGTCGAAGAAGGCGTCCAGCGAGACCTCGACGTCCAGGCGCTTGCGCATGCGGGCGATGATCTGCGTGATGGTCAGGGAGTGGCCGCCCAGATCGAAGATGTCGTCGTCATCGGCGATCGGCGAGATGCCCAGTACCTCTTCCCAGATCTCGCGCACCTGGTCGGTCAGCGTGGTGACGGAACCCATCTCGTTCTCCAGAATTTCGTGCAGTGACAGGTCGGGGTCGTGAGTGGCGCGTTCCAGAAGGAGACGCAGGTCGTCGGCCACCCGGGCGGCGTCGGGCACCGTCTCGGGGTCGTGACGCAGGCTGATCTCCAGCCCGCCGGGGCCGTCCACGCACTGCAGGTGCAGCGCGCCGCGTACCGCGTGGTTGAAGACGGTCCACTCCACCGACGCGTCGAGCCCGGCGAACACCGGGTCCGCGTCGCGGCGGGTGCGGTAGCTGACGGAGACGGGGACCAGCGCGGCGTGCGGCCGGAGGCGGGGCATCGCCCGGGAGAGCGGTACCTGGCGGAACCGGTAGACCTCCCTCAGCTCGGCGCGCAGCGCGGTGGCGAACTCGCGGAAGGTCGCCTCCGGGGACGGGCTGGAGGCGACCGGGAGCTCGTTGACGAACAGGCCGATGTGCCCGGCGGCCTCGGGGGGCCGGGTCGACAGGTCGACGGCGGTGGTCACCGCGGTGTTGCCGTAGCCGAGGAGCAGGGTGTGCAGCGCGGCGAGCAGCACCTCGAACCGGGTCAGGCCGGGAGGTGGCGTGTTCAACAGGTCGGAAGCCGGACCGGAAGGCGGGTCCGCGAGCGGACCGGAAGCCGGGCCGGACGGGATCGACGGATCCACGGTGAACCGCAGCACCCGTCCCTCGCCCGCTCGCCGGGACTCCAGCGCGCGGCCGAGGACGACGGTCTCGCCCGGGTCTCGCCAGCGGGGCTTCCAGAACTCCCGCGCGCCGGGAAGCAGGGCGGCCACCCGGTCGCGTTCGGCCCGGCCGTGGTCGATATCGGGCAGCGGGGGCGGCGGCTCACCGTTGTAGAAG
The DNA here is from genome assembly GCF_051192615.1 of Streptosporangium sp. G11. Classification (NCBI taxonomy): domain Bacteria; kingdom Bacillati; phylum Actinomycetota; class Actinomycetes; order Streptosporangiales; family Streptosporangiaceae; genus Streptosporangium; species Streptosporangium sp. G11. The sequence continues at coordinate 176,828 of NZ_JBPJUQ010000002.1, forward strand.
GCGGCCAGGTCGCGCACCAGGATGTCCTTCGACTGGCCGTCGAAGACCAGGTGGTGGGCGACGAAGAGAAGCAGGTGCCGTCCGGGGCCGACCTCGAACAGGGTGAACCTGGCCAGCGGGCCCTTCTCCAGGTCGAACGCGCGCAGGATCTCCTCCCGCACGGCCCGCCCGTACCGCTCACCGCTCTCACCGTTCCCGGCGCTCTCACCGTTCTCGGCGTTCTCGGCGTTCCCGGACGGTGACTCCGAGAGGTCTCGCGTGTCCGGCGGGGATCCACCGGTGACGCCGTCGTGGGAGCCGGAGGAGCCGGAGGAGATCGCCGCCCGGCGTACGGGAACCTCGGCGCCGGGCACCAGCCTCAGCTCGTTGTCCACCTCCGCCACCACGCTGCCCAGCATCGGGTGCCGGGCGACCACCGCCGCGCAGGCCGCCAGGAGCGCGCCGGTGTCCAGGTCGCCGCGCAGGTGGAGAAGTATCGGCATGTGATAGGCGGCGCCCCCGCCCACGGTCTGCTCGGTCACCCACATCCCCTGCTGGGTGAACGTGACCTCCGGCATGCCCGCGGACACGGGCTCGGACGGGACCCGGGCCATCACGCGCCCTCCATCGTCCGGCGCAGGGCCTTCTTGTCGACCTTGCCGCCGTTGTTGCGCGGCAGGGCGTCGACCGTGACGACGTGCGCGGGCAGCTCGTGCGGGGCCAGGCGGTCCTTGAGGAAGATCCGCAGGTCCTCGGGCGCGAGGGGTTCCCTGGTGACGAGGGCCACGGTGACGACGGTTCCGAGCACGGGGTGGGGGACCCCGAACGCGGCGGCCTCGATCACGGCCGGGTGCTGGTAGACGACCTCCTCGACGTGGATCGTGGAGACCTTGAAGGCCCCCGACTTCACCACGTCGCTCTCACGGTCGACGAGGTAGAGGTAACCCTCGGCGTCGATGTAGCCGAGGTCGCCCATCCGCACCCAGCCGTCGCGGAAGGTCCCGCTGTCAGGGTCGCCGTAGTAGGCGCGCGGCGCCGCGGGGGACCGCATCCATACCTCCCCGGTCTCCCCCGGCGCCAGCGGCTCCCCCTCCGCGGTGGCGATCCTGACCCGTCCCCCGGCGATGGCGCGGCCGACGCTTCCCGGCCGGTCCGGGTCGAACATCATGATCGTCTGAGCCGGGGCGGCCTCGGTCGAGGTGTAGTAGTTGGTGATCGTCGCGTTGGGAAAGGCCGTGGTCAGCGCCTGGGCGACGGCCGAGGGCAGCGGCGCGGCGGCCGAGCCGAGCAGCAGCACGCTGGACAGGTCGTGCCGGTCCGCCACCCCCGCGTTGATCAGCTCGATGGCCATGGCGGGGACCAGGAAGACCGTCCCCGCACGGTACGACTCGATCAGCGAGGCGAAGCGGGCCGGGGTGAAGCGCGGCAGCGTCACGACGGCCGGCCGGGCGTCGAGCGCGTTGACCAGCATCGCCTGCCCGGCGTTGGTCCCGATCGGGAAGGCGTGGACGAGATGCCGGGAGTGCGCGAACGGGCGGCGCTTGGCACCGCAGCCGTAGGCCAGATTGGCATGGGTGGCCGAGACCCCCTTGGGGCGGCCGGTCGTACCGGAGGTGTAGAGGATCTGGGCGAGATCCCCGGGCTCCGGAGGCGCGATATCGGCCTTCTCATAGGAGGTTTCGGCGTCCAGACCGTCGACCGTGGCGCTCCAGCCGACCCCGGGCACGGCGAGGCCCGCGGCGTGGACGACTCCGGTCGCGCGGCAGTTCTCCAGCATGAAGCGCAGGTCATCGAGCGTGAGGCGGTCGGAGAGCGGTACGGCCACCGCTCCGGCCGCCAGGACCCCGCAGAACGCCACGGCGTAGTCCGCCCAGTCCGCGGCCCCGAACACCAGGCCCACCCGGTCGCCCCGGGTGACACCTCGCGTGACCAGGCTGTTCGCGAGCGCGGCGGACCGCTCGTGCCACTGGCCGTAGGTGAGCTGAGCCGAGCCGTGCACGATCAGCGCGACCCCGTCGGGGTCGGCGAGGGCCCGGTCTCTGAGCAGTTGGGGGACGGTCAGGTTCACCAAGTGAACCTCCCACTAAAGATCGGATGTATGCGCCTTCGGTGTGTGCGAGCACCAAAGGCACTACAGGAAAGAATCTTTACTATTTAAAATCGAGCGCCAGTCTTACATGATCGTAAGGGTCGCGCAAGACTTTGGGGAGGGGTTCACAGAGGCAACAAAACCCGCGCGAAAGTGACCCTTGCGCCCTCAGGACGAAGGTGTAACACTGACGACCGCAGAACTAACTGAAAGGTTTCTTTCCAGAAAGAGACCCTTCCCGATGCCCGCCCAACTGGTCAAATATGCACAGAGCGGGCCTTTTGCGCACTAACCTCCAACGCGATTACGTGAACTACCGGGCCCGCGTCCGACAAAGGAGCCCTGCGTGTTCCCACCGGAGACCGTTCCAACCGGACAGCCGGGGACGGAATACCCCCTGTCGTACGGCCAGCAGCGGCTTTGGTTCCTCCATCGGCTCGATCCGGGCGACTCGGCCTACAACACATCCTATGTTTACAGGTTGAAAGGTCTCCTTGACAAGATCGCCCTGGAGGCCGCTTTCACCGCCGTGGCGGCACGGCACGAGAGCCTGCGGACCCGGTTTCCTGAAGTGGCCGGGGAGCCCGTGGCGATCGTCGAGCCGCCCTCGCCGGTGACGGTCGAGCGGCTCACCGCCCAGGGCGAGCAGGAGGTCGCGGCCCTGGTCGCGGCGCTCACCAACACGGCCTTCGACCTGGCCGCCGCACCGCCGTTCCGCGTCTCGCTGATCGAGCTCGGCCCCGCCGACCACGTGCTCTGCGTCGTCCTGCACCACATCAACGGTGACGGCTGGTCGCTGAACGTGCTCCGTTCCGAGGTCGCCACCCACTACGGGAGCAGGGGCACCGCCCCGCTGCCCGAGCTGCCCCTGCAGTACGGCGAGTACGCGCGCGCCCTGCGCCCCGCGGACTCCGAGCTCCGCTGGTGGACCGAGCGGCTGGCCGGGGTGCCTCCCCTGGAGCTCCCGGCCGACCGGCCGCGTCCCGCCCGGCGGACCGGCGCGGGCGCCGAGGTCGAGTTCCGGATCGCGCCCGACGTGGCCGCCTCGATCGGCGCCCTCGCCCGCAGCGCCCGGTGCACGCCGTTCATGGTGCTGCTCTCCGCCTACCAGATCCTGATGCACCGGCACACCGGCCAGACCGACTTCTGCGTGGGCACCCCCTCGGCCGGTCGCGGCAGCACCGAGCTGGAGACCATGATCGGTTTCCTCTCGACCACGCTGGCCCTGCGCTGCGACGTGTCCGGCGACCCCACCTTCGAGGAGCTGCTCAAGCGCACCCGCAGGGTCGTGCTGGACGGGCTCTCGCGGCAGGACGTCCCCTTCGAGCGCCTCGTGGTGAACCTCGACGTGGAGCGGGACCTGAGCCGCACACCCCTGTTCCAGACGCTGTTCGCCTTCCACACCCACGGTGAGCTGGCCGATCCCCTGCCCGGCCTCGAAGCCGGGCACTTCCCCAACGGCTGGGCCCGTGCCCGGCTCGACCTGTCGGTGGACCTCTACCCCGGCGACGACGGCGCCCTGCACGGCACCGCCATCTACAGCACCGAGCTGTTCGACCGCGAGACCGTGGAGCGGATGGTCGCCCGCTTCCAGGAGTTGCTCGCGGCCGTCGTGGCGAGCCCCGGCTCCCCGGTGAGCTCGCTGCGGATGCTGCCGGACGCGGAACTCGGCCTGCTGGAGGAGTGGAACGACACCGCGGCCGAGCTGCCCGAGGTCACCCTCGTCGACCTGCTGCTCGACCAGGTCGCGGCGACCCCCGACGCGGTCGCGGTACGCGCCGCGCCCGCCCGTGGCGTCTCCCCGGCCGGGCCCGCACCGGCGAGCGCGCGGGCCGGCGGACCCGACGCGGAGGAGCTGACGTACGCGGAGCTGGCCGGGCGGGCGACCGAGCTGGCCGGGCGGCTGGGCGCGGCCGGGATCGGGCGCGGCTCGCTGGTCGCGGTCCGGATGGAGCGCGGCGCCGACATGCTCGTCGCCCTGCTGGGCGTGACGATGAGCGGCGCGGCCTACCTTCCCGTCGACCCCGACTACCCGGAGGCGCGCGTCTCGTACGTGATCGAGGACTCCGCGGCGGCACTGGTCCTGACCGGCCTCGACGACCTCCCCCCGGTGACCGGTACGGTGACCGGCGCGGCGGTCCCCGTCGCGCCCGCGCGGCCGCTTCCCGGCGACACCGCGTACGTGCTCTACACCTCGGGGTCCACCGGGCGGCCGAAGGGAGTGGTGGTGCCCCACCGGGCGCTGACCAACTTCCTGCTGGCGATGCGCGACCTGGTGCGTTCCTCGCCGCGGGACGTGTGGCTGGCGCTGACCTCGCTGTCGTTCGACATCTCCGCCCTGGAGCTCTACCTGCCGCTGGTGACGGGCGGGCGGGTGGTCGTCGCCGACGCGGAGACGGCCCGCGACGGGGTGCGGCTCGCGCGTCTCGTCGGGGACGAGGGCGTGACCCACGTCCAGGCGACGCCCTCGGGGTGGCGGGTCCTGCTCGCCGGGGACCTGCCGCGCGTGGTGGGCCTGACCGGCGGCGAGCACCTCGCCCCCCGGCTGGCCCGCGAGCTGCGTCCCCGCGTCGACCGGCTCGTCAACGTCTACGGCCCGACCGAGACCACCATCTGGTCCACGGCCTGGGACGTTCCCGAGAACCCCGGCGAGATCGTCATCGGCCGCCCGATCGCCAACACCGTCGTCCACGTCGCCGACCCCGGCGGCGGGCCGTGCCCGATCGGGGTGGCCGGGGAGCTGCTCATCGGCGGCGAGGGGGTCGCCACCGGCTACCTCGGCCGCCCCGCCCTGACCGCGGAGCGCTTCGTCCCCGGCCCCGGGGGTTCGCGGCACTACCGGACGGGAGACCGCGTCCGCCTCCGCAACGACGGCACCCTGGAGTTCCTCGGCCGGACCGACAACCAGGTCAAGCTGCGGGGCCACCGCATCGAGCTGGGCGAGATCGAGGCCGTGCTGGACGCCCACCCCGGCGTGCGGCAGGCGGTCGTCGCGGTGCGCGGGGACCGGCTCGTGGCCTTCGCCGTACCCGCGCTACCCGCTCTACCCGCCGCGCCGGACGGCGCGGAAACGGAGCGCACGGGGAACGCGGGAGCGCTCGACGGTCTCGGGGAGCACGCCGCGCGCGAGCTGCCCGGCTACATGGTGCCCAGCGTGTTCGTCGAGGTGGAGGCGTTGCCGCTGACCCCCAACGGGAAGGTCGACCGCAACGCGCTCCCCGACGTGGACGCGGCGGCGCCCTCCCGGGACGCGATCGCTCCCCGCACCCCGGGCGAGCGGATGGTCGCGCAGGTCTTCGCCGAGGTGCTCGGGACGGCGGAGGTCGGGGCGTACGACGACTTCTTCGCCCTCGGCGGGCACTCGCTGCTGGCCACCATGGTCACCGCGCGGCTGACGGCGCTGTCCGGGACGGAGGTGCCCGTCCGTGAGGTGTTCATGCGGCCGACGGTCGCCGGCCTGGCGGAACTGATCGCCACCGCGTCCGGTGACAGGAGCGACGGACCGCGGCCGAGGCCCGAGGGAACCGTCCCGCCGCTCTCCTTCGGCCAGGAGCGGCTCTGGTTCCTCAACCGGCTCGACCCGGACGACGCGTCGTACAACATGTGCCTGGTCAGGCGGATGCGCGGGCCGCTGGACCGGGAGGCGCTCGCCGGGGCACTGGCCGGGACGGTCGCCAGGCACGAGAGCCTGCGCACCCGCTTCCCCGAGGTGGACGGCGTGCCGGTCGTGGTCGTCGACCCGCCGGGGCCCGTGACCGTCGAGGAGATGGACGCGGCGGGCGAGGCCGGGGCGCCGGAGCTGGTCGCGGCCCTGACCAACGCGCCCTTGGAGCTGGGCGCCAGGCCGCCCCTGCGCGTCACCCTGATCAGGATCGCCGAGGACGACCACGTCCTGTGCGTCGTGCTCCACCACATCCTCGGTGACGGCTGGTCGCTCAACCTCATCTTCGACGAGGTGTCGCGGCTGTACTCCGGGGCCACCCCCCTGCCCGCGGTCCCGCTCCAGTTCGGCGACGTCGCCCTCTGGCAGCGCGGGCGCGACCTCGGTGACCTGCTCGCCTACTGGCGGGACAGGCTCGCCGACCCTACCCCGCTGGACCTGCCGGTCGACCGGCCGCGCACCGCCGGGGCCGCCAGGCGCGGCGACGTGGCGAGCGTCCGGCTGGACGCGGCGGAGGCCGCCGCCCTGACCCGGCTGGGCCGGGAGCACGGCGCCACCATGTTCATGGTCCTGCTCGCCGCCTACCAGGTCCTGCTGTCCCGGCACACCGGGCGGAGCGACATCCTGGTCGGTACGGCCACCGCCGGCCGGGACCGGGTCCAGCTCGAACCGGTCGTCGGCTACCTCAGCGACACCCTGGTCATGCGCGGCGACCTGTCGGCCGACCCCACCTTCGCCGGGCTGCTCCGCGAGACCCAGATCGGTGTCCTGGACGCCTTCTCCCACCAGGGCGTGCCGTTCGAGGAGCTGGTGACGGCCCTGAGGGTCGAGCGCGACCTGACCCGCACGCCGCTGTTCCAGACCATGCTCATCCTGCACACGCAGGACTTCGCGCAGGCCCGTGATGCCTTCGCGGGGCTGACCACGACGGGCTTCGAGCACGGCATGCGGCAGGCCAAGCTCGAACTGATGCTGGAGGCCTGGCAGGACGAGCACGAGCTGACGCTCAGCTTCGTCTACGACGCCGAGCTGTTCGACCGGGCCACGATCGAGGCCATGGCCGCGCGGTTCCGCCTGCTGCTCACCGCGCTGCCGGAGGCGTCCGGCGCCCGGGTCTCCGAGCTGCCGCTGCGCACCGGGGACGACGACGCCCTGCTCCGGCGCCTCTCGCGAGGACCCGCGCGACCGCCCGCTCCCCGGGTGCCGGACCTGTTCGCGGCGACCGTACGGGACACGCCGGGCGCGACGGCGATCGGCTGCGGGGGCGGAACGCTCACCTACGCCGAGCTGGACGCCCGCGCGGACGAGCTGGCGGCGCTGCTGCGGGAGCGCGGCGTCGTCCCCGGCGACGTGGTCGGCGTCTGCCTGGACAGGTCGCCCGACGCCGTGGCGGCCCTGCTCGCCGTCTGGCGGGCGGGGGCGGCCTACCTGCCGCTCGACCCGGACCACCCCGCCGAGCGGCTCGCCTTCATGCTGGACGACAGCGCCGCCTCCCTCGTCCTCACCACGGCGAGCCTGGACGGCCGCCTGCCTCCCGGCACGCCACGCGCGCACGCGGACGACCGCCCCCTCGCGCCGGCGAGCGCGCCGGTGCCCGGCCCGGCCGCTTACGTGATCTACACCTCCGGGTCCACGGGAACGCCCAAGGGGGTCGTGGTCTCGCACCGCAACCTGGCCGCCCGCGTCGCGTGGATGCGTGAGGCGTACGAGCTGGGTCCCGGCGACCGGGTGGTCCAGTTCGCCTCGCTGAGCTTCGACACCCACGCCGAGGAGATCTACCCGGCCCTGGCCGCCGGGGCCCGGCTGGAGCTGCTGCCCGAGGGCGGTGTCACCCTGCCCGACCACCTCGATCAGGTCACCGTGCTCGACCTGCCCACGGCGTACTGGCACGCGCTGGTCGACGACATCGGAGAGATCGCCTGGCCGCCGTCCCTGCGGCTGGTGATCCTCGGCGGCGAGCAGGCGCACGAGGCGGCCGTGACCCGCTGGCGGGAGCGCTTCGGCGACCGGGTGCGGCTGGTCAACACCTACGGCCCGACCGAGGCGACGATCATCGCCACCGCCGCCGAGCTGGACGGCTCCCCCGGGCGCCCGCCCATCGGCGTCCCGATCGCCGACACCTCGGTCCTGCTCCTGGACGCCTCGGGCGAGGCCGTACCGCCGGGGGCGCCGGGCGAGCTGTGCGTCGGCGGGGCCGGGGTGGCCGTCGGCTATCTGGGCAGGCCGGACCTCACGGCCGAGCGCTTCCCCACCCTCGGCGTCCCCGGGGTCCTCGGGGTCCCCGGTGGGGAGCGGATCTACCGGACCGGCGACCTGGCGCGCTGGCGGGCCGACGGGCGGCTGGAGTTCCTCGGCCGCCTCGACGACCAGGTCAAGGTACGCGGCTTCCGGATCGAGCTCGGTGAGATCGAGGCGCGGCTGCTGGCCCACCCCGGCGTCGGCCAGGCGGCGGTGGCCGTGCACAGGGAGACGCTGGTCGGCTACGTCGTCGGCACGGCCACGGGGGACGAGCTGGCCGGGCACCTGGCCGGGACGCTGCCCGCCTACATGGTCCCCGCCCTCTGGGTGAACCTCGCCACGCTGCCGCTGACCACGAACGGCAAGCTCGACCGGGCCGCGCTACCCGCGCCCGAGGCCGGCCCCCGGACGAGGACCGCCCCGCGCGGCGACGCCGAGGAGCTGGTGGCCGAGATCTTCGGCGAGATGCTGGGCATCGAGGACGTCGGCGCCTTCGACGACTTCTTCGCGCTGGGCGGGCACTCGCTGCTCGCCACCCGCGCCGTCGCCAGGCTCCGCGCCGCCGTCGAGGTGGACGTGCCGATCCGCACCCTGTTCGCCCGCAGCACCGTGGCCGACCTCGCGGCGGCGGTGGAGGAGCTGCTCGTCGCCGAGCTGGCTGAAATGTCCGACGAGGAGGCCGAGCGCCTCATGGAAACCGGGAGCTGAGATGGATTACCGCGTCGTGGTCAACCACGAGGAGCAGTACTCGATCTGGCCGGACGACCGGGACATCCCGGACGGCTGGCGCGAGGAGGGCGTCTCCGGCACCAAGGAGGACTGTCTCGCCCACATCGACCGCGTCTGGACCGACCTGCGCCCGCTCAGCGCGAGAAGATCGTGAAAGGCCGCGAGATGTCCGGCGGCTGGATCCGGATCCCGGCGAGAGGCGCCGGAGACCGTACGAGAGGGGCTCGCAATGGTTAGGGAACGGCTGGCGGCGATGGTGGCCTCGGCCTCCGACGGAGCGGTCACGGCCAGGGAGGCGCTGGCCGCCACGGTCCCGCTGTCCGCGCTGGGGGTCACCTCCCTGGCGCAGATGCGGCTGATCGACGCGGTGGAGACCGAGTTCGGGGTGGAGATCGACCTGTCGGGCGACGGGTTCGACCTGCTGGACGACCTCGACGCGCTGGAACGCCATATCAACGAGGCGCGGCGCGCGCATTCCTGAACTCATTTCGAACGGGGGAAGCACATGGACATCCGGTTCTCGGGGAGCCGATCGGAGATGGCACCGCTGACCTGGGGACAGCGGGCCATCTGGGACACGATCCAGAAGACGGCGCCGGACGACCACTACTTCAACTTCGGCCGCGTGCTCGCCGTGCCCAGGCGGGCCAGGCCGCTCACCGTGGCGGGGGCCGCCGAGGTCCTGCGCACGCTGGTGGAACGGCACGAGTCACTGCGCATCAGGCTGGGTGAGGCGCCGTACGGGAAGGCGGCCCACGCGGGCGGCGGGACACCATACGGAAAAGCAGCCCATGCGAGCGGCGGGGCGCCGTACGGGAGGGCCGTCCAGACGGGAGGCGCGGCACCGTACGGGAGCGGTTCCCCGGAGGGCGGCGCGGAGCCGTGGCAGGTGCTGGCGACCGGCGGCTCCATCCCGGTCACCGTGTCGGAGGGCGACCCCGAGCGGCTGCGGGACGCGCTGGCGGAGACGGCGTTCGACTACGGGAACGAGTGGCCCCTCAGGATCGGGCTCGTCGTCGACCGCGACGAGGTCACCCACATCGTGCTCGTCTTCTGCCACCTGGCCGCCGACGGCCTCGGGGCCGAGGTGGCGGTCACGGACCTGCGGCTGCTCCTGCTGCGCGGCTCCGTACCCGGACCGCCCCCGCCCTCGCCGCTGGAACTGGCCCGCTGGCAGGGCTCGGAGCAGGGCCTGAAGGTCGCGGCGGTGGCCGCGGAACACTGGGAGAGCGAGTACCGGCGCATCCCCCCGACCATGTTCGACCGGCGGGCCGGCGCCCCCGCGGACCCGCCGATCTGGCGGGCGCACCTCGTCTCCCGGGCGATGGACCTGGCGGTGCAGCGGATCGCCGCGCTGAGCGGCGCGAGCACCTCGACCGTCCTGCTGGCCGCCGCGTCCATGCTGGCCGGAAGGGTGACCGGCCACGACGTGACCGCGATGCTGCCGATCGTGGGCAACCGCTTCCGCGGCGACACCGTCAACGCGGTCACCACGCTCTCCCAGGAGGGCCTGTTCGTGCTGGACCTGCGCGAGGGCGGTTTCACCGAGCTGCTGCGCGCGGCCAAGCCCGCCGCGCTGCGCGCCTACCGGTCCGCCTACCACGACCCGGACGACCGGGACCGGCTCACCGAGCGGGCCGGCAGGGAGCGGGGCGTGGGGATCCACCCGTACTGCTGCTTCAACGACATGCGCTTCACCGACCGGGTGGACGCCTCCCCCGACGAGCTGAGCGTGCGGCGGGCGCTGGACGAGACGACCCTCACCTGGCCGCTCAGCCAGGAGCGGCTCAACTGCCGGTTCTGCCTGCACGTGACCGGCGAGCCCGGCGGGCTGGGCGTCTCGCTCACCGCCGACACCGGCTACCTTCCCCGTCCCGACATGGAACGCTACCTGCTCGACCTGGAGTCGCTGCTGGTCGAGGCCGCCTTCCGCGAGGTGCTGGAGCCGGTCGGTTGAGCATCCCGTCCAAGCCGGAGGCCCGCCGGCCGAGCACGCTTCCCACGACCGAGGCCCGGAGACCGCACGCTGGAGGTATCCGATGACGGTCCACGCCTATGCCGAGTCGACGTCGTGCGTCCAGGGCGGCGCGCTCCGCTTCCACCTCGCCCGCGCCTCCCGTGCCCCGCTGCGCGGCTCGGTGCTGGTCGAGGACGTGGCCGCCGACCTGGCCGTGCTCGACGGGGAGTTCACCGGGCCGGTGTGGGCGCTCGACGTCTCCCCCGGCTGGCGCAGCTCGCTCTACCGCGCGGTCTTCACCGCCGACGAGGACACCTGCGAGGTCTACTTCGTCGTACGGGCCGCCCGTCCGGGCTCGCCGATCCTGCTGTCGATCCCGTTCCCGACCTGGCAGGCGTACAACAGGGCGGGCATCCCCGGCGAGTCCATCTACTGGACCGAGCAGCCGACCCGCGCCTCGCGCGTCTCCTTCGACCGGCCCGGCGGCGGGCCGCCGCCCGAGCGCTGGGAGGAGGGCATGATCCGCTGGCTGGGTCCGGCCGGGTACGACGTCGACTACTGCTCGGCGCTGGACCTGCACGAGGGGCGGGAGCTGCTCTCCGGCTACCGGCTGCTGGTGGTCAGCGGGCACGACGAGTACTGGTCGGCGGGGATGCGCGACAGCGTCGAGGAGTTCGTCCGCCGGGGCGGCAACATGGCCGTCTTCTCCGGCAACACCTGCTGGTGGCAGTTCCGGCTGGAGGACGACGGGCGCACCATGGTCTGCTACCGCGACGCGATCGCCGACCCGATGGCCGCCGTGGACCCGGCCCTGACCACCGTCGAGTGGTCCAGCGCGCCGGTGAACCGGCCGGAGAACAGCATGATCGGGGTCAGCTTCCGGCGCGGCGCGGGCACCTGGGGACCGTACATGCAGCGCATGCGGGACGAGTCCTACACCGCCCGCTTCCCCGAGCACTGGGTGTTCGAGGGCACCAAGCTGGGCGAGGGCGACACGTTCGGGCGGGGCTCCATCGGCTACGAGACGGACGCCTGCGACTTCGTCGAGGTGGACGGCGTCCCGATGGCCACCGGGCGCGACGGCACCCCGCCGTCCTTCGTCATCCTGGCCACCGCCGACCTGCGGCACTGGCACCGGTACGGCCAGGGCGGCATGGCCACCATGGGCGTCCTCGGCCTCGGCGCCGGGACGGTCTTCACCGCCTCCACCGTGAACTGGGGCAACACCCTGCACGACCCGGTCGTGGACCGGATCACCCGCAACGTGCTGGACCGGCTGTCGGTGCGCGCGGGCGGCTGGGAGACCATCGGCGGCGCGGACGGGATCGGCGCGCTGACCGTGTTCGACTCCCTGCTGTACGGCGCCACCCGGGACGGCTCGCTGTTCACCCGTGAGGTCTCGGAGCAGAACCTGCGCTGGCGGCCCGCGGGCACCGCCCCCGCGCTGGTCGCCCTGGCCACCCCCAGGGAGGCCACCGCCCTCCACCCGATCGGCCTGTACGGCCTCACCGCCGACGACCGGCTCGTCCACCTCGACCCCGGGGGCGGCTGGATCACCCTCGCCGACGGGCCCCGCGGCGGGGTCGGCCTGGGCATGGTGAACGGCGAGCTGTTCGCCGCCGCCGCGGAGGGCCTGTGGCTGCTCGACCCGGAGACCTCCACCTGGAGTCTGGTCGAGGCCGGTGCCGGTGCCGTGGCGCTGACCGCGATGAACGGCCGGCTGTACATGGCGGACGCGGACGGCCGGATCAGCACGCGGCTGCCGGTGGCGACCCCGGCCGGATGGACCGGCCTGTGCGACGCGGGCGGCTGCACCGTGCTGACCGGGCACGCGGGCGCCCTGATCGGCACCGGCCGCGACCGCCCCCTGCTGCGGCGCGCGAACCTCCTGGAGGAGGCGGCGCCCACGCCGTGACCCGCCCCGGCCGGGGACCTTCCGGCGGCGGGTTCGAGGCCGCCGGCCGCGTCCTCGAGCCGCGTCCTCAGGTCGTGGCGGCGGTCTCGGTGAGCGCCGGGTAGTCCTTGAGCTCGATGTCCGTGGCGAACCTGTCCGTCAGCCTGAGCATCGCCCGCAGCAGGAACCGGTGCCTGAAGAGCCGGTTCCGCATCCTGATCCGCCGCCACGTCGCCGGGGCGAGGAAGGGACCGGCGCTGCCCTTCCTGGCCACCCCGGCGTAGCCGCGGAAGGCCTCCTCGTACTCGCGGAACGCCGTCCGGTGGTCGCCACCGGCCGCCGCCAGCTCTCCGGCCAGCACGTACGCGCCCACGACGGCCAGACCGGTGCCGAAGCCGCCCAGGGTGTTGCCGTAGGCGGCGTCGCCGAGCAGCACCACCCGGCCCTTGGCGTAGTGGTCCATCTCGACCCTGCTGATCGAGTCGAGATAGAGGTCGCGCGCCTCCGGTAGCCTGGCCATGAGCTCGGGAACCCGCCAGCCCATGCCCCGGTAGGCATCGGCCAGGATGCGTTTGTGCAGCTCGACGTCGTAGCGGTCGTAGTCGAGCCGCTCGGAGGCGAAGACGAAGAACGCGGGTGACTTGGGGCCGCCGAACGCCGCCATCCGGCCGGGCTCGTTGTACATCACGCTGTCGGAACCGCCGTCGAGGTCGGCCAGCGCGTAGTAGTGGCCGAGGAAGCGCACGTGGTCGGACTCGGGACCGAAGGCCAGCCGCCGCACGTTGGAGTGGATGCCGTCGGCGCCCACCACGAGGTCGAAGGTACGCGGCGCGCCACGCTCGAAGGTGACGTGCACGCCGCCCGCCGTGTCGGTCAGCGAGGTGAGGGAGTCGCCGAAGACGTACTCGCAGCCTTCCCTGGTCCTCTCGTACAGCAGGGCGGCGAGGTCGCCGCGGAGGATCTCGATGTCGCCGCCGGTGAACTCGCCGGGCATGACCGCCAGCCGCCTGCCGTTCGCGTCGACGATGGTCTGGTCGGTCCCGCCGGTCTGGCGCCCCCGCACCTCCCGGAGGATTCCCATCCGCTCCAGCACGACGCGGTGGGTCTCCCCCTTGAAGTCGACGGCCTGGCCGCCGGGGCGGAGCGCGGGCGACCTCTCGACGACGGTGACGGCGTGGCCGGAGCGGCTCAGCCAGTGGGCGAGCGCGGGCCCGGCGATGCTCGCCCCGGAGATGAGGACCGTGGTGTTCTTCATGCTCACGAGCTTCGAGGGGGGCGCTGACAGCCCACCGACCATCGGCTGACAGCCGAGCGCTCCCGGCGCCGGACCCCGTCAGCCGCCCCCGGCGCCGGACGCTTTCGGCCTCTTCCCGCGCTTCTCCCGGGACGGGCGCCTTCAGTCGTCTTCCGCGTCGAGCGCCGCGAGCACCTCGTCGCGGCGCATCGCGGCCCCGCGGGCGTACGCCGACGCGAACGCCTCCGCGCCGACGAGGTCGCGGGCGCCCGCGGCGACCCCGGCGACGTCGCGGTCACCGGCCACGGCCGTCCCGCGCAGTGCCACCGCCATGCCGAGCAGCAGCGCCGCCCGTGTCCCCGCCCCTTCGAGCAGGGCGGCTCCCGCCCGGCCCTCGACTGCGTCGGCGAGGTCCATCACCAGCGGCGACCTGCGCGCTTGGGCCTGCGCCCGGCGATGGTGGAGCAGTGCCCCGGCGAGATCGCCCTCGGCCTCGGCCAGCCGTCCCAGCGCGGTGAGCGCCCGCGCCGACTTCGCGCCGAAGGCCCCGGTCTCCGCCCCTCGGAGCGCCAGGTCGATCCGGCGACGGGCCTCGGGGAGGTCGCCTTCGAGCCGCGCGATCTCACCCAGTCCCAGATGCGTCACGGCGGGCACGTCCGGCGCGCCCGCCTTCCTGGCGAGTTCCCCGGCGCGCCGGTGGTCGGCGGCAGCGGCGGCGAGGTCGCCCTCGCGCGCCAGCGCCTCGGCCCGGCGCCCCAGCACGTCCGCGGTCTCCTCCAGGGCGCCGAGTTCCTCCAGCAGCTCCAGCGCCTCCCGCCACAGGTCGCGGGCGCGTGCCCACTCCCCGCGCCAGCCCGCGACCAGGGCCAGCCAGTCGAGTCCCTGAGCCGTCCCCCAGCGCTCCCCCAGGGACCTGAAGCGAGCCAGCACCTCCCCCAGCTCCCGCTCGCCACCGGCCGGATCACCGCCGAGCACCTTCAGCAGGGCGCGGCTCAGCCCGACCAGGGCCAGGCTCCACGGGTCGGAACCGAACAGCCTGTCGGTCTCGGGCCCGGCGGGCGGCGGCGACTCCGGCGGCCCGGCGGACATGCCCCACAGTGCCGCGGCGAAGGGGTGGCGCAGCGGCCGGTCCCGCGACCGCATGATCGCCTCGGCCCGTTCCCAGTGTTCGGGCAGCGCGCGCGGCACGGCGTGCGCCACGCACATGACGTACTCCTCCTCCAGCCCGGCGAGGGGACGGGCGGTCGCCTCGAGCAGCTCGGCCGCGGCCTCCCCCGCGTCGCCACGCCGGCCGCCCAGCCACCAGTACGCCGCCAGCGCGGCGACCAGCCGCAGCCCCGTCTCCCGGTCGTCGCGCACGGCCCAGCGCAGCGCGGCCGTCAGGTTGCCGTGCTCGGCGGAGAGCCTGGCCAGCCAGCGGAGCTGTTCGGCCCTGCGCAGGTGGGGGTCGGCGCGCCGGGCCAGGTCGAGGAAGTGGCGGGCGTGGCCACCGCGCAGGCGGTCCTCCTCCCCCGCCTCGGCCAGCCGTTCGGCGCAGAACAGCCTGATCGTGTCGAGCATCCGGTAGCGGTCGCCGTCCGTCTCGACCAGCGACCTGTCCACCAGGTCGGCCAGCAGCCCGGCGGCGTCCTCGACCTCGCAGACCGCCTCGGCCGCCTCCAGGGACGCGCTTCCCGCGAACACGGAGAAGCGCCTGGCCAGCACCTGCTCGTCGGGCGAGAGCAGGTCCCAGCTCCACTCCACCACCGCGCGCAGGGTCCGGTGGCGGGCCGCCGCCGTGGGATCGCCGCGCGACAGCAGCCGGAACCGGCCGTGCTCCGCCAGGCGCGTGGCGATCTCCTCGACGGTGAAGGAGCGCAGCCGCGCGGCCGCCAGCTCGATGGCCAGCGGCAGTCCGTCCAGCGCCGCGCAGATCCGGATGACCGTCTCCACGTTGGCCCGCCGCACCTCGAATCCCGGCCGTACGGACGCCGCCCGGTCGGCGAACAGCCGCACGGCCGGGCAGGCCAGGGCGGCGGACGGCGAGGAGTCCGGCGGCGGGGTCTCCAGCGGTGCCAGCGGCACCAGGGTCTCGCCGGTGATGCCGAGGGGCTCGCGTCCGGTGGCCAGGACGGCCAGCCCGGGGCACTCTCCCAGCAGCCTGCGGGCCAGCGTGGCGGCGGCGGCGCTCACGTGTTCGCAGTTGTCGAGGACCAGCAGCAGCTCCTGCCTGGCGAGTGCCGCCACCAGGTGCTCCACGAGGTCGGCCGGGCGCGGCGAATGGAGCCCCGGCTCGCGCAGCCCGAGCGCGCCGAGCACCGCCCTGGCCACCTGGTCACCGCCACCGGCCGGGACGTGCCCATTGTGCGAGGGGGGACCGCCGAACGGGACAGAGCCACCGGACACACCCGACACGGCGGGCCCCCGGGACGAGGCGGGAGCGTCGGGCGGAGCGGGACCGTCGAGCGGGGAGAGGTCGACGAAGCACACCTCGCGCCGCCCGCGTCCGGCCGCCTCGATCGCCAGCCGGGTCTTGCCGGTGCCGCCGGGCCCGGTGATCGTGATCAGCCGCGAGTCGCGCAGCGCGTCGATCCGCTCCAGCTCCCGCTCGCGTCCCACGAAGCTGGTGAGCTGGGCCGCGAGCCCCCGCCGTGGCGGCGGCGCGGGCCGCTCGGCGCGCAGGACGGCCAGATGGATCGCGGCGAGCTCGGGTGAGGGATCGACACCGAGCTCCTCGGCGAGGATCCTCCTGGCCTCCTCGAACACCGCCAGCGCCTCGGCCCGCCGTCCCGCCGCCCGCAGGGCGAGCATCAGCTGCCCTCTGAGCCGCTCCCGCAGCGGATGCGCGGCCACCAGCCGCTGCAGCTCCGCCACCGAACCCCCCTCGGGCAGAGCCGACTCCGCCTCGGCGAGGTCCTCCGTCGCCGCCAGCCGCAGCTCCTCCAGCCGGGCCGCCGACGCCCGCCCGAAGGGCAGGTCGGCCAGCGCGGGCCCGCGCCACAGATCGAGCGCCTCCCGCAGCGGACCGACGGCGACCGCGTGGCGGCCCGCCAGCAGCAGCCGCCGCCCCTCGCGGGCCAGTCGCTCGAACCGGTGGGCGTCGACGTCGTCGGGGTCGGCCACGAATCGGTAGCCGGTCCCGTGGAACTCGATCACCTCGGCAGGCAGGCTGCGGCGCAGCCGGGAGACCTGGGCCTGCACCGCGTTGGCGGCACCGGCGGGGGGATCGTCACCGTACTGGCCGTCGATCAGACGCTGGACGCCGACCACCCGGCCCGCGTCGAGCAGCAGCATCACGAGCAGGGCACGCGGCCGGGGCCCGCCCACGGAGATCTCCTCACCGATGGGGGACCGCACTTTCAGAGGACCGAGAACGCCGAACCGCAC
Source organism: Streptosporangium sp. G11 (assembly GCF_051192615.1). Classification (NCBI taxonomy): domain Bacteria; kingdom Bacillati; phylum Actinomycetota; class Actinomycetes; order Streptosporangiales; family Streptosporangiaceae; genus Streptosporangium; species Streptosporangium sp. G11. Next base: position 193,975 of record NZ_JBPJUQ010000002.1, read on the forward strand.
AACCTCGATTCTCCCTCGCGGAGGAAGGGACATCCGTACGGAGGGGACCGTAGTCCCACGAGATACGGGATGACCTCCCGGCTCACCGGCCGAACCGGAGGAAGGGCACGGACGAGCCCGGCTCCGCGGGTGCCGGGCAGCCCGGGTTCTGGAGCCCTGTCAGGCATCTGACCGCCGACTAGACTCGTGGTGTGTTCGATTCGCCCGACTTCGATACGTCGTGCTATGTCGATTTCGACACACCGGCGTATGTGCGGCACACGTACAACAGCTGGGACGACGCCGGTTGGCGGTCGCTGCTGGTACAGAGCTTCGACCACGTCTCCGAGGCCGAGCATCTTCCGTTGCCCGCGGTGTCTGACCTGCACATCGTGCTGTGTGTGGCCGGCAACGCGGACGTCCGGCTATACGCCGGCGGGAAGCCCGTCGGGCGGCGGTGGGTGCCGGGCCACCTGGAGCTCATGGTTCCCGGGCGCGCCACCTCCGTCACCTATCGGGCGACGTCCAGGTTGCGGACCACCCAGGTGCACATTCCCTCGTCGGCCGTCCGGGAGGCCGCCGGGGCGCTGGGCGGTCGTGAGCCCGACTTCGAGGGGCTGTCCGCCGCCCTTCGGGCGGGAGATCCGGTCGTCGAGCAGCTTCTCCGCGCGCTGCCGGGCACCGGCGGCGTCGGCGACCTGTACGCGGAGTCCGCCGCGGCGTTCCTCTCGACGCACGTGCTGACCCTCGGCAGGGACGTGCGCCTGCCCGGTCCCGAGCATGCCGCCGTCCGGGCGGGCATCGCCATCATGCGGGAGCGCCTGGCGGAGCCGCTGACGCTGACCATGATCGCCGTCGAGGCCCATCTGAGCGTGTACCACTTTGTCCGAGTTTTCCGGCAGGCCACCGGCGAGACACCGCACCGGTACCTCACCCGGTTACGGATCGAGCGGGCGCGGCGGCTACTGTCCAGCAGCTCCCTCAGCATCGAGCAGATCGCCACGCGGTGCGGGTTCGCCAGTCCGGGCGCGTTGTCGACGGCCTTCCTGCGCCACACGGGTGTCCGCCCCTCGACGTACCGCAAGAACTGATCGATCGACGGCAATCGCCCGCATGTCCAGTGAAGTAGGGAGCGCCTACGTTTAGGCGCATGCCGTACTCCTATGGCGTTACCGCACGCTCGCGGGCCGCTCCCGACGCCGTCTTCGCGGCGCTCACCCATGCGGCCACCTGGCCCCAGTGGACGCCGATCGACTCCGTCGACGTCGAGAGCGGCGATCCCGAGGACCGGCAAGAGGTCGGCGACACCAGGATCTTCCGCACCGGCCGCAGCGTCGCCCGGGAGCGGATCGTCGAACTGGTCGACAACCGGCGGTTCGTCTACGACAACGTGAGTGGGCCCTTCCGTTCGTATCGCGGGACCATCGATCTCGCCCCGGTACCCGGCGGGGGCACGCACATCGCGTGGTCCGCCACCTTCGACCCCAGGATGCCGCTCTCGGGGGGTTTCTGGCAGTGGTACCTGACCCGCTTCATGCAACGCGTGGTTGACGGTCTCGCCGCGTACGCGAACGCCACCGAGGGGTGATCAGCACCTCCTCATGGCGGCGGCGGGGGGCCGGGGCACAACGCGTCCCCCCGCCACGGCCGGCAGCCGTTCCACGACCATCCGCGACAGTGAGGGGAAGCGCGATGTCCACGACGAGAGCACGCTCCATCCGTAGCCGGAAGTGGTGGGCGCTGTGGGGGCTGATGGCGGTGTCCGCGGTCGGCTTCGCCGCCCAGTCGGTGCCGCCGTACCTGACCGGAGACACGGCCGACGCCGTGTTGCCGCTCAACCCGGATGTGGCGCTGCACTACCTGTCCCTGACGGTGCACGCCGTCCCAGGTGGCCTCGCCCTGGCCCTCGGGCCGTTGCAGTTCGTCAACCGCCTCCGCGTCCGCCGTCCCAGGTTGCACCGCGTCGTCGGCCGGGTGTACATGATCTCCGTCGTGATCGCGTCCATCGCGGCCGCGTTCGCCGCCGCGGTCACGATCAGCGGCTTCGCGGTCCAGGTCGCGTTCTACATCCTCGTGGCGGCGTGGCTGTACACCCTGGCCATGGCCTACCGGAGCATCCGCCGCGGCGACGTGCAACTGCACCGGATCTGGATGATCCGCAACTACGCTCTGACGTTCGCCGCGGTCACCCTGCGCGTCTACCTGCTCCTCGGCCTGCAACTGTCCCCCTCGGTGGAGTTCGAGGCGATCTACGCCGCCGCCGTATGGGCGTCCATCCTGGGCAACGTCCTCGTGACCGAGTACTTCATCGTCCAGCGCATGCTGGCGCCCTTGGCCCGTCGTCAGCAGCACCGGGACGCCCCGCTGGTCTCCACACCGGTATGACGGCCTCGCCGGGCGGTTCGTGCGGTCGTCGCCGTCAGCGGACGGGCGCACGAGTTATCTGCTCGGCGCCACGGTCCAGTTCGTCGTGGAACTCATCGTCGTGGAAATCATCGCCCCAGCCCCGACCCGGCCTGAGCCGTGTCTTCGAAGTGATTCAGATATGCGGGATCATCACCGGGTGATTCGTCGTCATGCACTGTCCGACGCGGAATGGCGGTGGCCGCGCGGTCTCGGGACCACATAGGTTCACCTCCATGGTTGACGCGACTTTCGGGCATCCGCGCCTCGCCGCCATCTACGACCCGCTCGATCCGGACCGCAGCGATCTCGACGCGTATCTCGCGATGGCGGAGGAGTTCGGCGCGCGGTCCGTGCTGGACATCGGGTGCGGTACGGGCGTGTTCGCGCTGCTGCTCGCCGAGCGCGGGATCGCGGTCACCGGGATCGATCCCGCGCGGGCGTCCGTCGACGTCGCGCGTGGCAAGCCGGGAGCGGAGCGGGTGCGCTGGCTCGACGGCGACGCTGGGGACCTGCCGCCCATGCGGATCGACCTGGTGACGATGACCGGGAACGTCGCCCAGGCGATCGCCGATCCGCGGGCATGGCGTAGGACGCTGCGCGGCGCGTACGAGGCGCTGCGGCCCGGCGGGCGGCTTGTCTTCGAGACGCGCGATCCGGCGCGGCGCGTGTGGGAGGAGTGGGCGGAGTGGACGCGCGAGACCACGTACCGCATGACGGATATTCCGGGCGTCGGCCACGTCGAGACCTGGGCCGAGCTGACGGACGTGAACCTGCCGCTGGTGAGCTTCCGGGGTACGCACGTGTTCGCTGCGGACGGGGACGTACTGACCTCGGAATCGACACTTCGCTTCCGCGAACGTACGGAGATCGAGCGGGACCTGCACGAGCACGGCTTCGTCGTCGAGGACGTACGCGACGCACCCGACCGGCCGGGCAAGGAGTTCGTGTTCGTGGCGCGGCGTGATACCGCGGAGCCCGTCCCACCCGGAACGCCCTAGGGACTGCGCACCACGCGGGGCCGGGCAGACGGGACTTTGAAGACACTCCCCAGGATTCCTGGCCTGCACGACGTCCCGCCGCTCACGTTCGGCGAGCAGAACCGATCTGTTCCGCGTTCACCGAACAGCGCGATCCCATGACACCGCCGTACGGCGGTGGTCAGAGGGCGCGGGGGCCGTAGAGGGCGGCCGGGGCGCCGGTGGTCATGGCCCAGTAGCGGTCGCCGTAGGACCAGTGCCACCACTCGGTGGGGTAGTTGACCAGACCGACCGTGTCGAGGGCGACGCCGAGAAGCTTGCGATGGTGGCGGGCCTCGGGGGACAGACCGGAGGCGTCGGTGTAGCAGGCGCCGTCGCTCTGCTCGGGGGTGGCGTTGATCGGGGTCCCCATGTCGAGCTCGGTCCCGTCGTCGGTGGACAGGGTCAGGTCGACCGCCGCTCCCGCGGTGTGCGGAGCGATCTCGACGGGCGACACGTAGCGGCTCGCCGCGGCCAGCAGCTCCGCGGGCGACATCTCCGGATACAGCGCCCGTAGCTCCGTCGAGTATCCGTCGAAGATCTCCTTCTGCGCCGCCGGTGGCCGGTACCCCTCCACGACCAGCAGCCGGTATCCCCCGGGAAGCTGCTCCTGCGCCTCCTCCAGCCGGGTCAGCAGCCCGAGCCTGAGGTGGGCGAAGGCCCCCTCGGGGTCGGCGAGCCGCTCGTCCGTCCGCAACCGCCCCCGGACGTCGACCAGCTGCTCCCCGGACTCCTCGACGGGGATCGAGGTGACTCGGGCATCGGAGATCAGAACGATGTCGCGCATGGCGGCAATTCTTCCCCAAGCGCCACGGTGCGGAGACCCGCTCGCTCACGTGTGCGGAGACCTCGCCCGTCCCCGGGGGAACGGGCGTGTCAGATCGTGTCCGAGAACACCTGCTCACGGGCCTGCTGCAGTGCCGACACCAGGGCGCCGCGCAGCACGGGGTTTCCCCTGACCCGCGAGACCACCACCCTGGGCTGGCTCGGGCAGAACCGGGCCACCGCGTCCTGCACCCTGGCGGCGAGCGCGTCTCCCCCGGCCCTGCCGACGTCGCCGCTGAGCACGATCAGCCCGGGGTCCAGGACCACCGCGACCGCGGCGACGCCGACGGCCAGCCGCCCGGCCAGCTCGTCCAGGAACGCCTCAGCGCCCTCCGTGACGGCCGTACGGACGTAATCTCCCACGGAGCCTCCGTCGACGACCGGCTCTGAACCGGGGCCTGGGCCGATGCCGTGGGCGTTCGCGAGCCCGGTCACGGCGTCGCCGCCGACCAGGCGCTGGAACGAGCCCGACTGGGGCTCGCTCACGTCGGTGGGGAGCGGTTCGCCGGGGACGGGCAGCCAGCCGATCTCGCCCGCGCCGCCGGTGAAGCCGCGGTGCAGCCGCCCGCCCAGCATGACGCCGAGCCCCTGCCCGACCCCCGCCCAGACGAGCACGAAGTCGTCGACGCCCAGTGCCGCCCCGTACGCGCGCTCGGCCAGCGCGGCCAGGTTCACGTCGTTCTCTATCGTCACCGGGACGCCGAGGTCGCGGCGGAGTTCGGCGAGCACGCCGTTGTGCCAGGAGGGCAGGTCGAAGGAGAAGCGCACGTCGCCGGTGCCGGGGTCAACGACGCCCCGGGTGCCGATCACGAAGGCGCGGAGCCGGTCGACGCCGATGCCGGCCGACTCGCACGCCTGGCTGACCGCGCTCCGCACCAGCCGTACCGGGTCGTCGTGCCCGCTGGGGTCCGCGGAGACCTCGGCGACGATGGTGCCGGTGATGTCGGCGACCCCGGCGCTGATCCTGTCGGGCAGCACGTCGAGCCCGACCACGTACGCGCAGGAGGGCACCACCCCGTAGAGCGCGGCGTTGGGACCGCGGCCGCCCGCCTGCTCGCCGACCACCGTGACGAGGTCGCGCTCCTCCAGTCTGGAGAGCAGCTGACCCGCGGTCACCTTGGAGAGCCCGGTGTATTCTCCCAGCTCAGCCCGGGTGAGAGGGCCGCTGGACAGCAGGAGTTCCAGCGCGGCGCGGTCGTTGAGCTGGCGCAGCAGCCGGGGGGTCCCCGGGCGTGTGGGCAAGGTCGTCCTCCCCGTCACGATCCGCTAACGATCGTTTCTTTTAAGAAAGTTTCTTGTTAGTTTAACCCTAGTCAGCCCGCAGGCAAGCGATCGGAACCGCGGGTTGCGGTAGTTCCGACCGCTCCCATTGAGTGCAGAGGGTCGCGGGGGACCCCGGCCATAACAGATGAGCGCAAACCCCGGCGAAAGCCTGAAAGGGAGAACTCCAGTGAAGTTCGCGAGAATCGCCACCACGACGGCCACCACGGCCGCCCTCGCCCTGGGTCTCGCCGCGTGTGGCAGCAGTGAACCTGCCGCCCCGGCCGCCGGCTCCGACGCGACGGCACCCGCCGCGTCCGGCCCCAAATTCGCAGGTCAGACGCTGACCGTCTGGCGCCTCGGCGCTCCCGACGAGAAGCAGAACAAGTTGATGGCCGACCTGAACGCCAAGTTCAAGGAGACCACCGGCGCCGACGTGAAGCTCCAGTGGGTGCCCTGGCCCGACGCGCAGGCCAAGTGGACCGCGGCGCTCGCCGGCGGCGAGGGCCCCGACGTCACCGAGTTCGGCAACGACCAGGTGGCCGCCTGGGTCGCGCAGGACGCGCTGACCGACATCACCGAGGTCGTCAAGGGCGCGCCCGACTTCCAGCAGATCCCGCAGAACCTGTGGGGCTACGAGACGGTGGACGGCAAGATCTACGCCGCCCCGTGGGGTGGCGGCACCCGCGCCGTCCTCTACCGCAAGGACTGGTTCGAGGACCTGAAGATCGAGGTGCCCAAGACCTGGGAGGACCTCGTCGCGGCGGGCAAGAAGATCGTCGCCGAGAAGGGCAAGGACGTCGACGGCTTCGCCTTCAACGGCGGCTCCGACGCCAACATGTCGCTGTCGCCGTTCGTCTGGTCGGCCGGTGGCGACTTCGCCGCCTTCGAGGGCGGCAAGTGGACCGGCAAGCTGACGGAGCCCGGCTTCAAGGAGGGCTTCCAGTACTACACCGACCTGGTGACCAAGCACGGCGTCTCGCGCAAGTCCGCCCTGACCCAGAACTCGGTGGACATCGCGACCCGCTTCGCCAACGGCAAGGTCGGCATGTACGTGACCGGCGGCTGGGACATCACCACCATCAAGGAGCAGAGCGGCGGCAAGATCGACGACGCGAAGATGTCCTTCTTCTCGCTCCCGGCCAAGGACGGCAGCGGCCCGGCCCCGGCCTTCCAGGGCGGCAACGACATCGCCATCTGGAAGGACACCAAGAACGTCGAGCTGTCCGCCGAGTACGTCAAGCTCGCCGCCGGCAAGGAGTTCGGCACCCGCTACGCCAAGGAGGGCGGCCTGCTCCCGCTCTACCCGGAGGCTCTGACCGAGTACGCCTCCGACCCGGTGCAGGCGCCGTTCGCCGAGACCTTCAAGGTCGCCAAGGGCTTCCCGAACGACACCAACTGGGCCGAGGCGAACGACACCAAGGCGGTCCTGCAGAGCGCGGCCCGCTCGGTCATCGAGGGTAAGAAGGACGTCGACACCGCGCTGGCCGACGCCAACAAGGAACTCGAAGAGATCCTGAACCAGTAACCATGGCGAACACCTCAACCATCGCCCGGGACGGGGGCACCCCCTCCGTCCCGGCGCGGGGGCACCGAGGCGCCACGCCCCCGCGCAGGTCCAGCGGGCTGCCCGCCTGGGTCGTCCCCTACGCGCTGCTCATCCCCGGCCTGCTCGTCATCGCCGGCCTGCTGCTCTACCCGCTGTACCAGATGGTCGTCATGTCCTTCCAGAACGTGGGACTGCGGCAGATCCGGGGAGTGCCGGCCGAGTCCGTCGGCCTGGAGAACTACCAGAAGCTGGTCGAGTCCGAGCTGTTCTGGACGTCGCTCCGCAACACCGTCGTCTTCGCCGTCGTCACGGTGGCCTGCACCCTGATCCTCGGCACGCTGGTCGGCCTGCTCCTGCACAAGCTGGGCAAGAAGATGTCGACCTTCCTGATCGTCGGCATCATGGCCGCCTGGGCCACCCCGCAGATCGCCACCGCGATCATCTGGCGCTGGCTGTTCGACGCGGAGGCCGGTGTCATCAACTGGCTGCTGAACGCGCTGCCCGACTGGTTCTCCTCGCTGCTGTTCGGCCGTTCCGACTGGACCGGCGAGCCCTGGCTCAACGACGCGTTCACCATCTACATCGTGCTGATCATCGCAGTGGTCTGGGCGTCGTTCCCGTTCATCGCGGTCTCGGTGCTGGCCGGTCTGAAGAGCATCTCCCAGGAGCTGTACGAGGCGGCCAGGGTGGACGGCGCCTCCGCGTGGCGGATCTTCTGGAGGATCACCTTCCCGCTGCTGAAGCCGGTCTTCGCGGTGCTGACGGTGCTCTCGGTGATCTGGGACTTCAAGGTCTTCACCCAGCTGTTCGTGCTGGCGGGCGGCACGTCCAACCGGGAGGCGTTCAACCTGTCGCTGTTCGCCTTCACCCAGGCCTTCAGCGCGCCGCCCAAGATGGGCATGGGCGCGGCCATCGCGGTGGTGCTGACGCTGATCCTGCTCGTCATCACCTTCTTCTACGTCCGCCAGATCGTGAAGACGGAGGACGTGCGATGACCACCTACGACACACGGGCGCCCCGGGGCAACCCCAGGACGCGCAAGCGGCTCGGCAGGATCGGCCTGAACACCACGGCCGTCGTGGTGTTCCTGTTCGCGGTGTTCCCCGTCTACTGGATGGTGACCACGGCCTTCAAGAGCCGCGAGCAGATCTTCACGACGGACTTCATCCCGTTCCCCACCGACCCCACGCTCGAACACGTGAAGCGGGTCTTCACCGAGGGCATCGCGGGCCACTCCATCTGGCAGTATCTGCTCAACAGCTCCATCGTGGCCGTCGGCACCGTGCTCATCGGCGCGGTGTTCTCCCTGCTGGCGGCGACCGCGGTGGCCCGCTTCCGCTTCCGCGGGCGCACCTCGTTCCTGATCCTGCTGCTCATCGTGCAGATGGTCCCCGGCGAGGCGCTGCTCATCCCGCTGTTCCTGATGGTCAGGCGGGCCGGGCTGTACGACCAGCTCCTCGGCCTCGTCGTGGTGAACGTCGCCATGACGCTGCCGTTCGCCATCTGGATGCTGCGCACCTTCGTCGCGGCGGTGCCCAAGGAGCTGGAGGAGGCCGCCTGGATCGACGGCGCGAGCCGGTTCGCCACCTTCTGGAAGGTACTGTTCCCACTGGTGGCCCCCGGCCTGGTGGCGACCAGCATCTTCTCGTTCATCACCGCGTGGAACGAGTTCGTGTTCGCGCTGACGCTGATCGGCGACCAGGGCAACTACACCATGCCCGTGGCGCTGCGCTACTTCGTCAGCCAGCGGTCGGTGGACTGGGGCGCCATCATGGCCGCCTCGACCCTGATGACCATCCCGGTCATCATCTTCTTCCTGCTGGTGCAGCGGCGGATGGTCTCCGGACTCGTCGCGGGTGCCGTCAAGGGCTGATCCCATCGGTGCTGGTACGGCACGCACCCACAAGGCGCGGGCCGTACCAGCTCTGTTCGTTTTCTCAATGTTTACTTCCATGTCCGACACCCCCCTACATCTCAGGTAAGGAACACCTACCGCCATGTCTGAGTTCATCGCGGATCGCGGCGATCAGGGGCTGCGTCGTCTCGCGGCCGGCACGCTGCTCGCCGCGTTCCAGGGCACCGAGGCACCCGACTGGGTCCTGCGGGAGCTGGAGAACGGTCTCGGCGGCGTCACGCTCTTCGGTTTCAACGTCGCCGACGCCGCACAACTGTCCGCTCTCACCTCCCGTCTACGCGAGACCGCCGACCCGGTCATATCACTGGACGAGGAGGGAGGTGACGTCACCCGGCTCGCCTACCACGTCGGCAGCCCGTACCCCGGCAACGCCGCCCTCGGCGCCGTGGACGACGTCGACCTCACCCGGCGTGTCTACCGGTCCATCGGCGACGACCTGGCCCGCTGCGGCGTCAACCTGGACATGGCCCCGTCCGCGGACGTCAACACCGCCGCCGACAACCCGGTGATCGGCACCCGCTCGTTCGGGGCGGAGGCCGCGCTCGTCGCCCGGCACACCGTCGCCGCGGTCCACGGCCTGCAGTCGGCGGGAGTGGCCGCCTGCGTCAAGCACTTCCCCGGCCACGGCGCGACCCGGCAGGACTCCCACCTGGAGGTCCCGCTCGTCGACGCCTCGGTGGAGCTGCTGCGCGAGCGCGAGCTGGTGCCCTTCCGCGCCGCGATCGAGGCCGGGACCAGGTCCATCATGACCGCGCACGTACGCGTCCCCGCCGTCACCGGCGCGCTTCCCGCGACGCTCTCCCCCGCGGCCCTGACCGGCCTGCTCCGCGGCGAGATGGGCTACGAGGGTGTGGTCATCACCGACGCCCTCGACATGAAGGCCGTCACCGCCGCCTACGGTCTCGCCGGGGGCTCGGTGCTCTCCCTCGCCGCCGGGGCCGACCTGCTCTGCCTCGGCCCGATCCCCACCGAGGACGACATCCGCCTCATCGTGGACGAGATCGTCGCGGCCGTCCACGACGGACGGCTCCCCGTGGCCCGCCTGGAGGCCTCGGCCGAGCGGGTCGCCGCCCTGCGCTCCTGGTTCGGCACGCCCCGCACCGGTGAGGCCGAGCGGGACGTGATCGGCCTCACCGCCGCCCGCCGCGCGGTCAGCCTCACCGGTTCGGCGTCTCCCCTGGTCGACCCGCTGGTGGTCGAGGTGGACACCCCGCCGACCATCGCGGTCGGCGACGTGCCGTGGGGCTTCACACCGCTGCTGCCGCAGGCGGAGGTGCTGCGGGTCAAGCCGGAGGTGGCCGACGTGCCGGGCATCCTGGCACTCGCCTCGGGCCGCTCCCTGATCGTCGTCGTCAAGGACGCCCACCGCTACGAGGTCAGTCAGTCGGTGGTCTCCGCGCTGCTGGCCGCCCGCCCCGACGCCACGGTGGTCGAGATGGGCCTGCCGATCTGGCGTCCGGAGGGTGTCACCTACCTGGCCACCTACGGCGCCGCCCGCGCCAACGCCCAGGCCGCCGCCGAACTCCTCGGCGTCTGACGGCCCCGGCCGCACCTCGCCGCCCTGTCCCGCCGCCCGGCGGCACGGGGCGGTGAGGACGTACCGGCGACGACACGGCCCGCCCTCGCGGTTCTCGCGGGGGCGGGCCGTGTCATTGCCGTGCGCGTCTCCCCGTCAGGACGCCGTCAGGGACGGCGCGCAGGACGTGTTCGCGGGCACCAGGCCGTAGCGGTCGGCGACGGCCTGGATCTCCGCCCTGAGGGCGGCCGGGGGACGGTCGCCGAAACGTTCCAGGTACGCCGCGACCTGCGCGGGGTCGTCGCGCAGGAACGGGAAGTCGGTGGCGACCATGTGCCGGATCGCCAGCAGCGGGACCGGGCTGCCCAGCGGGAGGAAGGACGGGTTCCACAGCCCCGCCTTGGGCGGCGGGCCGGGGTAGAACTCCCCGATCATCAGCCCTTCGGAGACATAGCGTGACTTGAGCGCCTCTTGGGCGTGGTCGATCACCGCCGCCGCCTCGGACTCCGGCAGGTCGGGGAAGAGAACGAGGATCGTGCGGTACTGCGAGGACACTCCCTGCCGTGCGGGCAGCCTCGGGAACCAGTCGCGGTAGCCGGCGAGGGTCTCGGCGGCCTCGGGCCCGCCGGGCCGCCCGGGGCGGACCGCCAGGTAGAAGGTGCCGCGGTCCAGCGCGGTCTGGGCGTACGGGCAGACGGGCCCCTTCCTGCCCAGTTCCTCGTGGGGGCGGCAGAGATACTCTCGTGCCCAGGTGACGATCTCCCTGAGCGGGGTGCGGTAGCGCAGGACCAGATCGTGGTCACCGGCCAGATCGGCGGTCTCCAGGAGGACGCGAGAAGGGTCCGCGGGATCGGTCAGCATGGTGGTTCGCCCTTCCGGGTGTTTCGCTGTGCGAGGCGTGCGCGACGTGCGAGGTGCGTGAGGCGTACGAGACGTGCGAAGACGGTGCGGCGTGCGGGGTCGGCGCCACGTACGACGTGTGCGGCGTCGGCGGCGCGTACGAGAGATGCGAGGTCGGCGCCACGTGCGGCATGCGCGATGTGTGCGGCGCGCACGGGAGGTGTGAGGGCGGTGCCGGTCGAGGAGCGGCCGGAGCCGCGGACGAGGCGGACGACGGCCGGAGCCGCGGCGAGCAGCCCGGCGACGGCCACCGCCGCCCCCGCCCGGCGCAGGAGCGTGTCCTGCCGCCGGGCACGGGCGAGCGCGTCCGCGTACGGGACGGTGGTGTGGGAGATCATCGTGTAGAGCGGGACCCAGCGGCCGGGGAGCGCCCGGGCCAGCAGCAGGTCCGCCTTCTTGCGCAGCAGGTGCAGCGGCGACCGGAGCCGGTCGCGCAGCTCCACGAAGTTCTGCTTGGACAGCTCGTCGAGCACGTCGGTGTGCGGTTTGCGCAGCCGCTGGTACTCGGCGAAGGCGGCCCCGAGGTCACCGGGGTGGTCGCCCACGCAGCGGTCGAGGACCGTGCAGTCCTCGAGCGCCGAGTTCATGCCCTGGCCGTAGAAGGGGTAGACGGCGTGGCAGGCGTCGCCGATGAGCGCCACCCGGTCCCGGTGGTGCCAGGGCGAGGTGCGGATCGACACCAGGTGCCCCACCGGGTGCTCCGCGTACTCCTTGGCCAGGTGGGGCATCAGGTCGAGCGTGTCCGGGAACCGTTCCCCGAAGAACTCCTCGGGGTCGGTGATCTCGCCGAACCTCTCGACGGGCAGGAAGAGCGTGCCGGTGAGCGAGTTGTCGCGGTTGGGGTGGGCGACGATGAGGGCGTCCTCACCCGGCCAGACGTGCAGGGCCTCCAGCCTGGTCCTGGCCGACCCGTCGTCGGCGGCGGGAATGGTCAGCTCCTTGTACCCCCACTCCAGGATCTCCTGGTGGTACTCGGCCCGCAGTCCGTGGTGCATGTGCGCCCGCACCTGCGAGAACGCGCCGTCCGCGCCGATCACCGCGTCACCTTCGACGGTGCTCGCGGCCCCGGTCTCCTCGTGGACGAGACGCGCGGCGGCCGTGTCGCGGTCCAGGCCGACCAGCCGGTGCCGGAAGTGGAAGGTCACCTCCGGCTGGGCCTCGGCGTGGTCGATGAGCGTGGTGATCAGGTCGCGGCGCAGGACCGAGTGGAGGATCTCTCCCTCGTGGGCGCCGTAGGGCTGGAACGGCACCGCGCCGCCGGGCAGGTGGATGGCCCGGCCGCGCATCGGGACGGTGAGCGGCCACAGGGTGTCCATCAGGCCGATGTCGGTGAGCGCCGCGATGCCCCTGGCGGACAGGCCGAGGTTGATCGACCTGCTCTCGTCCTCGTCGAGCAGCCGGGGATCGGCCCGCCGCTCGTAGACCTCGACCCGGAACCCGCGCCTGGCCAGGTAGCAGGCGAGGAGGGTGCCCGCGGGGCCCGCTCCGATGACAGTGATCTTCATGTGGTCTCCAGGCGGGCGACGAGCAGTTCGTTGGGGCCGTCGGCGTGACGCCGCTCGATCCGGCCGAATCCGGCACCGGACAGCCAGGCGGCGATGTCGGCGAAGGAGTGGATCCTGCCGCCCTGGGTGGTGGCGAGGTTGAGGCTGAAGGCGCGGATGAACGCCTCGACCGTCGCGGGCGTGCCCTCGGGCAGGTCGGCGAAGGTCTCCAGCACGACCACCGCGCCGCCGGGGCGCAGCGCGCCCGCCACCCTCTTGAACAGCGCGCGGTTGCCCGCCTCGTCGAACCCGTGGCAGAGGTTGAACAGCAGCGCGGTGTCGTGCCCGGCACCGAGGCCGGCGCCGGCGTCCGGATCGGCCAGGTCGCCGGGGAGCAGGGTGACGCGGTCGCTCAGCCCGGCCGCCTCGATCCTGGCCCGGCCGCCCTCCAGGGCGTTCGGCAGGTCGACGATGGTCGCGGTGAGCCCGGGGTGCGCCTGGCAGAACGCGATGCTGTAGCGGGCGTGCCCGCCGCCGACATCGAGCAGGCGCTCCCCGGGGTGAGGCGCGCTCGCGGCGACCAGCGGGGCGAGCCCGGCGGCCATCCCGTCGAGCATGCTCTGGAACTCGGCCAGCGTCCTGGGCCGCTCCTCGAGCCAGGCGTAGAAGTCGACCTGGGGGACGCCGGTGCGTACCGACTCCTCCAGGCCGTCCCAGAGCTCGGCCAGCACGTCCTGCCAGAAGGCCAGGGCGGGGGCGTAGCTCCACGGGCTCCGCCTGTCGAGGGTGTCCGCCACCATCGGGCTGTTGCCGTACACCCGCGCCTGGCCCAGGGCCCGGTCGAGGTAGCCGAAGGAGGCGAGCGCCTCCAGCAGCACCGCGAGCCCGGCCGGGTCGGTGCCCGTCCTGGCCGCCAGCTCCGTCACGGAGAGGGGGCCGGGCATGAGCGCCTCGAAGACCCCCAGGCGTTGGGCGGCCCCCGCCGCCCGGAACGCCATCGCGCCGATCAGGTCGATATGGGGGCCCGGTGCCCCGCGGAGTTCCTCAGGGTCGAGATAGAGCGGCATCGCTGTCTCCTTGCGCGACGTCGGTTCCCAGTGCGGCCTCACCGCGTCCCGCGACGGGTTCCGCACCGCGTCCCGTGGCGGATTCCGTGACGGGCTCCGAAGCGGGTTTCGAAGCGGGTTTCGAAGCGGATTCCGAAGCGGGCTCCGGAGGGGCGTGCACGTCCTCGGCGTCGGGCAGCTCGGACTCCACCTTCCGCAGGCGAGGCTGGAGGTAGGCGAGCGGCGCGAGCAGCACCAGGCACAGGCCCGTGATCAGGAAGATCGCCGCGATGCCCCGCCCCTCGCCCGTGCCGATCACGGCGCCGAGGGTTCCCGAGAGCGCCCCGCCGGGAGCGAGCATCGGCTCGAAGACCCGGTCGGCCAGCGGCCCCGCGGCCAGGTAGGTGAGCACCGTGGCGGTCTGGGTGAGCGCGCGGACCGTGCTGAGGACCCGGCCCAGCGCCGCGGGGTCGGTCTTGATCTGCAGTACGGTCATCCCGGTCCCCTGCACGAACGGCAGCGTGAACAGGAAGGCGGGCGCCACCACCGCGATCAACCAGGGCGAGGGCGCGAGGCTGTGCAGGGCGAGCAGCACCCCTCCCACGGCGACGAACGCCGCGACACCGCGCACCCGCCGCCTCGGCCCGCCCCAGGCGCTCAGCGCCAGCCCCCCGGCGAAGACCCCCGCGCCGCCCGCGAACATCAGCGCTCCGAGCACCGCGGCCGATCCGAACGACAGGATCAGCGGCTGGACCAGCACCCCGGACATCCCGAAGAACAGGTTGTACGCGGCCAGCACCATGACCAGCTGGAACAGCCCTCGCCTGGCCCGCAGGTAGCGCCAGCCGAACAGCAGGTCCCCGCGCAGCGGCTCCGGCGCGGCCGCGGCTCCGGGGCGGGTGACCTCGCGCGGCAGCCGCACGGCGAACATGACCACCCGCGTGACCAGGAAGGTGACCAGGTCGATCACGACCACGCCGGTGACGCCGACCGTCACCAGCAGCGTCCCCGCCAGCAGCGGCGCCGCGATCTTCACCGAGTCGGCGACCTGCATCAGGCCGTTGGCCCTGCCCAGGTGCCGCTGCGGCATGATCAGCGGCATCATCGCGTGGTACGCGGCCATGTGGAAGGTCCCGAAGACGGCCCCGGCCACCGTGATCACGTAGACGTGCCAGACCTCCAGCGAGCCGTAGACGAGCAGCAGCGCGAGGGCGCCGGTGACCGCGGCGGCCCCGGCGTCGGCGGCCATCAGCATCCGCCTGCGGTCCCACCGGTCGGCCAGTGCCCCGGCGAGCGGGGAGAGCAGCACCTCGGGCAGCACCGCGCACAACATGATCAGCACGAACTCGGTGGCCGAGCCGTTGCGCTGGTAGACCCAGACGCCCAGCACGAACCCCGTCAGGCTCGATCCGATGATCGACAGCAGCTGCGCCGCCCAGATGACGACGAACCTGCGTATCCCGTCATGCACGGCTGTCTCCCACGAGGATTCCGGTGCCGATGTGGTCACCGAGGTAGAGGTCGAGCAGCTTCCCGTCCGCCGGAGGGCAGACCAGCCCCGCGGCGGCGAGGATCTCCTCGGTGGCCGAGCAGTCGAAGGACGGGCCGGGCAGCGCGCCGTACTCGGCGAAGAACGCCGGGTAGGGGGCGATCGGCAGGTCGTCGCCGATCTCCAGCCGGTCACGGACCAGCCGCCGCCATCGGGGGCCCGGCATGAGCCGTACGGGAAAGCCGTGCTCGCGCAGTCCCCCGGCCAGTTCCTCCGAGGTCAGCACGCGCGGGTTGTGGTGGTGGAAGTCGCCGACGGCCCGGCTCGTCGCCAGGTGCACGATCGCCGAGGCGACGTGGTCGACCGGGGCCATGTCGATCCGTTCCCCCTCGGGTACCGCGCCGAGGCGGGCGCACGTGGCGAAGAAGCGGCCGAGGAAGTCACCGGGCACCGACCGGCCGGTGCGGCTGTCGGCGGAGACCCTGGCCGGGCGGTGGATCGCGATCGGCAGGCCGGTCTCCCTGGCGGCGCCCGCGAGCCGGTCGGCGACCCACTTGCTCTGGTCGTAGCCCAAATGCAGCGGGCCGGGGTCCGGCAGCGGGTCGTCCTCCCTGACCGTGCGCTCCCCGGGGGTCAGGTGCACGCCGAGCGTCGAGACCAGGTGGACGGGGGTGGTGACACGACCGGACGCGGCCAGCCGCAGGATCTCCAGGACGGCGTCCACGTTCGCCCGGCGCAGCCGCCGGTAGGGCAGGGCGAAGTTGACCAGGGCCCCGTTGTGCACGACGAGGTCGGTCGTGTCCGCCAGTTCCGCGAACCGGCCGGCAGGCAGGCCGAGGCCCGGCAGGTCGAGGTCCCCGGCGTGCGGGACGATCCGGCCGTCGAAGCGCTCGTCCCAGAGGCCGTACCTGTCGAGGTTGTCACGCAGCCGCCCGGCCGGGGTGTCGCCCCTGACCAGGCAGTGGACCTCGGCCTCGGTGGTGCTCAGCAGCCCGGCGAGCAGGTACGCGCCGAGGAAGCCGGTGGCACCGGTGAGCAGCACCCGGCGCGGCGGCCCCTGGGGGACCGGCGCTCCGGTGTAGGCGATGTCGCCGGGCAGCACCGCCTCCGCGTACAGGTCCACGGCGGCCGGGGTCCAGTCGTTCCCGCCCGCCCGGGAGCCCGCGTCCGGGAGGCCGACGCGCTCGTCCACGGCGGCGGCCAGCTCGGCCAGGTCGGTCGCGGCGAAGAGCGCGGCCATCGGGACCGTCACCCCCAGCTCCGCGGCGATCCTGGAGACGATCTGCGGGGCCAGCAGCGAGTGCCCGCCGAGATCGAAGAAGTTGTCCCCGCGACCGGGGTCCGCCTTGAGCACGTCGGCCCAGATCCCGGCGACGACCCGCTCGGTGCCCTCCCTCGGCGGCTCGTAGGGCGGGGCCTCGCCGTCCGCGTCCGGCTCGGGCAGCGCCCGGAAGTCGACCTTGCCGTGCGAGGTCAGCGGGAGCGCGGGGAGCATGACGACCGCACCGGGCACCATGTAGCCGGGAAGCCGTCCGGCGAGGAACGCGCGCAGCTCGGCGACGGTGAGCCGCTCTCCCACCAGGTAGGCGATCAGCCGCCGGGTGTCGGCGGTGACCACGGCCTCGCGGACGCCGGGGTGGGCCAGGCAGGCCGCCTCGACCTCCCCCGGCTCGATCCGGTTACCGTGGATCTTCACCTGCCGGTCGGTGCGCCCCAGAAACTCCAGGTTCCCGTCGGGCCGGTATCTGCCCAGGTCACCCGTTGCGTACATCCGCGCCCCCGCCCGGGGCGAGAACGGGTCGGGCAGGAAGCGCTCGGCGGTCTGCCCGGGACGGTTCAGGTAGCCGTGGGCCAGGCACTCGCCGCCGATGTGGATCTCGCCCGGCACCCCGATCGGGGCCGGGTTGCCGTGGCGGTCGAGCACGTGGACGCGGGTGTGCGACAGCGCGGTGCCGATCGGCAGGTGCGTGGCCGCGCCCAGTTCCGCGCCGTCGACCGTGCGGTACGAGGTGGCGCAGACGGTCGCCTCGGTCGGGCCGTAGTGGTTGTGGAACGCGACCCGGCCGCCGGTCAGCGCGGCCCAGGCGCGCAGGCGTTCCACCGGAACGCTCTCGCCGCCGACCATCATCGTGGTGATCGGGGCGGCGATCTCGTCCAGTTCCTCCACCCACTGCTGCCAGAGCGCCGAGGCGGTGTCGACCATGGTGATCGAGTGCTCCGCGCAGAGGGCGGCGAGGGCGGGGCCGGTCAGCGAGGCGGGAGCGGGGTGCAGCACCAGCGCGGCGCCGCTGATCAGGGCGGGGAAGACGTCCCCCGCCGAGGCGTCGAAGCTGAGCGGCGGGACCGTCAGCACCCGCTCCCCCGGCCCGAACCCGTGCAGGTCTCTGAACGATCGGGCCAGGTGGGAGAGCGTGCGATGGCCGACGACAACGCCCTTGGGCCGCCCGGTGGACCCGGAGGTGTAGATCACGTAGGCGGTCCGGTCGGGGTGCCCCGCGAGCGGCTCGCGGGTCCTGGCCCTTCCGCTGGTATCGCCGTCCGCCCAGAGGGCCAGGTCTGCGCGGCTGACGACCGGCCCGGCGAACCCGGCGAGTTCCGTCCCGTCCGCGATCGCCGCACGCGCGCCGCAGTCGGCCAGCAGGTACGCCAGCCGCTCGGCGGGCTGCGCCGGATCGAGCGGCACGTAGGCGGCGCCCGCCTTGAGAATCCCCAGCAGCGCCACGATCGCCTCGGGCCCGGCGGCCAGCGCCAGCGCGACCCGCGCCTCCCCGCCCTCCGCGGCGCCCGGCCCCTCCGGCCGCTCCAGCAGCGGCCGGAGCCGGTCGGCCACGGCGTCCGAGGCCCGGTCGAGTTGCCCGTACGTGAGAACGGCGCTCCCCCCGCCGGAAACGGCGGGAGTGATCACGGCTGGGGCGCCGGGGGTACGGGCGGCCTGCCTGGCGATCAGCCGATCGAGGAACTCCCCCGTCCCGTGAACCGTCCGGACCGTTCGAACCGGCCGGACCGGACCGTCCGAGAGCACGTCCCCCGACTCCCAGACGGGATCGTCCGAGAGCACGTCTCCTGAGTCCCAAGCGGGATCGTCCGAAAGCACATCCCCCGGCTCCCAGGCAGGACCGTCCGAGAGCACGTCCCCCGGGTCCGAAGCCACCGCACCGCCGAGCACGATCGCGCGTTCGGCGGCGGGCAGGATCTCCAGCCGCGACAGGCGGCGGCCCGGGTCGGAGACGATCGAGCGGAACAGCGTTTCCAGCTGGGCGCCCATCCGCTCCACCGTGGACCGGTCGAACAGGCCGGTGTTGTAGGCGAACATCAACTGGACGTGCGTGGGATAGACGATCACGTCCAGGGAGAGGTCGAACTTGGCCACCGCCAGTCCCGAGACCACCGGCTCGGTGCGGATGCCGTCGAGTTTGAGCGATCCGGCGTCCGGGTTGCCCAGCATCAGCATCGTCTGGAACACGGGGGTCCTGACCGGGTCGCGGTCGAGGCGCAGCTCGCTCACCACGTGCTCGAACGGCACCGCGGCGTGGCCGTACATCGTGAAGGCGCGCCGCCGCACACGCTTGAGCGTCTCGCGGAAGGTCGGGTCGCCCGCCAGGTCGGCGCGGAGGGCGAGGGTGTTGATGAAAACGCCGAAGACCTGCTCGAACTCCTCCTCGTCGCGACCCGCGACGGGGGTGCCGACGCAGAAGTCGTCCTGGCCGGTGTATCGGGAGAGCAGCACCTGGTAGGCGGCCAGCAGGGCCATGAACGGCGTGCACCGCTCGGCCCGCGCCATCCCGGTGATCCCCCGCCACAGCTCCAGCGGGATCCGGTGGATCACCAGATCGCCCTCGGTGGTCCGCACGGCCGGGCGCGGCCGGTCGGTGGGCAGTTCCAGCGCAGGGACGCCGTCGAGCTCGCGCACCACGGCGGTGACGTCCACCGGATGCTCGCGCTGCCCGCGCACGTAGTCGGCGTACTGACGCGCGGGCGCGAGGGGGGACGGCAACCCGAGGGTGAAGGCCGTGTACAGCGACGCCAGCTCCCCGAACATGACCTGCTCGATCGACCAGGCGTCCCCGGCGATGTGGTGCACGACGACCAGCAGGACGTGCTCGTCGGGACCGGTGCGCACCAGGCTCGCCCGCAGCAGCGGCCCGGTGACCAGGTCGAACGGCCGGTTGCTCCGCTCGGCGAGCAACGCCTCCAGCTCCCGCTCCCGCGACGCCCCCGCGCCCCCGCCCGGCGAATCATGCGGCGGCACGTTCGGCTCGTGCTGCGGTTCGTACGGCGCGTGCGGTGGTGCGTGCAACGGCCCGCCCGGCGAACCATGCGGCGAGCCGCCGCCGTCCGTCCCCCGCTCCGGCGGCGTCCCGTACGGCGACGGCTCGCCGGTCAGGTCGAGTCTCTCCATTACCAGCGGCACGGGATCCAGGACCGTCGCGACCGGGGAGCCCCCGACCTCGGGAAAGACGGTCCGCAGCGCCTCGTGCCTGGCCACGATCTCGCCCAGCGCCCGTTCCAGGGCGCCGGCGTCGAGCGGCCCGGTGAGCCGCTCGCAGATGATCATGTTGTACGTCCCGTTTCCGGGAGTGAGCCGGTCCAGGAACCACAGGCGCTCCTGGGCGTACGAGAGCGTGCTCACGCGACCTCGCCCCGCAGACGCGTGACCTCCTCGACGACGCCGGCGATGGTGGGGTTGTCGAAGAAGACGTCCAGGGAGATCTCCACGCCGAGCCTGCGGCGGGTCCTGGCGATGATCTGGGTGATGGTCAGCGAGTGCCCGCCGAGGTCGTAGAGGTCCTCGTCCAGCCCGATGTCGTCGAGGCGGAGAAGCTCCTGCCAGATTTCCCGGACCTGCGCGGTGACCGGGTCCTCCTCGGCGGGAGGTTCCGTCACGTTGTCGGGGGCCGGGACGAACAGGTCGGTCACGGGAGACTCCTCGTGGGACGTTGAGTGGGGTGGTTCCGCCAGATCCGCGACCTTCGCACGGGGTTCGGCGGAGATGGCGCGCAGCAGCGCGCGCAGGTGACCCGCGATCCTGGACACGTCGTCGTGACCGATCGCGGCGGGATTGAAGCGGAGACCGAGGGTGAGGCTCGACCCGGCGTCCACGGCCTGGATGTGCAACGCGCCGTGGGCGGCCCCGTTGAAGACCGTCCACTCCACGCCCGCCCCGACACCGGGGAACTCCGGGACGGCCGCCCTCCTGCGGTAGCTGAGCACGACCGGCGAGGAGGGCGGCTCCGGGGGCGCGTGCCGGAACCGGTACATGGCGTGGAGCTCGCCTTGAACCGCGCGCAGGTAGTCGGGAAACCCCTCGTCGAGGCCGGGGTGCGAGGCGAACGGCACCCGCGCCACGAACGGCCCGACGCGGTCGCGCGTCTCACACGTGCGGGTGCCGAGGTCGAGGGCCAGTGGCGACGCGGAGGTGCCGTACCGGCGCAGCAGCACGCCCACGGCCGCCAGCAGCAGCTCGAACCTGGTCGCGCCGAGCGCCGTGGCGGCCTCGGTGAGGGCCCCGGACTCCGCGCCGCCGAGCACCATCTCGACGATCTCACCGGGACCGGTGCCGCGCGGGGCGGCGCGCAGGCCGGGCAGGACCAGCTCGGCGGGCTCGCGGTCGCGCTCCTTCCAGAACTCCTCGGCGCCGTCGGGCGGCGCGGGGATGGCCCCGCCGTGCGCTCCGGAGCGGCCACGCCGGTCCGTCCGCGCGGACGGCGGGTTCTGCGAGGAGCCGTACGGCGGCGGAACCGGGGAGGACTGCGACGTCGGGCCGGGCAGGGTGGCCCGCGAGAAGTAGGCGTCGGCCAGGTCGCGGACCAGAATGTCCTTGGAGTCCGCGTCGAACACCCGTCCGTGCGCCGTGAAGAGCAGCCTGACGCGCTCGGGACCCACCGTGACCAGCGTGAACCGGGCGAGCGGGCCGCGTTCCAGGTCGAACGGGCGTGCGGCCTCGGCCGCGGCGACCCCGGGGTAGCGCTCCGGGGTCGACTCCGTGCGGGTGACCCTGACCCGGCCGAGCACCGGGTGCCTTCCGGCCACGTCGGCGCACGCTCCCAGCAGCGCCGGAACGTCGACGGGACCGTTCAGGTGAAGCGCCAGCGGGATTCCCCGCAGGTCGAAGGGGGCGTTCGACATCCTGTCCGTCTCCCTCGTGGGTGACTCGCTTCGGGCAGGCACCGGGGCTGCGTCGCCCTTGACATCAGTCTTGACAGACAATTATTAGGAAAGTTTCTTGTCTATTTACGCAACCCGAATGCTACACATGTGGTACGCCTGAGACAAGCGACTTGCCATGAACCGACCTGGAGGCGTTGATGATCGTTCGCGGTGGCCGGACGAGCGGGCCGAACGGCGCGAGCCCTGAACTGGCCGGGCTTGCCGACACCGTGTTACAGCCCGGGTTCGTGGGTGTGGAGGTGCCGGACTGGCTGCGGAGACGGCTCGCCGAGGGGCTCGGAGGGGTTGCGCTCTACTCCCGGAATCTTGTAGACATCGAGCAGACCAGGGCGTTGACCGCGGCGCTGCGCGCGGAGAACCCGGACGTGGTGATCGCCACCGACGAGGAGGCCGGCGACGTCACCCGGCTGGAGGCGCTCACCGGCAGCTCGCGCCCCGGCAACCTCGCTCTGGGCGCGGTGGACGACCCCGGGCTGACCGAGCGGGTCGCCCGCGAGATCGGGCTGGACATGGCCACGGCGGGCATCACCCTCAACTACGCTCCCGTGGTCGACGTCAACTCCGACCTGGACAATCCCGTCGTCGGCACCCGCGCGTTCGGCGCCGACCCCATGCTGGTCGCCCGGCACGCCCGCGCCTGGGTCACCGGCCTCCAGTCGGCGGGGGTGGCCGCCTGCGCCAAGCACTTCCCCGGCCACGGCGCCACCGCCGTCGACTCGCACGACGACCTGCCGACCGTCTCCTACTCGGCCGAGGAGCTCGCGGTCACCACGCTCCCGCCCTACCGGGCCGCCATCGAGGCCGGGGTACGTGCCGTGATGACCGGCCACCTGCTCGTCCCCGCCTACGACCCCGACCTCCCCGCCACCATGAGCGGCCGCATCCTGGTCGGCCTGCTCAGGGAGGAACTGGGCTTCGACGGCCTGATCGTGACCGACGGCGTGGAGATGCCCTCGGTCGCCGAGCGGTACGGCGTGACCGGGGCGGCGGTCCGCGCCCTCGCCGCCGGGGCCGACGCGATCTGCGTGGGCGGCGAGCGCAAGGGGCCCGGGGTGGTCGGGTTCATGCGCAACGCCATCATGGGCGCGGTGGCCGACGGGACCCTTCCCGAGGAACGCCTGGCCGAGGCGGCCTCCCGGGTCCGCCGCCTGGCCGCCTGGTCGGCGGAGCGACGCCGGGCGGCCGGAGAGACGAGCCGGACGGGTGAGCCCGCGGGGCTCGCCGCGGCCAGGCGGGCCCTGCGGGTCCGCGGCGACGGGCTGCCGCTGCCGGCCGCGCCCCAGGTGATCGAGTTCGTCTCCGAGACGAACATCGCCGTCGACCGCGCCACCCCGTGGGGCGTCGCCACGCCACTGACCGCGCTGCTGCCGGGCACGACGACTCTGCGACTCGGCTCCGGCGACACGGTCCCGCCGCCCTCGGACGGGCGCCCGCTGGTGATCGTGGTGCGCGACGCCCACCGGCACGCCTGGGTCTCGGACCGTCTGGGCGCCCTGCTGTCACGACGCCCCGACGCGATCGTGGTGGAGATGGGCCTGCCGGGTCCGGCCACCCCGGGCGCCACCCACATCACCACCCACGGCGCGACCACCGCCTCGGGCCAGGCCGCCGCCGAACTCCTCGCGGGCCGCCACCCGCTCCCGGTCACCGGCGGCTGACCCCGCGGAGTCCGGGGAGCGCGGGGAAGGCGCGACGAGAGGTCAGTCGCCGAGGACCCACACCAGCTCGTGCTGGAGGGGACCCGGCATCGCGAGAAACTCCCCGTAGTCACAGGCGAGCGGCGCGATCTGCGAGGCGTACGCCAGGGTGGCGCGCCGCTTGAGCATCCACCCGCCCTCGTCCAGGCTCAGCCGCGGCCCCGGCCGGAGGCGGTACCGCTCGGCGAGCGCGCGGACCGGCGGCCTGGTCGCCAGGGCCTCCCCGGCCGCCGGGCTCCCCCACTCGCGCACGGCGGAGGCGTAGGGAAGATCGGCGTAGACCCAGGGCTCCAGGGTCTCGACCTTCCGCAGCACGTCGAGCGCCCGGTCGCGTACGGCCTCGTGGTCGGCGTTGCCGATCCCCATCGGGACCAGCACGCGCGTGCGCGGGGTGGCGTGCTCGGTGAGGAACGCCTCCAGGTCGTCCAGCGGGAGCCCGGCCGCAGGAACGTCCGGATTGTCCAACACCACCTGGTCGACCCCGAGGATCTCGCACGCCCGCGCGTCCTCGGCCCGCCGCTCCCGCGCCGTCTCCTCCGCCGAGACGAACCCGCACAGCCGGTCCCACGCCGAGAGCGCCTCACCGGCCGCGCCGCCCAGCGCCGTGACGATCACCGCGTCTCCCTCGCGGCGGGCGAGCAGCCCCGCCACCGACAGCACGGCGTCGTCGAAGTGCGGCGAGACCACGATCGTCTCCCAGCTCATCGCCGCCACCCCGCCCTGGCCAGCACGAGACCGCGGCTGCCGCGCTTGCGCAGGTAGGCGAGGCCGTCGCAGACGGACTCCAGTGTCGGCGGGGCGAGCTCGACGCGCTCGGCGACCCTCCAGGTGGACTGCTCGCGCAGCCAGGGCCAGACCCGCTCGTTGAGCTGACCGGTCTCCAGCGCGATGAGGACCAGGTCGGTCGGCAACCGGTCGAGGAGCGTCAGATCCTGGTCGTAGTAGAGCATCTCGACGAGCAGGTACGCCGCCGCCTGACGCTCCCCGTGGTCGGCGAGATCCTCCAGGCTGTCCGGGAGCACCTCCACTCCCGGCTCGGCCCGCTCGGCCAGGCGGGCGCGGAAACCCACGTTGGGCTCGGTCGCCTGGACCCGGTACCCCTTCCCCGCCAGCCGCCGGGTGAGCTCACCCTGGCACGCACCGACCTCCACGATCGGCCCGTCCTGCGGGGAGCACCAGCGGGCGGTCCACGCGGCGGTCGCGTCCAGCCGCGCGGCCTCGTAGGCCGAGCGCCCGAACTCCCACGGGTCGTCGGCCACCGCGGCGTCGTCCCCGAGGCTGGAGATCAGCGCGTAGAGGCGGTTGGCCTGCACGGCGCTCACGGTGAAGAACCTCTCGACGGCCGGAACCCGGTCCGTGGTGACGAGCCGGTCGGCCACCCGGCTGCGCAGCAGCTCACCGGCACGCCGGTTGATGAAATCGATCTTCGCCTCGGCCTCGGCGGCGGTGATCGCGGTCGCCGTACCGGGGATCGTCTGCAGGAAGGGGTTGTCGCCGACCGAGCAGGTCACGGTCGGCGAGGACGGGGAGGACGCCGGGGACGGGGAGAACGGCGCCACGGCTCGGGAGACGATCCAGCCGAACCGGGCCCGGCGGATGCGGTGGTCGGCGGGCGAGTGGGTCCAGATCTCGCCGGGGGCCTCGCCGAGCAGCGCCGCCACGTCGGAGGGGACGGGCAGCTCCGCGGTGTTGCCCCCGGGCTCCACCATGGGTCCGAGCAGCTCCAGGCGCTCCCGCAGGGACAGCCCCGCCGGCAGGGTCACACTCGCCCTCGCCTGCCCGACGACGACCAGGACGTCCTGGTCGGCATGGTCCCGCAGGACGGAAACGAACTCCAGGGCGACGTCCTCGGCATGCAACACGACGATGACAGCCGTCATTTGTCCCCATCCCCGATCACGGAAAGACGTCTTTTTCATGACATTTCCGCGCCAGCATAGAGGATCTTGCCCGCCGCGCAACGGCCGTTCGCCGAGAAGAGTCTCCAACCCCGCCGAACACCCGGATCCCGGGAACCCAGGGCGGGAAATCCAGGCCAAGGCTCCGGCGGTCGCGATACCGAAAAATCCGAACCAAGGACTCAAAACTCAGGATTCGGAGCCCCGGACCTCGGGCTTCGGGGCCTCAGGAGCTCAGGACCTCAGGGCCTCAGGGCCTCAGGGCCTCAGAAGCTCAGGACCTCCAGAAGCTCAGGACCTCCAGAAGCTCAGGACCTCGGGACCTCAGAGGCTCAGGAGGTGAAGATCTCCTCCCTGGCCTGTTCCAGGGCGGCGATGACGGCCCCGCGCAGCACCGGGTTGCCGCCCACCTCGCTGGCCACCACCTGCGGCCTGACCGGGCAGCTCCTGGCCACCGCCTCCTCGATCCTGGAGGTGAGCTCGTCGCCCCCGGCCCTGCTGACCTCCCCCGCGAGCACCACGAGCCCGGGGTCGAGCACGACGCACACCGACGCCACCCCCAGCGCCAGCCGCCCCGCGATCTCGTTGATCAAGGGCTCTCCCCGCTCCCCGGCCGCGACCGCCGCCGCGACGCACTCGGCGGCACTCTCCCCCTCGAAGCCGTACGTCGCGGCGAGTTCGGCGACCGCCTCGGCGCTGACCAGGGACTGCAGGCCCCCGGCCAGCGACGGCAGCCTGCCCGGCACGGCCCGTACGTCCTCGGCCAGCGGCACCCCGGGCACCGGCAGGTAGCCGATCTCGCCCGCGCTGCCGGACCGGCCCCGGTGCAGCCGCCCGCCGAGCACGACGCCGAGGCCGATGCCACGCCCCACCCACAGGAGCACGAAGTCGTCGACCTCGCGGGCGGCCCCCAGGGTGCGCTCGGCGATGGCGACGAGGTTCACGTCGTTCTCTATCCTGACGTCGCGGCGCAGGTCACGGGCGAGTGCCTCGTGGATGCCCTCGTGCCAGCCGGGCAGGTCGAAGGAGAACCGCACGTCGCCGGTGCGGGGGTCGACCACGCCCGGGGTGCCTATGACGACCGAGCGCAGCTTGGAGAGCGCGACCTTGGCCGACCGGCACGCCTTGACCACCGCGTTGTGCACGAGGGCCACCGGATCGTCGTGCCCGCTCGGCGCCACCCGCACCTCGGCCACGATCTCCCCGTGGATATCGGCGATGGCGGTCGTGACGAATTCCGGGCCGACGTCCAGACCCGCCACATAGGCCGAGGAGGAAATAATCCCATAAAGCGCGGCATTGGGCCCGCGGCCCCCCGCCTGCTCCCCCGCCACCTCCACCAGCCCGCGCCCCTCCAGGCGGGCGAGCGTCTGCGACGCCGTCACCTTGGAAAGGCCCGTGAGCTCGCCGATCTGCCCCCGCGTCAGCGGTCCGGAAGCGAGCAACAGCTCCAGGGCGGCCCGGTCGTTGATCTCCCTCAATAGCCTGGGCACGCCAGGACGTCGCTCCATACGCATGCTCTCTTGTTCGCCGCTTCCCCGTCACAATTACTTTCAATCAAGAATAACGGTTCTATTCTTAATAAGGCTTCCTGATAGTTTAGCCCCGCCCGGCCCCCGCGGGGGGCCGACGGGGATCTCCCGGAGCCTGTCGCGTCCCTGCTCATCGCCGTTTCGCCGCCACCGTCGCCGCACTCACCACCGCAATGCCCGGAAAACAAGGGCTTGCGACGTTGGCCGGGCGCGTGGAACACTCCCGAAAACGGTAAAGGTTCTTTTCAGTAAGACCCTTGCCGTCGGGTGGCGAGGCAGGTTTCGACATGGATACCGTCATCACGATCGCAGCCGAATACACGGGCCTGCGGAGCCGGCAGGGACCCGTGACCATGGGCCAGGCCAACATGGCGCGTTGCGTGCTCCGCGACCCGCCGCTCCACATGAACTTCCGTGTCACCAAGCGCCTCCCCGAGGGGACACCCCTGTCCGCCGTCACCGAGGCGGTCGGGCGTCTGCTCTCCCGGCACGAGGGACTGCGGGCCACCATCCACTCGGACGTCCAGGTCGTGGCCGGTTCCGGCTCCCTGCCCGTCGAGGTGCACGGCGCCGGGACCGGCCTTCTCGACGAGGTCGCCGAGGAGGTGGGCCTGCGGATGCAGGGCACCCGGTTCGACCTGGAGACCGAGCTTCCGATCAGGGTCGCCGTGATCACCAAGGAGGAGGCCCCCCGCCTGGTGATCTTCGTCCTGCCCCACACCTCGGTCGACGCCATCGGGCTGGCCACCGTCATGAGGGAGTGGGAGCGCCTGATCCGGGGGGTCGCCGTACCGGCGCCGTGCCCGATGCAGCCGCTGGACCTCGCGACCGCCGAGGGCACCCCGGCGTCCCTGCGCAGGACCGAGGCGGCCCTGCGGCACTGGGAGAGCGGGCTCAGGCGGGCACCGCAGTCGATGTTCGCGATCGACGAGGCGGCCGAGGCCGACGCCGACGCGATCCGGCCCCGGCTGCGGGTCCGCTCGGCGGTGGCGGCCGAGGCGCTGGAGGCCGTCGCGAGCCGCACGGGCGCCAGCCGCTCGGCGATCACGCTCGCCGCCCTGGGCGTCCTCATCGGCCTGCGCACCACCCAGCGCACCTGCGTGATCGCGTCGCTGGCGAGCAACCGGGTACGGCCCGAGCTGCGCGACTACGTCGGGCCGCTGGCCCAGGACGCGCTGATGACCGCGGACCTCGACGTCCCCACCTTCGACGAGGCGGTCCGCCGCTTCCGCGGGGCGTCCCTCTCCGGATACCAGCACAGCCGTTTCGACTCCGTCGCGCTCTGGGAGGTGATCGAGGCCGTCAACTCCGAGCGGGGGGTGGACTTCGCCCGCGACTGCGTCTTCAACGACATGAGCGGCGTCACCGTCTCCGCGCCCGAGCCCGCGCCGGCCTCCGAGGTCGAGTGCGCCTGGCTTCCCGCGGCCTCGCTCCCCGCGCACCTCGCGCTCTGGGCCAACCGGCTGGAGGACGTGGTGGACCTGACACTCTGGATCGATCCACGAGTGATGAGCCGACCGGAGGCGGAGGGTTTCGGAACCGGGATCGTCCGGCTGCTGATCGCGGCCGGAGACGGGGACGTCCAAGCTTCCGACATTCCGAATATATCGGGAATTTTGCCCATCAAGCGTGACCCGGAATGGATCTACACCGACTCCTGCTGGGTGAACCTCGGCGCGGTGGAGCGGCTCGTCGGCGAGGCCGTCCAGGGGCGTCCCCACCTGGTGACGCACGCCCCTGACGGACGTCTGACCTGCCACGTCACCTCCGGAACCCCCGAGGAGATCCGCGCCGCCTGCCTCGCCCTGCTGCCGGGCCGCACCTCCGCGATGGCACCTCACCACTACGTCGTACACGCGCCGGATCCCACCGGCGCGTCGCTCCACGGGCCCGTCGTCACCGAGGGCGACGGACGCCACCACCCTTCCTTAGGCCCCTTGCGCGTAAGGAACCAATAGCAGGCGGGATAATCGGTTACATGCGCCTATCCGCTCGTGTCGACTATGCCCTCCGCGCCGCCGCCGAACTCGCCGCTGCCGGTGACGGCCCTACCACGGTGGGTGAGCTGGCCAAAGAGCAGGACATGCCTCCCAAGTACCTTGAGAACATCCTGCTCCAGATGCGCCGTGCCGGGCTGGTTCGCGGCCAGCGCGGCCCCGAGGGGGGCTACGTGCTGGCCCGCCCGCCCGCCGAGATCAGCCTCGCCGATGTGATCCGCGCCGTTGACGGCCCGCTCGCCAACGTCAGGGGGGAGCGGCCCGAGCACGTCGGCTACCGGGGTCCCGCCGAGTCGCTGCAGCAGGTCTGGATCGCGCTGCGCGCCAGCGAGCGGGCGATCCTGGAGGAGGTCACGCTGGAGAACGTGGCCACCGGCGCCCTCCCCGAGCGGGTCCGCACCCTGTCGGCCGACCCCGCGGCCTGGGACTGACCGTGCCGGTGTGGCCGCCCATACGGGTCCGGCCGGCCCGGCCCGCACGAAACCGGCCCATCTCACGGGATCGGCTCACCTCGCAGGATCGATTCACCTCGCGGGATCGACTCATCTCCGTGAACCGGTTCACCTCGCGGGATCGGCCCGTGTCTCGGTATCGGCCCGCGTCTCGGGGCGGGTGCCGTGCCCGAGGGTGACGTCGTCCACCGCTCCGCCCTGCGGCTCGGCCGGGCGCTCGACGGGCGGGTGCTGACCCGCTCGGACTTCCGCGTACCGCGCCACTCCACCGCCGACCTGACCGGGCGCGCGGTGCTGGAGACCGTCTCGCGCGGCAAGCACCTGCTCACCAGAATCGAGGGCGGGCTGACCGTCCACACCCATCTGCGGATGGAGGGCCACTGGCAGATCTCACCCGCGGGGCGGGGGCTGCCCGGAGGCGACGTGGTCCGCCTGGTGCTGGCCAACGCGGAATGGCAGGCGGCGGGGATACGGCTGGGCGTGGTCGACCTGGTCGCGACCGGAGAGGAAGGACGGCTCGTCGGTCATCTCGGACCCGATCTGCTCGGGGAGGACTGGGACGAGGCCGAAGCCGTACGGCGGCTGTCACGGCGGCCTGAGACGAGCATCGGGGTCGCGCTGCTCGATCAGCGCAACCTGGCGGGGATCGGCACGATCTATCGCGCCGAGACGCTTTTCCTCGCCGGAGTGTCACCATGGCGACCCGTGGGGGCGGTTGAGGATCTGGGAGCGATCGTGTCGATCGCACGGCGACTGCTGGACGCTAACAAGGAACGCCCGAGCAGGACGACGACAGGCGACCTCCGTCCGGGACGGAGCACCTGGGTCTACGGCAGGGCCGGGCGGCCTTGCCTGCGCTGCGGGCGTCGGATCAGTCGTGGGGAGATGGGCGCGCAGCCGCAGGAACGGCTGATCGTCTGGTGCCGTCACTGCCAGCCGGAAGGACCGACCGGCTAGGCGGCGACCATGTCATTGACCTCGGGAAACACGGAATCAGGCACGGTTTCGGGAATCGGCAGACGCTCCCGTTCGGGGACATCGCCCGCCAGCACCGGAGCATGCTGCAGCTCGGCCAAGGCGAACTGATCGGAAACCTCACGGAGAACCTGTGAAAGCGGCACACCCAAGGCACCGCAGATCGACGCGAGCAGCTCTGAGGAGGCCTCCTTTTGACCACGTTCCACCTCGGAAAGATATCCAAGGGAAACCCGAGCCAGTGTGGACACCTCACGCAGGGTGCGACTCTGCCGCACCCTCAGCCGCCGCAGCACGTCACCGAGCAGCTGACGCAGCAGGACCATCTGTCGCTCCCTCCCCGGCGCGGATGCCTTCACGACACTCCGCGCTATCGGTTCGTGCCGCCCGTTCTTCGAACGCGACCCTTGGTACATACTCCTCGCCGTCATCATCGCTTGACCTTTACCTCACTCACAGTTCCACCGTACCTGTATCAACCGACAACGCGGCAGACCATGTGGAGCATGTTCGCTGGGGACGTAACGCGGTAATCATCCGGAATGTTCCCTCACGTTCGTCTCCAGCACACCTCGGAGGAGCTCTACGGCCTCGTTCACAGTCGACTCCCGGATCTGGTCGCGCGTCCCGGCGAGTCGCGGATCCCGGTGCCATACCCGCCCGTCCGGGCCGCTAACGGCGAGATGCACGGTGCCCACCGGTTTGCCGTCCTGTGGCTCCGGGCCGGCCACCCCGGTGACCGCGAGGCCGTACGTGGAACCGGTGAGGAGGCGCACCCCCTCGGCCATGGCGACGGCGACCCGCGGGTGCACGGCCCCCTCGCGGGCGAGCAGGTCCGAGGGGACGTTCAGCAGCCGGTGCTTGAGGT
This sequence comes from Streptosporangium sp. G11, assembly GCF_051192615.1. Lineage (NCBI taxonomy): Bacteria > Bacillati > Actinomycetota > Actinomycetes > Streptosporangiales > Streptosporangiaceae > Streptosporangium > Streptosporangium sp. G11. The sequence goes on from NZ_JBPJUQ010000002.1 coordinate 224,947, forward strand.
CGGTGGCGTAGGAGACGACCCCGCCCAGGAAGGCCGCGGAGGCCCCTGGAGGGCCGGTGAGGCGCGCGCAGATCAACCCGGCGGTCAGCGACTCGGCCACCGCCACCGTCTCGCCCCTGTGGACGAGAAGGGAGAGGACCTCACCGGCCGCGAGCAGGCGGTCACTCATATGGCCCGCGCCCGTTTCGCGACCTGCCGCAGCTTGATCGCCCGGATCACGTAGTCGAGGCCGGTGACGACGGTGACGATGGCCGCCGCGCCCATGACGACCCAGCGGATCAGGTCGGGCACGTCCGGCCAGATGTAGGAGACGATCGCGGCGATCTGCAGGACGGTCTTCACCTTCCCGCCGTAACTCGCCGGGATGACGCCGTGCCGGATGACCGCGAACCTCAGCGCGGTGACGCCCAGCTCCCGGCCCAGGATCACGGCGGTGACCCACCAGGGCAGCTCCCCCAGCACCGAGAGGCTGATCAGGGCGGCGCCGATGAGGGCCTTGTCGGCGATCGGATCGGCGATCTTCCCGAAGTCGGTGATCAGGCCGTAGCGGCGGGCCAGCTCGCCGTCGAGCAGGTCGGTGAGCGAGGCCACCATGAAGACCACCAGAGCCGCGACCCTCCAGCCGGATCCCGGCAGGAAGAGACAGGCCGCGAAGAACGGAACCATCGCCAGCCGTATCACCGTCACGACGTTGGCGATGTTCCAGGCGCTCACCTTGGGGCCGGGGCGCGCGGATGCCGCTGTCGAGTCGGTGCCGGTCTCTGGCGTGTTGGTCATACGCTCTCCCGGCCCGGCGGCGCGCTCATGGGGCCGCCTTGATGCGGGCGATCAGGTCGACCCCCTCCGAGTCGACCACGACGGCCCGGACGATCTGGCCGGGGACCAGCCCGATGCCCTGGACCGTTACAGAACCGTCGACCTCCGGCCCCTGGTGGGCGGCGCGGCCCTCGTAGCCGCCGTCGCCCAGGTCCTCTTCGATCAGGACGTCGACCTCGGTGCCGATCCGCTCCTCGGCCCGCTGGGCCATGAGCTCCTCGGCCAGCTCGGTGAGCGTGGACACGCGGGCGTCGACGATCTCCTGGTCGAGCTTGCCGGGCAGCGAGGCCGCCTCGGTGCCGTCCTCGTCGGAGTAACCGAAGATGCCGATCACGTCGAGCCTGGCCTCCTCGAGGAAGCCCACCAGCTCGCCGAACTCCTCCTCGGTCTCGCCGGGGAAGCCCACGATGAAGTTGGAGCGCACACCCGCCTCGGGGGCGTGGGCGCGGATCGACTCCAGGAGGTCCAGGAAGCGCCGGGGGTCGCCGAAGCGGCGCATCCGGCGCAGCACCGGGCCGCTGGCGTGCTGGAAGGACAGGTCGAAGTAGGGGGCCACGCCCTCGGTCGAGGCGATGATCTCCAGCAGCCCCGGGCGGAGCTCGGCGGGCTGCAGGTAGCTGACGCGCACCCGCTCGACGCCCTCGGTCGCGGCGAGAGAGGGCAGAAGCTTCTCCAGCGCCCTCAGGTCACCCAGGTCCTTGCCGTAGGAGGTGGAGTTCTCGCTGACCAGCACCAGCTCCTTGACGCCCTGATCGGCCAGCCAGGCGGCCTCGCCGAGGAGCTCCTCGGAGCGGCGCGAGACGTACGCCCCGCGGAAGGCGGGGATCGCGCAGAACGTGCAGCGCCGGTCGCAGCCGGAGGCCAGCTTCAGCGAGGCCACCGGGCCGTCGCCCAGGCGCTTGCGGAGCGGCCGGGGGCCGCTGGCGGGGGCCAGGCCCTCGGGCAGCTCGCCGTGGCCGGGAATGGCGGTCTTGGGGGCGGCGGCGCGTTCCACCGGCGAGATGGGCAGGAGGGTCCTGCGGTCGCGGGGACTGTGGGGGACGAGCGACCTGCCCGCCAGCACGTCGTCGAGGCGCGTGCCGATGTCGGTGTAGTCGTCGAAGGAGATGACCGCGGCGGCCTCGGGCAGCGCGTCGGCGAGCTGGTCACCGTACCGCTCCGCCATGCAGCCCGCGGCGACCACTTTGGCCCCGGAGTCGGCCGCGGCGAGCAGCGTGTCGATGGAGTCCTTTTTCGCCGAGTCGATGAAGCCGCACGTGTTGACGACGACGACATCGGGGTTGTCGTCGCCCAGCTGCCAACCGGCAGCCTCAAGACGAGCGGCGAGCTCCTCGGAGTCGACCTCGTTGCGTGCGCAACCAAGCGTGATCAGCGATGCGGTTCGGCGGGATGACATGGTGAACACTACGGTATCGGGAGTTGGCCACTACCTGATGCACCTCCCCCCATTCAGGCACCGCCGCAACCCCCTGCCCCACCCCGGATCCCCGCCGCCGTGGGCGGCGGGGAAACCCTGGAGGGCCCTGAGGACCCCAGGGTCCGGGAGGTCTTCCGTACGGTGTGACCTAGCGCTTCTTGGCGGCCGGGGCCTCGTAGGAGCGGTTGACGACCTGCCCCCGGCGGCCGGGGGCGCCCAGGTTCTTGCCGTTCACCTTCAGCGAGACGGCTCCCCCGTCGCCGAAGGTGACCCTCATCCCGGTCTTCGCCTTCCAGGTCGAGGTCTTGCCCGCCGCGAGCGTTCCCGAGAAAAGCCTCCGGCCGCCCGCGTCCTGCACGTCGAGCCAGGACGTGCGCTTCGCCCTGACCTGGAGGACGACCATGTCGCGCCGCTTCTCCTCGGCCAGCGACGCCGCCCGGCGCGGCGAGTCGGGCCCGGAACCGGCCGGCGGTGGCGGCGCGGCGGGCACCGGCATGGGGCGCAGCTCCGCCACGGGGGTGTCGCCCCCGCCCATGGTCCGCACCACGCCGAAGATGACCACGATGCCCAGCGCGACCGCCATGGCCGTCGTCCAGTTGGGCGAGCGGCGCTCACGGATCTTCAGCGGCATGTCGGCCTGGAAGACGCTGGAGGCCCGCACCGGCAGCGGCACGCCCCCGTGCTGCTCGTCGTAGCGGTGCACCAGCGTCTCGGGATCGAGCTCGACGATCTTGGCGATGTTTCTTATATGGCCCCGCGCGTAGAAATCTCCCCCGCATTGGGAGAAATCATTCCTCTCGATTGCCTGGATGAGCACTTCGCGAATGCGTGTCCGCGCGCTCAACTGCCCGACGGTCATCCCCATCGACCGCCGGGCATCCGCCAGATCGCTTCCAATGCCCATGGCGCACGCCTCTCAGCCCCCGACGTTGCGTAGCGATACCTATTCAATCAGTAACCGAGCGGAAGGTGTGCGGCGGGGTGGCATTCCCGCACGGCGCCGCCATCCCCGGGCGGGTCGGGCGGGGATGGCGGTATCCCCCGATATGGACTTACGTCCCCAATGCGGACCTGCCGGAACGACCGGCACCTCCCATACGGCGGCCTCCCGCGACGGCCGCGCCCCGCGTACGCCGTCTTTCATACGGCGTTTCGCGTACGGCGTCTCTCATACGGCGTTTCGCGTACGGCGACGTTTCCCGTACGGCGCGGTCAGCCCCCGCGCAGGTCGGCCAGCAGGCCGGGGAGCTCGTCGGGTTTGACCATGACCTCCCGCGCCTTCGATCCCTCGCTGGGCCCGACGACGTTCCTGCTCTCCAGCAGGTCCATCAGGCGGCCCGCCTTGGCGAAGCCGACCCTGAGCTTGCGCTGGAGCATCGAGGTCGAGCCGAACTGGGTGGTCACGATGAGCTCGGCCGCCTGGACCAGCAGGTCGAGGTCGTCGCCGATCTCCTCGTCGATCTCCTTCTTGGCGGTCGCCACGGCGGCCACGTCGTCGCGGTACTCGACCGCCATCTGGGCCTTGCAGTGCCCGACGATCTCGCCGATCTCCTTCTCGGAGACGAAGGCGTTCTGCAGCCGCATGGGCTTGCTGGCGCCCATCGGCAGGAAGAGCGAGTCACCCTGCCCGACGAGTTTCTCGGCGCCCGGCTGGTCCAGGATGACCCGGGAGTCGGCCAGCGAGGAGGTGGCGAAGGCCAGCCGCGAGGGCACGTTGGCCTTGATCAGGCCGGTGACCACGTCCACGCTGGGGCGCTGGGTGGCGATGACCAGGTGGATTCCGGCGGCGCGGGCGAGCTGGGTGATGCGGACGATGGAGTCCTCGACGTCGCGCGGGGCGACCATCATCAGGTCGGCGAGCTCGTCGACGATCACCAGCAGGTAGGGGTAGGGCTGGTAGACCCGCTCGCTGCCCGGCGGCGGCACCAGCTTGCCGGTGCGGACCGCCTTGTTGAAGTCGTCGACGTGCCGGAAGCCGCTGGCCGCCAGGTCGTCGTAGCGGCGGTCCATCTCCCCGACGACCCACTCCAGGGCCTCGGCGGCCTTCTTGGGGTTGGTGATGATCGGCGTGATGAGGTGCGGGATGCCCTCGTAGACGCTGAGCTCGACCCGTTTGGGGTCGACCAGGACCATGCGGACCTCGTCGGGGGTGGCCCGCATCAGGATCGAGGTGATCAGCCCGTTGACGCAGACCGACTTTCCCGCGCCGGTGGCGCCCGCGATGAGCAGGTGCGGCATCTTGGCCAAGTTGGCCACTATCGTGCGCCCCTCGACGTCCTTGCCGAGCCCGACGATCATCGGGTGGTGGTCGGCCTGGGCCACCGGGGAGCGCAGGATGTCGCCGAGGGAGACGAGGTCCTTGTCGGTGTTGGGGATCTCGACGCCGATCGCCGACTTGCCGGGAATCGGAGACAGGATCCGGACATCGGCGGACTTGACCGCGTACGCGATGTTCTTGGTGAGCGCGGTGACCTTCTCGACCTTGACCGCCGGGCCGAGTTCGATCTCGTAGCGCGTCACCGTCGGCCCCCGGGTGAAGCCGATCACCTGGGCGTCGATCATGAACTGTTCCATCACGCTGGTCAGCGCGTTGACGACGACGGTGTTGGCCTTCGTCTGCGGCTTGGGCGCGCTGCCGGGGCGCAGGAGCTGCGACTCGGGCAGGGTGTACGGACCGGCCTGGGGCGACAGGACGAGCTGCTCGACCTTGCGCGGGGCCGGGGTCGGCTCGGGAGGCGTGGCCGGCTCGGCTCTGACCACCGCCTCGGCTGCCTCCTCGTCCACCAGGCCGGGCACGATCTCCGGCGAGTGCCCCGGGGTGCCGCCGGGCGTCTCGGCGATCAGGGGCGTGTCGTAGGGCTTGACGTGGTCGCCCAGCTCGGCGCCCTCGGACTCCGGCTTCTTGCGGGTGGAGGGCTTCTTCCTGGACGCGCGCGGCGTGGGGGGCTGGTCGCGGTTGAAGAGCATGTGCCGGATCTCGGCCAGCCGCTCGGGGACCCGGTGCACCGGCGTCGCGGTGATCACCAGGATGCCGAAGCCCGACAGGATCAGCAGCAGCGGGATGGTGATGAAGGACGGCAGGATGCTCGCCGGGGGCGCGGAGACGATGAAGCCGATCATGCCTCCGGCGGCCGACACCTTGTCCATGCCGTCGGAGCTGCCCCCCGAGGGGTAGGGCGTGTCGTGGACGACGTGCACGACGCCGAGCACGCCGACGGTCAGGGCGGACCAGCCGATGATCATCCGGCCGGTGTCGGCGTTCTGGTCGGGGTGGCGCAGCAGCCGCCAGGCCAGCAGCACGAGAAGGACCGGGATCACCCAGGTCAGCGAGCCGAAGACGCCGCGCATGACCCCGTCGACCACGGTGGAGACCGTGCCGGTGTTCTTCCGCCAGGTCATGGCGGCCAGCACGATCGCCCCGGCGAACACCGCCAGGCCGAGCCCGTCGCGGCGGTGGACGGGGTCGAGCTCGCGCGCGTTCTGCCCCAGCGCCCGCGCGGCGCCGCCGATGCCCCCGGCGAGGAGCATCCAGATGCCCATGAACAGCTTGCCGATCATGATGAGCACCCAGCTGATCGGGTCGTGCTGGGGCGAGGGTTTGCGGGCCTGGCTCGTGCTCCTCGCCCGGCCGGCGGGCGCCCGCCTGGCGGAGGCCGTACGGGCCTGGGAGGCGCCCGAACGGCCGGAGGACCCCTTGCCGGGGGGCTTTCCTGAGGAGCCTTTAGACGTACGGGTGGCCATGCTAGGGAGGTTAACGAGACGGATGGTGGATTGCGCGCCGACTCGCCGGAGCGGTCGGCCCTCGTGGGCGTTTCACAGGATCGGCCGATACCTCGTGAACAGTGATGAAGAGCACTAAAAGTCCCATTAGTCCACCGGAAAGCGTCTTCCATTCCATGTATTGACATTGCGTTTCATGTAGTAGAACCTCCTGACCAACAGGGCGTTGGGAGGAGACACATGTCCGCACTCGACTGGTCCGTTCTGGGCGCGTACTTCCTTGTCATGATCGGTATCGGCGTGTGGTCGAAGCGCCGCATCAAAACCGTGATCGACTTCTTTACCGCCGGGGGCCGTATCCCCTGGTGGCTGTCCGGCATCTCGCACCACATGTCGGGATACAGCGCGATCATGTTCGTGGCGTTCGCGGCCGTGGCCTACAACTACGGGCTCGCCATGTACGTCTGGTGGGCGCTGACGATCGGCCTCGGCGTCGGGATCGGCGCCTTCGTGTGGGCGGCCCGCTGGAACCGGCTCCGTTCCAAGCACGGCGTGGTCTCCCCGCTGGAATACCTGGCCCGGCGCTACAACCTGCCGACCCAGCAGGTGCTGGCCTACAGCGGCGCGCTGCTGAAGGTCGTGGACATCGCGGCCAAGTGGGTGGCGATCGCCATCCTGCTCAAGGGCTTCGCGGGCATCCCGATCCAGTGGGGCATCCTGGTCACCGGGGCCGTCACGCTGGTCTACATCACCGCCGGAGGCTTGTGGGCGGACGTGCTCACCGACTTCGGGCAGTTCCTCATCCAGGGCGTCGCGGGCATCGCCATGTTCGTCGCGATCATGGCCCAGCTGGACGGCGTCGCCACCCTGTGGACCATGTGGGACAAGCTGCCCCCGGGCCACGGCGAACCGTTCGCCGGGCCGTACACCACGACGTTCTTCCTCGCCCTGCTCTTCATCAAGACCTTCGAGTACAACGGCGGCATGTGGAACCTGGCCCAGCGCTACATGGCCTCGCCCTCGGGCTCGGCCGCCAAGCGTTCGGCACTGCTGTCCAGCGCGTTGTGGCTGGTCTGGCCGCTCATCCTGTTCATCCCGATGTTCGCCGCGCCGCTCATCGTGCCGGGCCTGGCCAACGCCGAGGAGGCGTACGTGCGGCTGGCGCAGACCCTGCTGCCCCAGGGCGTGATCGGGCTGGTGCTCGCGGGCTTCTTCTCGCACACCATGGCCATGGTCGCCTCCGACGCCAACGTGATCTCCTCGGTCATCACCAGGGACATCGCCCCGGTGATCGTCCGCAAGGTGCGCGAGCTGTCGGCGCGGGCCGAGCTGACCTTCGCCCGGGTGACCACGTTCACCTTCGTCCTGATCAGCATGGCGATCGCGATCTCGACCGAGGGGCAGGGCGTCGTCCTGAAGATCGTCGTCGACCTGGTCGCCGCGACGATGGGACCGATCTCGATCCCGCTGATGCTGGGCATGCTGCCGTGGTTCAAGCGAAGCGGCCCGACCGCGGCCATCGTCTCCTGGGCCGCCGGGCTGGGCGTCTGGGCGTACGTCAAGTGGATCATCGAGTCCAAGGACACGGCGATGGTCGTCGGCGTGCCGCTGGTCACCTCACTGGTCCTGTACGTGGCGATCGGGTTCCTGAAGCCGGAGAACCGCGAGGACAGTGACGCGCTCGTCGACTCCCTGTCCACCGAACCCGGGTCCACCGACCCCGAGCAGCAGCAGCGGGCCGGGGCGGTCGGCTGACGGCCCCCTCCGGCGCGGCGCCGGGCCCCCACCGCCGGTGGGGGCCTTCGGGCGCGGCGCGGCCGCGTGGCCGTCCCGGCCGTCCCCGGGCGCGGCGGGCTCCAGGACCCGCCCGCCCGGGGACATGCTCCTTCCACCGGGAGGGGGAGGGAAACACCCGGACCGCGAACTCGGCCGGTCCCGGAGCCGGGCTCCGTGCGGGTTACCTGTCGGACTGCAGGAGGCCGCCGTTGGCCACGTCCGACTTCTCGATCTCGGTGAAGACGATGCGCACCGACTCGCGGCGCGCCTTCAGGATGTCCACGGCCGCCTCGGTCAGCGCGGCCACGAACTCGCGGCGCTGGTCGAGGGTCCTACCGGACAGGAGTTCCACGGTGATGTTCGGCATGTCGAAGTATCCTCCAAGCTCAAGTTGTTGCATAACATGAGATCACATTCCATTACATGGAACAACCTGTCGCCGTAACCTGATCCGGAACCGAAGGCCGGCGGATCACTTGAGCACCGGGGCTGGGGCGCCGAGGGCGGCGGAGACCTCCCGGGCCGCGGAGACGACCTCGGGGGCGAACCGCTCCAGGTCGTCGCGGCCCATGTCCATCGCCAGGGCGGAGATGGAGATGCCGCCGAGCACCTGGCCGGTGTGGTCGAAGACCGGGGCGCCGACGCAGAGGATGCCGGGCAGGTTCTCCTCGTTGTCGAGCGAGTAGCCGCGGGACCGTACCAACGCCAGGTCGGCCAGCAGGTCCTCCGGCGTCGCCAGCGTGGTGGGGGTCGGGGCGGGCATGCCCGTACGGGCGCAGATGGCGCGGACCTCGTCGGCGCCGAGCTGGGCCAGGACCGCCTTGCCGATCGCGGTGCAGTGCAGGCGCAGGCTCATCCCCACGCGGGAGGGCATCTGGTAGGGCCGCCGGCCCTCCAGCTTGTCGACGTAGACCGCCTCGTCGCCGCTGCGGATCGCGAAGTGCGTGGTGTAGCCGATCCTCTCGTGCAGGGCGTTGAGCGCGCCGGAGGCCTGGCGGGCCGGGTCGAAGCGGCTCATGACCCGGCCGGCCAGCGTGAGGATCCGGGGACCGGGCTCGTAGCCGCCGTGACCGTCGGCCCGCGCGAACCCCCACTCGACGAGCGACTGGAGGATGCGATGGACGGTCGACTTGGACACCCCCGTCGCGGCGGCTATGTCGGTCACGCGGTGGTGCTCGGCGATCGCCTCCAGCACCGCCAGCGCCTTGTCGATGGAACTGCCTTCCCTGACCACGATCGTGAGCCTACTGGTCAGCGCGCCAACCAGCCTCCGTCGACCGCCAGCAGGTGCCCGTTGACGTAGTCGGAGGCCCCGGACGCCAGGAAGACGGCGGCGCCCACGAGGTCCTCGGGGGTGCCCCAGCGCCCGGCGGGGATACGGCCCCTGATCTCGGCCTCGCGCGCGGGGTCGTCCCAGAGCCGCTCGGTGTTGCCGGTCCTGATGTAGCCGGGGGCGATCGCGTTGACCTGCACCCCCGAGCCCGCCCACTCGCAGGCCAGCGCCCGCGTGAGCCCCGCCACGCCGTGCTTGGCCGCGGTGTAGCCGACGACGTTGACGCCCCCCTGGAAGGACAGCATGGAGGCGATCATGATGATCTTCCCGGAGCCCCGGGCGAGCATCCGCGTCCCGAGAACCTGGCTGAGCAGGAAGACCGCGTCCAGGTTGACGTCGAGCACCTCGCGAAAGGACTCGTGGGGGTGCTCGGCGGCCGGGGCCCTGCGGATGATCCCGGCGTTGTTGACCAGCACGTCGACCGCTCCCAGGCGCCCGGCCGCCTCGGGGACGTTCCGGGGGTCCGACAGGTCGAGGATCCACCGGGAGGCCTGTCTGCCGGTCTTGCGGACCTCGGCCTCGACCTCGTCCAGGTCGTCGTCGCGGCCGTGGAGCACGATGTCGGCCCCCGCCGCCGCCAGGCCCACGGCCAGGGCCCGCCCGATCCCGGTCCGCGCGCCGGTGACGAGCGCGGTCCTGCCCTCCAGCGAGAACATCAGCGCAGCTCGCCGATCTCGACCTGCTCCATGTCCTCGAAGGCCTGGTTCTCCCCGCCCATGGCCCAGACGAAGGCGTAACTCCTCGTGCCGAAGCCGCAGTGCACCGACCAGGACGGGGAGACGACCGCCTGCCGGTCGGCGACCACCAGGTTGCGCGTCTCGTCGGGCCGTCCCATCAGGTGGATCACCCGTTCGCCGGGCGGCAGGTCGAAGTAGAGGTAGACCTCGGTCCTGCGCTCGTGGGTGTGGCAGGGCATGGTGTTCCACATGCTGCCGGGCTCCAGCACGGTCACGCCGAGCACGAGCTGGCAGCTCTGGATGCCCTTGGCGTGGATGTACTTGTAGATCGTCCGGTCGTTGGAACCGTCCTGGCCGCCCAGCCGCACGGGCTCGGCGTCCTCCAGGGTCGCGGCGGTCGTCGGCAGGGCGGCGTGCGCGGGGGTGGAGACCAGATAGAACACGCCCCCCTCGAAAACCACCTCGCGGGCCCCTCGGCCGACGTAGAGGCACTCCTTGGAGGCCAGGGGGTACGCGGTGCCGTCGACGGTCACCGTGCCGGGCTCGCCGATGTTGACCACGCCGAGCTCACGGCGTTCCAGGAAGTACTCCGACCTGAGCGGGTCGGGGCTGTGCAGTCTCAGTGGCCCGTCGTCCGGCAGGGCTCCGCCGACCACGATGCGATCCTCGTGGGAGTAGAGCAGGCGGACCTCCCCGGGTACGAAGAGCTGCTCCACCAGGAACCGGCGGCGCAGCCAGTCGGTGGTCGCCCCGGTGATCTGGTCGGGTGCCGTGGCGTGCCGTACCTCCATCGCCCCTCCATTGTTCTATTACATGAAATTAGAAGCTGCTACATAGAACACTGTGAGCATACAACGGCCCCCTTCCCCGTGCACTCACCGCGATTCCGGCCGGATGCCGGCGCCCGGAAAACGACCGCCCCGAGCGAGAACTTTCCGCGCCGAACCCGGGTCCCACATAGGGGATCGCCACCGAACGGATGGGAAGACCGATGACGACTGGCATGGCACGGACGACGACCCGGCTGGTAGCGGCGGGCACGATCGCGGGCGCGGTTCTCGCGACCTCCCTCGTGGGCGGCACCGCCCTCGCCGAGACGGGCGAGACGGGAGGGACCGTCGCGGGAATCCCGAAGAACTTCCTCCTGCACGAGGCCCAGGCTCGCAAGCCGGTGAGATATCCGGACGAGGAGAAGTGGACCATCAGCGACAGGCTGGGAGGGAACCTGGAGATCAACCCGTGTGACCTGCGCCGCCCCGCCGATCGCGACCGGACGGCCATGCGGACCGTGACCTACCAGGCCCCCGAGCACCACTCCGGCGAGCAACTGGTGATCTACCGCTCCGCGTCCGCCGCGCGCAAGGCGCTGACCGGGCTTCTCGGGCAGGTCCGCAGGTGCGCCCGCGTCAAGTCCGAGGGATCGGTCACCAAGACCTGGGCCGAACCCGTCCGCGCCGGCGACCAGGCCATGAAGATCGCCGTTCAGGGCTACGACGCCAAGGGCGTGCGTCCCGCCATCGGCGGGCAGCGGGCCGTCGTCGTACGCGAGGGCCGGGCCGTGGCGATCTATCTGGTGGCGGGTGAGTACGGCAAGGTGCGCGGCTCCGACTTCACCCGGCAGCTGAAGGACGCCAGGAAAATGGCGGCCAAGCTCTGCTCCCTGCCCGGCGTCTGCTGACCCGCCGGGGAGCCCGTACGCCGGCGTCCGCTGACCCACCGGGGAGAGCCCGTACGACGGCGGACCCCTGTCAGGGCCCGAGGATCCGCATAGTGACGGACGCCCCGTCAGGGCCCGAGGGTCCGCATGACGGCGGACACCGCCGTCAGGGCCCGAGCGTCCGTACGGCGGCCGGCGAGGCCGCCGTACGGTGCGGGGGTCAGACCTCGACCACCACGGGGATGATCATCGGGCGGCGGCGGTAGGTGTCGCTCACCCAGCGGCCCACGGTCCTGCGGACCACGCGGCGGACCTGCTGGATGTCCACCACCCCGTCGGCCGCGTTGTCCTGCAGGGCCCTCTCGACCTGCGGCAGGATGTCGTCGAACATGGCGGGGTCGATGCCGGATCCCCTGGCGTGGATCTCCGGGCCCCCGGCGAGCTTGCCGGTGGCGGTGTCGACCACGATGACGATGGAGATGAAGCCCTCCTCGCCCAGAATGCGGCGGTCCTTCAGCGCGAAGTCGGTGACGTCGCCCACCGAGGTCCCGTCCACGTAGACGTAACCGGCCGGAACCGCGCCCACGATCTTGGCGCGGCCGTCGACCAGGTCCACCACGACGCCGTCCTCGGCGATCACGATGTGGTCGTCGGGCACCCCGGTCAGCGCGGCGAGCTTGGCGTGCGCCCGCAGGTGACGCCACTCGCCGTGCACCGGCATGAAGTTGGACGGCCGCGTCAGGTTGAGCACGTACAGCAGCTCACCCGCGGCGGCGTGCCCGGAGACGTGCACCTTCGCGTTGCCCTTGTGCACCACGCGGGCGCCCCAGCGGGACAGCCCGTTGATCACGTTGTTGACGGCGGTCTCGTTGCCCGGCACCAGCGAGGAGGCCAGAAGGACCGTGTCGCCCTCGGCGATGCGGATCGGGTGGTCGCGGTTGGCCATGCGCGACAGCGCCGCCATCGGCTCGCCCTGGGACCCGGTGCAGATCAGCACCACGTCCTCCGGCGGCCAGCCCTCGATCTCCTTGGCGTCGACGATCAGGCCCGGAGAGACCCTCAGGTAACCCAGGTCGCGGGCGACGCCCATGTTGCGCACCATCGAACGGCCGACCAGCGCGACCTTGCGGCCGTGCTTCTCCGCCGAGTCGATGACCTGCTGAACGCGGTGGATGTGGGAGGCGAAGCTCGCCACGATCACACGCTTGCCCGCGGTGCGGATGACCTCGTCGATGACCGGCGCGATCTCCCGCTCACTGGTGACGAAGCCCGGCACCTCGGCGTTGGTCGAGTCGGACATCAGCAGGTCGACGCCCTCGGCGCCGAGCCTGGCGAACCCGCCCAGGTCGGTCAGCCGCCCGTCGCTGGGCAGCTGGTCCATCCGGAAGTCGCCGGTGTGCAGGACGATGCCCGCGGGCGTCCTGATCGCGACGGCCAGCGCGTCGGGGATGGAGTGGTTGACGGCGAGGAACTCGCACTCGAACGGCCCGAACCCGTGCCGCTCGCCCTCCACGACCTCGCGCTTGTTCGGCTGGATGCGGTGCTCGGTGAGCTTGGCCTCGATCAGCGCCAGCGTCAGCCTGGATCCCACGATCGGGATGTCGCGGCGCTCGCGCAGCAGGTAGGGCACGGCACCGATGTGGTCCTCGTGCGCGTGGGTCAGGACCACGGCCTCGATGTCGTCCAGGCGGCCCCGGATGTATTCGAAGTCGGGCAGGATCAGGTCGATGCCGGGCTGGTCGGGCTCGGGGAAGAGCACCCCGCAGTCGACGATCAGCAACCGGCCTTCGTACTCGAACACGGCCATGTTGCGGCCGATCTCACCGAGACCGCCCAGCGCGACGATGCGCAGGGCACCGTCGGGCAGTGCGGGCGGCAGCCCGAGTTCGGGATGGGGGTGACTCATTCGGCCACACCTCTCTCAGAGATCTCACATGCGACGGAGGCCCTCGCGGGCAGCAGGACTACTCCCTCGCCGAGCACTCCGTCCCCCAGCGGACCGTTGTGTCTTCTTTCTCGCAAACTCTCGTTCCTCCCGGATGCGGCCGGTGAAGGCCGCGGCGTTTTATCTCATGTCACAACTTCGTCGGGCAGCTTCACACCGCCCGCGATCAAGTCTTCGCGCAGCCTGGCGAGCTGCTCCCGGGTCGCCTCCACGAGGGGCGACCGCATCGGTCCCGCGGGCTGCCCGACCAGGGACAGCGCCGCCTTCGCCATGATCGCGCCACCGGCCCGCATCATGATCCCCGAGACCACGGGGAGCAGCCTGCGGTGGACGGCGAGCGCACCCGCGACGTCACCCGAACGGTACGCCTCGATCATCGCGGCGATCTCCGCGCCGGCGACGTGTCCGATCACGCTGACGCACCCCACGGCCCCCACCGACAGCCACGGCAGGTTGAGCGTGTCGTCACCCGAGTAGTAGGCGAGGCCGGTGGACGCGATGATCTGCGACCCCTCGAACAGGTCGGCCTTGGCGTCCTTCACCGCGACGATCCGCTCGTGCCCTGCGAGCCGCACCAGCGTCTCACTCTGGATCGGCACGCCGCTCCGGCCGGGGATGTCGTAGAGCATCGCCGGCAGGGCCGTCGCGTCCGCCACCGTGGTGAAGTGGCGGTAGATCCCCTCCTGGGGGGGCTTGCTGTAGTACGGCGTCACCAGCAGGAGACCGTGGGCCCCGGCGCGCTCGGCGGCTTTGGCCAGCTCCACGCTGTGGCGGGTGTCGTTGGTCCCGGCCCCGGCGACGACCGTGGCGCGGTCGCCGACCGCCTCGACGACGGTGCGCAGGAGGCGCTCCTTCTCGTCGTCGGTGGTCGTCGGGGACTCCCCCGTCGTACCGCTCACGACGATGCCGTCGTTACGCTGCTCGTCCACCAGGTAGGTGGCGAGGCGCCCCGCTGTCTCGTAGTCGACCGCTCCGTCACTCGTGAACGGCGTGACCATGGCGGTCAGCATGCGGCCGAAGGGGGCGTCGGAGGTTCCAGTTGGCGCTGCCATAGACCGAACGCTACCTGGATCCGCTGAAACGGTGGACCCCGCCACCCCGCCTAACCTCCGTCCACCGATGGGCCCAAGAGCGAACATCCCCCCGAGGTGCCCGCTGCACACCGTACACGCGGATATACACCGCCGCGGCGACGGACCCCGGGCGACGCCCTCCCCCCGGCCGTTCCAGCCCGTCGTATAGGGGACGGAACGCCGACCGGAGCGGGCGGCAGGGCCGCCGGGCCGGGCGGGACGGATCCGGCCGGTCGCCGTCGCGAGGGAAGCCGGTCGACCGCGAGGGGGCGAGGGAGAGAAGCGGCCCGAAAACGGCATTCGCAGGCCCTGTGTCCGGTTACATGAAATAACGAGAACTTTGTCCGCTTTGTCGGCGGCGAGGGCGTCCTTGAACGAGAAAGAGGCCGCCGATATGTGCTCGGGGGTACACACATCGACGACCTCTACCTTGAATCGGTGGTCCTTACGCGGGCGTTACAGGGTCTCTGAGATATTTTTGGACACTTCTGGGAGTGGCCGTAAAGTTGGAGCTCCAAATCGGAGCCATTACCCTGCGTTGTGCATTGAATACGACAGGATGGGACAACGCCCCAGACCCCCAGGGATGGACACGTGGCAAGCTCCGATCCTGTCTACCTGCGCGTCGTCGCCGACATCCGGCGCCAGATCGTCGACGGCTCCCTTTCCCCCGGCGCCTCGATCCCCTCGCGCGCCCAGCTGACCAGGAAGTACGGCGTGGGCGAGACCGCCGCCCGGCACGCGCTGCGCGTGCTCGCCGCCGAGGGCCTGATCGTCGGCCGCGTCGGCTCGGGTCACTACGTACGAGAACAGCCGGTGCTGCTCCCCCTGCACCGATGGCGTTTTCACGACCACCACGCCCCCTTCGGGGCCGACATCCAGTCGCAGGGCACCCGGGCCACCTGGGACTGGCGGGCCGAGCCCGCCGACGCCACCCCCGACATCGCCCACCGCCTCCGGCTGGACGAGTCGGCCCCGGTCACCCGCACCCACTACGTCTTCCGCGGCGACGGCAAGCCGATCCAGCTGGCCACCTCCTACGAGCCCGCCGAGTTCGGCGAGACCGCCGAGGAGAGCCCCCGGAGCCTGATCGCCCGCCTGTCGGCCATCGGCGTCAAGGTCACCGAGATCGTGGAACAGGTCTACACCCGCGTCCCGCAACCGGCCGAGAGCGACGCCCTCGCCCTGCCCGCGGGCGTCCAGGTCCTGCACGTGGAGCGCACCCACTGGGCCGGAGACCGCCCGGTGGAGACCAGCGACATCGTCATCCCCGGTGACCGCTTCCGCCTCGTCTACGCCCACCCCCTGCACCCCTGACACCCTGGTCCGAAGACCGGCGCCTCCCGTCGGCGCGGCACGTTTCCGTGCGGCCGGGAGCGGGTCCTCACCGTCTCCGTATCGCGGCAACCGCGTGTCGCCCGTCATGGAAGCCCCGGAAGCCGGAAGGACGCCTGCCGACCCGCGATGCCACACCGGGCAGGAAAACGGTCATAAAGCTTTAAAATTCCCTTCAACCCCAATACCCTCTCTGGCCGCACGTGTGGCTGATTCTTCGACGGAACGGATCGTTCAACCATGATCCGTTCATCTGATTGATCAGCTATGAAGAGGGACAACAGATGCGTAGATGGCGTGCGGCCACAGCAATCGCAACGATCGGTGTCGCGGTGGGGGCGCTGTCCGGGACGGCGATCGCCGACGGGGACGGCGACGGCGACAGGCACCACCGTCGCGCCTTCGACCTGCAGGCCCACCGGGGCGGGCTGGGGTTGGTCGTGGAGAGCACTCTCGCCTCGTTCGCCAACGGGCTGGAAGTCGGGGTCAGCACGCTCGAACTCGACGTGCAGATCACCGAGGACGGCAAGGCGGTAGTGACCCATGACCGGCAGATCAACGGCAGGAAGTGCCGGGACACCGCCCCCGCGTTCGACGGCGACCCCGAGTTCCCCTATGTCGGCAAGTTCATCAACACGCTGACCCTGGCGCAGGTCAGGACCATGGACTGCGGCAGCCAGACGCTGGCGGAGTTCCCCGGCCAGCGGCCGGACCCCGGAGCCCGGATGCCCCTGCTGAGCGAGGTGTTCGACCTGGTCAAGCGCTACCGCGCGCACGACGTCATGCTCAACGTCGAGACCAAGGTCGAGGCCGGGGCGCCGCAGCAGACGGCTCCCAGGGAGCAGTTCGTCCAGGTCACGGCGGCCGAGATCCGCAAGGCCGGGATGCGGCGCCAGGTCACCGTCCAGAGCTTCGACTGGGGCGCCCTGATGCGGATGCGCCAGGTCGACCGCAAGCTGCCCCTCGTGGCTCTGACCAACCGGGACTTCCTCCAGACCGGACAGCCCGGCGCGTCCCCCTGGCTCGGCGGAATCGACATCGACGACTTCGGCGGCGACCCGCTCAAGGCGATCAAGTCCTTCGGCGCGACCGCCTTCTCCCCCGTGCACGGCACCCCGCAGAACGGGAAGATCACCGACCCCGGCTACCAGCCCTACGTCACCAAGGAGATGGTCGACCAGGCGCACCGCCTCGGCATCAAGGTGATCCCGTGGACCGTCGACGACGAGCCGACGCTGAACAAGCTCATCGACGACGGCGTCGACGGCATCATCACCGACTACCCCGACCGCCTGCGGAAGGTGATGTCCGACCGCGGGTTCAGGCTTCCCCAGGCGTACTCCCCCAGGTAGTCCCGGCCGGGGGTCCTGCGCCGGTTTCGCGACCACACCGTCGTCACCGACACCGCCTGGCGCCGCATCCCCCGTGACGGGGGAGCCCGGCAGGTGAGTGGGGAAAGGACACCTGACGGGCCGCTGTCCGGCGGTCCCGCACCGGCCCCTCCGACCGATGCGGAACCGCCGCCCGGCCTCTCGCCATCCGGCCGGAATGTCGGCGCCACCTGGTACAACCGACCTGGTTTCCCGAGCCGGAGGTGCCGATTGCGCGTCAAGGACATGCCCGCCAACGACCAGCCGCGCGAGCGCCTCCTGGCCGGTGGGGCGACCGCGCTGGCCGACCGGGAGCTGCTCGCCCTGCTGATCGGCTCCGGCAGCCGGGGCACCAACGCGATGGAGCTGGCCTCCCATCTGATCGCCCACTGCGGCGACCTGCACGGCCTGGCCCGCTCCGACGCCCACCGCCTGATGCGGGTGCCGGGCATCGGCCCCGCGAAGGCCGCCAGGGTCATCGCCGCCTTCCATCTCGTACGGCAGGCGCAGGCGGAGCCCGAGCGCCGCCGCGTCACCTGCTCCGGGGACCTGGCCGCCGTGGCGGCCCCGCTCCTGCGCGGTCTCAGCCACGAGCGGGTGGTCGTCGTGGTGTGCGACCCGAGCGGCGCGGTGACCCGCAAGGCGATCGTCAGCGAGGGCGGCAGCGACCACGCGCCCGCTCCGGTCCGCGAGATCATGAGCACCGTCCTCACCTCGGGTGGTTCCTCGTTCGGCCTGGCCCACAACCACCCCAGCGGCTCCCTCGACCCCAGCCCCGCGGATCTGGAGGTCACCGCCCGCCTCCGCGACGCCGCCGAGACCGTCGGTCTCCGCTTCCTCGACCACCTCGTCGTCACCGACACCGCCTGGCGCCGCGTTCCGCCGTGACGAGGGAAAGAGCCCGGCAGGTGGTGTGGGAAGGGACGCCTGCCGGGCCGCTGTCCGGCGGTCCCGCACCGGACCCTCCGACCGATGCGGGACCGCCGCCCGACCTCCCCGGACGACATGGCTCCTTCAGGGAGGTCGGGGGCTTTTCGTGGGCGCCGGTCCGGAGTCGTCCTCATTCCGGCGCCCGATCGTCAGTGGGCGGCGCCCATCAGGAGCCGAAGCCACAACTCCTGTGTTCGCTTGGCGACCACCCAGGGCGACTCGTGCACGACCACTCCCTTTCTCGCCCGTTCCGTTCGCCGTACGAACATCAGCCCGCCCGCCTGACAGAGCTCGTAGAAGGTGGGAAGGCAGTCACAGGTGTGCTCCTTGATCCGCAACCGGTCGGCCCTCGGCCGCTCGGGCCTCCAGTCGATCGGCTCGTAACCCACCTGCAACGGCGCCACGTGATGCCCGTGATGCCGCCCACCCGGCACCCCCGCCACCACGAGGACTCCCACCCCCCACGTGCTCACCGAGCCATCATAGTTCACTCGGTCTCTACTGGTCTAGCTCACCTATCTGCTCGTTCATCAAATGTCTGGTTTGCGGGTATACGTACCTTGTGGTCTATGATGCGGGCATGCTTGACCGCGAAGGCCCCGTCCCGGTCTACAAACAGGTCGCCGAAATGATCCGTGCGCGCATCGAGGCGGGCGATCTCGGCCTCGGCGAGGCCGTGCCCAGCGAGACGGAACTCGAAGTCGAATACGGCATCGCCAGGACGACGGCACGTCGAGTCGCGAGGGAGTTGCGCGAGCAGGGCCTGGCGTACACGGTCCAGGGAGAAGGAACCTTCGTCGGCGAGCCCGGGACCCCACGGCCAGAGGACCAGATCCCCGTATATCAGCAGATCGCAGCCGATATACGGCGTCAGATTCAGGCGGGCGAGCTACGCCCGAACCGGCGGGTGCCCAGCGAGAAAGAACTCATGCAGAAGCACGGCGTCGCCAAGGCCACCGTGCGCCAGGCGATGGCGTTCCTGCGCGACCGGGGATGGGTTTTCACCGTGTCATATCGCGGCACATACGTGTCGCCCGCCGAAAACTGGCCCGAGGCGACAAAGTAGCGTCGATGCCCACAAACTCATCTCTATGGGTCTAGCACTCGTATCGGCTGGTCGAAAGTCGTTCCCCGACGCAGCCCTTACATGTTGTCGCCGGAGAAGTGGCTGAAACGCACGCACAAGGGCACGGTTCTTCAACCAACGAACGGTTACGGGTGAGGGCGGGAGCGGAGGACCTCCAGGGCGCGGTCGGCGTGGGCCTCCATGGAGCTCTCGCTGTGGATCACTTCCAGGAGGCGGTGGTCCACGTCGATGACGAAGGTCATCCGGCGGGTGAGGAACGGGCCCACCGCGACGGTACGGCGGGCGCCGAGGCGCCGGGCGACGATGCCGTCAGGGTCGGAGAGCAGGGGATAACCCAGCTGGTTGGCCTGGGCGAACCTCGCCTGCCGGTCGACCTGGTCGCGGCTGATCCCGATTCTGGTCGCCCCCTCGGCGGCGAAGTCGGCCGCCAGGTTACGGAAGTGGCAGCTCTGGGCCGTGCATCCGGAGGTCATGGCCGCCGGATAGAAGAAGAGCACCACCGGCCCCTTGGCCAGGAACTCGCTGAGCCGCCTCCGCGTACCCGTCTCGTCGAGAAGCTCGAAGTCCTCGACCACATCTCCCACCGCGAGGCTCACGCCCACAAGTCATCTCCTAACGTCATCGGAAGATCTCCGCTCGCCCCCGGCCGTCGTGATCGGCGAGGGTGGGAGTCGGAGTCCCAGCCTCATTTCTAAGCGATTCACCGGCCGAGTGACAGGCCCACAGCCGACCCACCCTGGAATATCCGTTCTCGTCCTTCGGAAACCCCACGAATCACCGCTGCACCTCCCAGCCGTCACTCCGGCTCGGCCGCCCTCAGTGTCCCCTGAGGCGGACCCCTCGCACGTGCGGGTGTACGACGAGCGCGAGCAGCGTGAAGACCGGGGCGACCACGGCGGCCCAGGGCGGCGCGAGGCGCAGGAGCAGGGACGCGCAGAGGGCACCGAGGACGAGGGCGACGACGATGGCGGCGCGACGCCGGTTGTCGGTGGACCAGCCCGACGCCGAGGTCTCGAACAGCGCGGTGAGGGTGCCCGTGACGAACGTGGTCGTGATGCCGGCGAGGTCGACCCGGCGGGCCGCGGCGGCCTGCATGCCCATGGCGCAGGATCCCGCCCCGATCAGCGCGAGGACCACGGCCGGGCCGGGTGCGCCCCCGCTGAGCGCCCAGCCGGCGAGGAAGACGATCTGGAGGGCCAGGTCGGCCCACAGGAGCCTGGTGACGGTCAGCGGCCACGACGCGCTCCCCCTGTGACGCCCCGGCATTCTGAAGCCGATGAGAAGCCCCATACAGAACCCCGCGCAGGCGAGTCCGGAACGCAGCGCGTGAAGCACCCAGTCCTCGCGGCCGGCGAGGGCGAAGAGGATGAGATTGCCCGTCATGTTCGCGGTGAAGACACCGCCCAGCCCGAGAAAGGCGATCGCGTCCATCGCCCCCGCCGCCAGCGTCAGCAGCACGAGAGCGACATGACTGCGCCGCTGGACGGACCTCGTCTCGGATGCTCGTACGGGAACGGGCTTCTCGCCGGACGCGGGAGCCGGACCGGAAGCGGGCTCGGAAGATGGGCCGACGGGCACCGCGGGGTCTTCGCCCTCAGGGCGAGTCATGGGGCTGATCGGCCATCTGCCGTCCTCCGGGGTCATGCGGTTGCGCGCATGGTGCATTTTCCCAGCTTGAAGCGGTTTCACCCGGCTTCCCACCCCGGAAGCAATTGCTTCGAAGTCGGCCTCACGCTTGCGGGGATCGCCCTATCTTCGTCGCGTGCCCTGGATCGAGGAGCGGACCAACACCGTCGACACCGACATCACCGAGATCAAGAATCATCTCGGCGCCATGAAGCGCTCGGCCGACGCCATCGAGAAGAACATCGATGTCATGCGAGACGACATCGCCGGACTCAAGGCCGGGCAGATCGAGATCCGCGATCTGCTCGCCCGTGTCGTCGCGCGGCTGGAGGGCGTGGCCTCGTAGTCCGTATGAGGTCCGGACGGCAGCGAGCCCCGGCCCGGGGAAGGCCGGGGCTTTCGTATGCCACCGATCAGGCACTCGTTCGTGCTAGAACACCGGGATGATGTCCTCGGGGTCGAGGATGTCGACCTGGACGCCGTCGATGTCGAGTTCGGGGATGGCGGGGAACTCGATGCCCCAGCGTTCGACGATGGCGCGGATCCTGGCCATGGCCACCCGCCAGTTGTCGGCCTGTTCCTCGTAGGAGAGCACGCCGAGGCCCGCGTCGCGGGCGTGGTCCATCAGGACGCGGTGGTTGTGCAGGAAGTACGGCGGGAGCTCCCAGAAGCCGCCGGGGGGCTCCCAGAGGATCATCGAGAGGAAGACGAAGCCCGCGCGCAGCTGGCGGGTGATCAGGGAGCGGGTGTCGTCGGTGAGGCCCGGCCACTCGTTCTCCAGGATGGTCATGCAGATCTGGAGATGACGCGACTCGTCGCGGCCGATGCGGTGGAACATGTCGCCGAAGACGGGGTGCCTGGTCCCGGTGGCCATGCCCCGGAACAGGGTGGAAGCGGCCATCTCCCCCATCATGAAGCTGGTGAACAGCACCGGCAGGCTGTATCTGCCGACGGCGCCGCTGTAGCCCGTCCAGTAGCGGCCACCGTTGTGATAGAGCCAGCCGATGTTGTTGTGGGCGGCCTTCTCCAGGTCGGTGGCGGGGGTCCAGTCGAGCGGCCCGCCCGGCCAGAGCCTGGCGATGGTGCGCTGACAGCACTCCTCGTGGTTCATCTCGTCACGGGTGATCGAGAAGAAGCACTTCCTGACCGGGTCCTCCTCGTGCTTCTCGAACGCCTGGATGGTGGCGCGGGCGAAGACGGCCGGGCCCGAGGCGTCGAAGTTGGCGAGCACCGAGAACCAGTACATGATCCCGAGGCGCTGCTCGTGGGTGAAGTCGCTCGGCCTGAGATCGTCCCAGGGCAGGTCGGCCGGATTCCAGACCACGCGCTTTGACTTCTCGTAGATGGCGGCGAGTTTCTCGGTCTCGACCCGCCACTCCATCGGGTAGATGTTCGGCTGGGGAATCTCGGGAGCGGGCCAGAAACCACCCTCGGGAATCGTCAGGTCCGCCATGGCCGCACCCCCTGTGACAGCTTCGTTTCACATTTTGCGCCCGTATGTCACGTCTTTCAAGAACACCCCGGGATCCGGCCCGGTGCGCCCCGCTTCGGGATCCAGCACAGGATCCGTCCCGGCCCCAAAGGTGCTCAGGAGCGGGCTCGCTGCGTCAGGGCGACGCACGCCAGGACGGCCAGCGCCGCCGCGATCGTGACCGCGCCGAAGAGTTCGCCGAGCAGCAGCCACGCCCACAGCAGCGTCAGCAGCGGCTGGGCGAGCTGGGTCTGCCCGGCGCGGGCGATGCCGCCCATGGCCAGGCCCGCGTACCAGGGGATGAAACCGAGGAACATCGAGACCAGGCCGACGTACGCGAACCCGGCCAGCGAGGCGGCGGTGGGCCGCATGTCGGTGGTCAGCGCGAGCGCGACGGTGATCGGCACGGTCAGCGGGGCGGCGAGGACGAGGGTGTGGGAGATCACCCGCCAGCCGGGGGTCTCGCGGGCCAGGCGTCCGCCCTCGGTGTAGCCGACGGCGGCCGACAGCAGCGCGCCGACGAGCAGCAGGTCGGCTCCGGTGACGTGGCCGCCGCCCATGCTGAGGGTGAAGGCGGTGATCGACACGGCCCCGAGGCCGCAGGACACCCAGAACAGCGCCCTGGGCCACTCCCCGGCCCGCAGCACCGCGCAGGCGGCGGTGGCCGCGGGCAGCAGCCCGATCACCACGGCCGCGTGCGAGGTGGAGGCCCCGGCGTAGAGCGCCAGGCCGCTGAAAAGGGGGAAGCCGAACACCACGCCCGCCACGATGACGCCGTACGACCGGAGGTGGGACCTGGGCGGCAGCAGCGGCACCCTGGCCACGAGCAGGAACGCGGCGGCGGCTACGGCCGCGACGGCGGCCCTGCCGACCGCCACCAGGTAGGGGTCGAAGCCCTCCATCGCGAAGACCGTCGCCGGGAACGACCCCGAGAACGCCAGCACCCCGAGCCCGGCCAGCAGGGTCCCCCGCCAGGCCCTGCCCTGCGCCCCGGGCGGCACCGCGCCGGTCGGCCGCCGATCGTGGCGCGCCTCCCTCGGCGGCACCACAACGGTCGGGACCATGCCCTCCGCTATCCGATTTGGTACGATAGCGCTACTCTTTTCACTCATGAACGACGATAGCAGTATCGTCCGGCTGACCGCCACGCTCCGTGATGAGGTGTCGCGGCTCCGTCCGGGCGACCGGCTGCCGTCGAGCCGGGAGCTGGTCCGGCTGCACGGCGTGAGCCCGGTGACCGTGTCGCGCGCGATCGGCAGGCTCACCGCCGAGGGACGGGTGATCACCAGGCCCGGTAGCGGCGCCTACGTGGCCCCGGCGATCACGCGGGGCGGCGACAACGCCGACATGTCGTGGCAGACGGTCGCGCTCGGCGACAGGGTGGTGGACGACAGCGAGGTCAGCGGCCTTCTCACCGGGCCGCCCGAGGGGGTCATCCCGCTCACCGGCGGCTACCTCAACCCGGCCCTGCGACCCTCCAGGGCCCTATCCGCCGCCGCCTCCCGCGCGCTGCGCCGCCCCGACGTCTGGGCGATGCCGCCGCTGACCGGTCTCCCCGAGCTGCGCAGGTGGTTCGCCCAGGAGCTGGGCGGTGACGTCACCCCGTCGGACGTGCTGGTCGTCAGCGGCGGGCAGGCGGCGCTCATCCACGCCTTCCGCGCCCTCGCGGCCCCCGGCACCCCCGTACTCGTCGAGACCCCCACCTACCCGGGCGCGCTCGCGGCGGCGCGGGCCGCCGGGCTCCGCGCGACGGCCGTGCCCATGGACCGCGACGGGGTGCGGCCCGAACTGCTCGCGGAGGCGTTCGCCGTGACCGGCGCGCGGGTCTTCCTCTGCCAGCCGACCCTGCACAACCCCACCGGCGCGACCCTGACCCTGGAGCGGCGCGAGCAGGTGCTGGCGATCGCCCGCGCCGCCGGGGCGTTCGTGATCGAGGACGACTACGCCCGCTACTTCGCCACCGCCCCGGTGCCGCCGCCGATGGTCGCGCTGGACGCGCACGGCACGGTCGTGCACATCAACTCGCTGACCAAGGTCCTGTCACCGAGCCTGCGGGTCGCCGGGGTCGTCGCCCGGGGCCCCGCCGCCCGGCGGCTGAGGGCGAGCCAGCTCGTGGAGTCGTTCTTCGTGGCCAGGCCGCTCCAGGAGACGGCGCTGGAGCTCGTCGGCTCGCCGGCCTGGCGGCGCCACCTGGCCGCGCTGGGCACCGAGCTGTCCCTGCGCAGGGACACCCTCGTCGCGGCCCTGACCGCCCGGATGCCGGACGCCACAATCCACCTCGTCCCCCGCGGCGGCCTGCACATGTGGGTACGGCTCCCCGAGGACCGGGACGAGGAGACCGTGGTGGAGTCCGCCGGGAGGGCGGGGGCACTGGTGAGTCCCGGGCGCATCTACTACCCGGCCGAGCCGCCGGGCCCGCGCATCAGGGTGACCCACTCGGCGGCCATCCACACGGCCGAGCTGGTCGAGGGCGTCCGCAGGCTCGCGACGGCCCTGGACGGTTGACCACCGGGTGGCGACGGCCCGGGAAGGCCCCTGACCTCCCGGGCGGCGGCCCTGGAAGGCCCCTGACCACCTCGCCGCCCTCCCGCGAGGCCGGGCGGCGCCCCCTGCCGCCCGACCCCGCGAGAGAGTGGTCAGGTGGCCGCGAAGACCTCGTGGTGGGTGACCGTGAGCTCGCGCTCGACCAGGAAGCGGTCGTCCTCGTCGTAGAAGACGGCGCGCGAGGGGTCGTCCCCGGCGAAGGCGGCGATCGCCTCCCACGACTCCCAGAGCGAGGTCAGCAGGAACTCCGCCCGCTCCCCCGCGTCCCGGCGGGTGAAGCACACTCCCCGGTTGCCCTCGGTCGAGGTGTAGCCGACGTATCCCGTGGCCAGCAGGTATCTCTCATAGGCGGCGGCGTCCTCGGCGCGGGTCCAGCCTCTCCACACCCTCATGATCATGATTGCTCCTCCGGTACGACACGCGCCTGCCGGTCTCGCGGAACGCGAGATAAGCCAGGTACCACATGAGACCTCCTTAAAACACCGTCTATCACGCTATGACGGTGTCGAAAGGAACACAACCCCCTAATGGCGTACAGTGGTTGCGAAGAGGTGAGCGACGACATGGACAACCCCTCCGACCTGGTAATCGACTTCGTGAACACGTACGACGTCGAGGAGGAGGCCGACTCGATCCCCTCCCCGGCCGCGCTGACCGCCTGGCTGGGCAGGCGAGGCCTGATCGGCCCGGCGGACGCGGCCGACGAGACGGACCTGGCGACGGCCGTCGACCTCCGCGAGGCGCTGCGCGAGGCACTCCGCCGCAACCACGACCGTCCCGGCACAAAAGGCGAAACAGGCGGCGCCGGCCACGGTGGCGGCGATCACGAGCTCGGGCTGTCGACGTCCTTCGCCGCCCTCCCGCTGCGCGTCGCCCTGACCTCCGAGGGGCCGGTGCTCCAACCTGTCGCGACCGGCGTCCCCGGCGGGCTGGCCGGGATCGCCGCCGCCGTGATGAGCGCCCATTCCGGCGGGATGTGGCCGCGTCTGAAGGTCTGCACCGAGAGCACCTGCCAGTGGGCGTTCGTCGACTCGTCCAAGAATCGCTCGCGGTCGTGGTGTTCCATGAGGGTCTGCGGCAACCGCACGAAGACAAGGGCATATCGGGCTCGGCGGCAGACGGAGCCGGGTTCACGTCATCTCTGAGTCGGATTCCCCGATACGGTGTAAGAGCCTGTCTCACGGATCCACCCGCCTGATGCCCGCTCGCGTGGCACGAGATCCACGAGACAGCGCGTTCCGAGGCGACGGCAGACGGCAGAGAAGGAGCGGGCCGAGATGGCAGACGTAGGCGTGCGGGCGGCTCGGCACGAGGATGTCGCCGCGGTGACGGGCACCCAGATCCGCGCGTGGAAATACGGCTACCGGGATTTCCTTCCCGAAGGACCGCTGGAGCAGATGACCGGCCCGGCGGCCGAGAACATGTGGCGCCAGCAGTGGGAGGACGCGATCACCTCGCCGCCCAGCCGCAGGCACCGCGTGCTGGTGGCCGTGGAGCAGGTCGTCCTCGACACCGACGCCTTCCCGGCGCTCGGTCCCGGCGGCATCGAGGCCATGGCCGCGCTGCAGGGCGCGGAGAAGGTCGCCGGTCTGGCCTCACACGCCCCGGCGGAGGATCCCGACCTCGACCCGACCACCGCCGGAGAGATGCTCACGTTCCTGATCGACCCCGACCACGTCCGGCGCGGCCACGGCAGCCGGTTGCTGAACGCCACGGTCGACTACCTCCGTGACGACGGCTACCACGCCATCGTGACCTGGGTCTTCGCCGAAAACTACGCGGTCCGCGGCTTCCTGGAGTCCGCCGGGTGGGGCGCCGACGGGGCCGAGCGGGTCATCGACATGGGCCGTACGGTGCGGATGATCCGCCTGGCGACCGACATCAGCTAGAGCCGGAGAGGAACCCCGCAACCCCATGGCCACCCCGAGCCAGTGGATCGCCGGAGCACGTCCGCGCACCCTTCCCGCCGCCGTCGTCCCCGTCGCCATTGGCACCGGAGTCGCGATCGGGTACGCCGGAGGGGTGTGGTGGCGGGCTCTGCTGGCCCTGTTCGTGGCCCTAGCCCTCCAGGTGGGCGTCAACTACGCCAACGACTACAGCGACGGCGTGCGCGGCACCGACGAGGACCGGGTCGGCCCGATGCGCCTGGTCGGCTCGCGCGCCGCGTCGCCCCGCCAGGTCCTCGTCGCGGCCCTGTCCTGCTTCCTGGCCGCCGCGGTGGCCGGGCTGGTGCTCGTCGTGGCCACCGGGGCCTGGTGGCTGCTGCTGGTCGGCGCGCTGGCGATCGCCGCGGCCTGGTTCTACACCGGCGGCTCCAGCCCGTACGGCTACCGGGCACTGGGCGAGGTCTCGGTCTTCGTGTTCTTCGGCCTGGTGGCGGTGGCGGGCACCACGTACGTCCAGCTCGAACACCTGCCCTGGCTCGCGGTGGCCGCGGCCGTACCGGCGGGCCTGCTGGCCTGCGCGATGCTCGTGGTCAACAACCTGCGCGACATCGTGACCGACGGTCCGGCGGGCAAGCGCACCATGGCCGTGGTGCTCGGTGACCGCCGCACCCGGGTCCTCTACACCCTCTGCCTGGTGCTGCCCCTGGTGATCGCGCCCGCGCTGGCTCCGTGGCAGCCGTTCGCGGCGCTGGCGCTGCTCGCCGCCCCGCTCGCCATCGCCCCGGTGCAGGCCGTACGGGCGGGCGCGACCGGCCCCGCGCTCATCGCCACGCTCCAGCAGACGGGCCGCTTCCAGCTCGTGTACGGCCTGCTGCTGGCCATCGGCCTGGCCCTCTGAGGCTGCCCGCCATCGGCCTGGCTCTCTGAGCCTGCCGCCGAGGCTCGGCTGCCCGGTCTTCCTCACCGACCTGCGCCCCGGCCCGCACCCTCGGCATCCGCGTCCGGCCCGGCGCCGAAGCCGTCTCGGCCGCGCTCGCCGGGCACGACCCCGGCCGCCGACGCCACTGACCGTCGCCCTCGCGCGTCCGGCTCCGAGCAGGCGATCACCGCCCCGGCGGCGTCGGCCCTGGATCGGATGCGCGGCCGTGAATTCAGGACATCGACCGGGAAGCCGTGTGACCATTCCCGCCCGGATCGCGTCTGGTCTGTTGTGACAATCACAAGAGCGCGGGGGGCATCATCATCGAGGAGCTGTACCGCGAGCACTGGGCGCTCGTGTGCGGGTTCCTGTTACGCCGCACCCGCGATCCCCACCTCGCCGAGGACCTGGCCCAGGAGACGTTCGTCAAAGCGACCGGGGCGCTGCTTGGCTGGCGCGGCGAGAACGCGGCCGCGTGGCTGCTCACCATCGCCCGCAATGTTCTGGTCGACCACGTTCGGCGCCACCGCCGCGAGCTGGCCCTGCCCGACTCCGACGAGCTCGGCGTGCCCGCGCTGCACGTCGAGTCGCTGGGCGTGCGCGACGTCCTGGACCGGCTGCCCGAGCAGCACCGCAGGCTGCTCACCCTGGTCTATTTCGAGGGCTTCTCGCTGGTCGAGGTGGCCGCGATGACCGGTAGGAAGCACGCCACGATCAAGACCGCCGTGTGGCGGGCCAGAGCCGCCTTCGCCGACATCTACGGAGTTCCCCATGACTGAAGATGAGCTGCCGCCCATGCCCGACTTCGACCCCAAGGCGACCCGCCGGGCGGTCCGGCGGGGTCTCACCCGTACCGCGACCATGGTGCTGGCGGCGCTGGTCGTCCTCGTCCTGGTGGCGACGGCCGGCTCCAGCCTGATCCAGCGGCGCGGCGACCGGGAAGAGCGCATGACGGACGTGCTCGGCACCGCCTTCAAGATCTACAACCCCGGTTACGACATCGAGGTCCGGAACTGGGGTGCCACCACGCCGCTGTCGATGTCGTTCACCGTGGCCGTCAACCCGATGCGGGCCATCGGCGGGTTCGTCGTCGGCTACGGAGGCGCGGAGCACGTCATCACCCAGGACTTCTTCGGCCATGTCGGCAGGCTGCCGCTCGGCAACGACGCCAACACCACCCTGAGCAGGGCGCTCGTCAACGTGAGCACCGGCAACCAGCCCAAGCAGGACAGTCGCAAGGTCCTGGCCAGGCTCCCGGAGGAGCTCAACGCGCTGGCGGTGGTCGAGTTCGCCAAGCCGCTCACCAACGAGGAGCTGATCGCCTTCACCGCCAGACACCAGTCGAATGCCGAGAAGGTGGTGTACGAGCGGCGCCCCAGGTCGATCCCCATCACGTGGGGAGGGATGACGATGTGGGACCGAGCCCCGATGCCGGAAATCGGAGCCGGAGAGGACCATGTGATCGAGCCCGACGAGGCGATCAAACTGGACCTCGCGAACTTCCGCCGCTGGGTGGGCATCCTCAAGGACCACGACGACGACAACCTGCACGACTTCGACCTGAGCCTGGCCCGCCTGCGAAAGGCCGCGAACGACGGCCTGGCCTACGCCTACGTGGACTCGCTGGCCACGATCGGGGAACTGCGGAAGATCATCGAGGATCCACTGGTCCGGACGGTCCGCGTAGTGGATGTCACCTACGACCTCGAACGGCCCTAGACGGCCAGGGTGGAGAGATGGGCGGGCACATGCCCCCGCCCACCTCTCCACTCTGGCCACGAACTCCGCCGCGTGGTCAGGCCGGTGATGGCGCAGGCGGCCGCGCGCCCCCAGCGCGGGCACGCCGAGCTCGTCGGAGCCGGGCGGGGCCAGCCCTGCGGCGCCCTCACGTCAGAGCAGGTAAAGAGCACATCCGTTGGATTTTCGGCGACTGCCACCGAGACCCCGGCTCCCCGGTCCGCCGAACCGGCCCCCTCACAGGAGGCGGCGCATCACGACGCGGGGGGCGATCTCGATGCCCAGCTCCCGCTCGTGGCGCACCAGCTCGGCCATCTCCGGACCCCACTCCGCGGGGTCGAGCACGGAGAAGCCGCGC
The DNA here is from genome assembly GCF_051192615.1 of Streptosporangium sp. G11. Lineage (NCBI taxonomy): Bacteria > Bacillati > Actinomycetota > Actinomycetes > Streptosporangiales > Streptosporangiaceae > Streptosporangium > Streptosporangium sp. G11. The sequence goes on from NZ_JBPJUQ010000002.1 coordinate 254,624, forward strand.
CGGGCGTACCAGGGCGCGTTCCAGGAGACGTCGCGGTAGGTCGTCAGCGTCACGGCGGCGAAGCCGGCCGCGGCCGCGTGCTCGCAGACGGCCTCCACCAGGCTCCCGCCGGCACCCCTGCGCCCGTGGTCGGGGTGGACGGCGAGCTGGTCGAGGTGGAGCTGCCCGTCGACCTCGCCGAACAGGGCGAACCCGACCGGCGGGTCGCCCGCCACGAGCACCCGGGAGGGGTCGTCGGTCTCCTCGATCATCGTGGTCCCCGGCGGGAAGGTGATCCCGACCTGGGCGAAGACCCCGTCGGCCGCCAGCTCCACCGCCACCAGCCCGGCGAGCTCCTCCGGCCGAGCCCAGCGGACCTCAGTCGAAGTCGAAGATCGAGTGCTTGTCATAGAACTGGAGGATATAGCGGCATCGCTCGCAGATCATCAGGGTTACCCGGTGTGAGGTGATACCCCAGCGGCTGTCGAGCCTGCCCTCCTCCATCTGGAACCGGGTGCCTTGACAGAGCGGGCAGGCGAGCTCGGGAGGCGTCATGGTTGAGCAACGAGCGGCGCAGGGGCCGGGGTTCCGGAGACGGCGAGACCGGTGGGATCACCCGCCGGTGCGGTGACCATGAAGCATGACCGGATTCTCGGTCGCCGCCTTGCCGAAGCCGCCACCTGAAGTCACGAGTCGCCGAACCCGGCGGGCGTACGTGGTCACCGCAGACGTACGCGGTCACCGCGTCAGAGGTCGAGAAGACGCTCCAGGCCGACGGTCAGGCCGGGGAGCTCGCGGACCCGGCGCACGCCCAGGAGCACGCCCGGGGTGAACGACGAGCGGTTCGTGGTGTCGTGGCGGATGGTGAGGATCTCGCCGTCGCCGCCCAGGATGACCTCCTGGTGGGCGATGAGCCCCGCCAGCCGTACCGCGTGCACGCGGACCCCGTCGATGTTGGCGCCGCGCGCCCCGTCGAGCTCCGTGCTGGTGGCGTCGGGCATCGGCGCCGCCCCCGCCTTGCGCCGGGCCTCGGCGATCAGCTCGGCCGTGCGGCGGGCGGTGCCCGAGGGCGCGTCGGCCTTGTGGGGGTGGTGCAGCTCGACGATCTCGGCCGACTCGAAGTAGCGGGCGGCCTGCTGGGCGAAGTGCATCATGAGCACGGCCGCGATGCCGAAGTTGGGGGCGATCAGCGCGTTGACGCCGGGGTTGGCGTCGAGCCAGCCCCTGACCGTCGCCAGCCGCCCGGCGTCGAAGCCGGTGGTGCCGACCACCGGGTGGATGCCGTGGGTGACACACCATTCGAGGTTCTTCATGACGACGTCGGGGTGGGTGAAGTCGACCACCACCTCGGCGCCTTCCAGCTCCTCGATCGGGTTGCCCTGGTCGACGGCCGCGACCAGCTCCAGATCGTCCGCCGCCTCGACGGCCCTGCACACTTCGACACCGACGCGCCCTCGGGCGCCGAGAACTCCAACCCTGATCACGGGCCCAAGGCTATACCGAAGGACCTCGGGACAACGGACGGCCCCGGCGTGGAAACGCCGGGGCCGCTCGTACGTGGGAGGCGGAAAGGACCGTCAGCCGGTGATGACCGCGCTGAAGTCCCTGTCCTCCTCGTAGGGGCCGATGACCGCGAGGGACATCGGGCGGGTGAGGACGTCCTGGGCGACCTCGGCGATCTGCTCCGGGGTCACCGCGTCGATCCTGCCGAGCAGGTCGTCGACAGAGAGCAGCTCGTCGAAGACCAGCTCGCCCTTGCCGATCCTGGACATCCGGGAGCCGGTGTCCTCCAGGCCGAGCACGAGGCCGCCGCGCATCTGGCCCTTACCGCGGACGATCTCCTCCTCGGTGATGCCGTCGGAGACCACGCGGAGCACCTCCTCGCGGCAGATCTTCAGCACGTCGTCGATCTTCGACGGCAGGCAGCCGACGTAGATGCCGAACTGGCCGGTGTCGGCGAGGGCGGAGGTGTAGGAGTAGGCCGAGTAGGCGAGGCCCCTCTTCTCCCTGATCTCCTGGAACAGCCGCGAGGACATGCCACCGCCCAGCGCCGCGTTGAGCACGCCGAGCGCGAAGCGGCGCTCGTCGGTGCGGGTCAGCGCGGTCGTGCCGAGGACCAGGTTGGCCTGCTCGGTCGGCCGGTGCACCACCCGCGTGCCGGAGCGGACCTCGACGCCGGGCCCCGACACGCGCGGGGGCACCGGCGAGGCGTCCCCGCCCAGGGCCCCGGCCCGCTCGTAGGCGGCGGCGACCAGCGCCACGACCCGCTCGTGGTCGATGTTGCCCGCCACCGACACCACGGTGTGGGTGGGCAGGTAGTAACGCCGGTAGTACTCGGCGATCCGGTCGCGGGTGACCGCGGTGATCGAGTCGACCGTGCCGAGGATCGGCCTGCCGACCGGCGTGTCACCGTACAGCTCGGCGGAGAACTGCTCGTGCACCACGTCCGAGGGATCGTCGTCGTGCATGGCGATCTCCTCCAGGATCACGCCACGCTCGGCCTCGACGTCCTCTTCGGTGATGAGCGAGGAGGTCACCACGTCGGCGAGCACGTCGATCGCCACCTGCAGGTCCTCGTCGAGGACCCGCGCGTAGTAGCAGGTGTACTCCTTGGCGGTGAAGGCGTTGATCTCACCGCCGATGCCCTCGATGGCCGCGGAGATCTCCAGGGCGTCCCGTGTGGGGGTGCCCTTGAACAGCAGGTGCTCAAGGAAGTGGGAGGACCCCATGTTCTGGGGGGACTCGTCTCTCGATCCGATGCCGACCCACATGCCGACCGCGACGGAACGCACGGTCGGCATGGACTCGGTCACCACCCGGAGCCCACCGGGAAGGACGGTGCGCTTCACGACCCCGGCGCCGTCCTTGCCGGGGTGCAGAGTGGTGGTGATCACGAGTTGCGGTCTTCCCCTCCGCCGCCCCCGCGGTTACCGCCGCCGCCGTTGCTGCTGCTGCGGGTACGGGTGCGGCGGGGCCGCTCCTCACGGGGCTTGTCGTCGGCGGCGGGCGCCTCGGCCACCGGGGCCGCCGACGTCTCGGTGTCGCCGGACTCGGCCTTGGCCGCGGCCTCCTTCTCGATGACCTCGACGGGCACCAGGGAGAGCTTGCCGCGCGAGTCGATCTCGGCGATCTCCACCTGGACCTTCTCGCCGACGTTCATGACGTCCTCGACGTTCTCGATGCGCTTGCCGCCGTGCAGCTTGCGGATCTGGGAGACGTGCAGGAGGCCGTCCTTGCCCGGCATGAGGGAGATGAAGGCGCCGAAGGCCGCGATCTTGACGACCGTGCCCAGATAGCGCTCGCCGACCTCCGGCATGTGCGGGTTCGCGATGGCGTTGATCGCCGACCTGGCCGCCTCGGCGGACGGGCCGTCGGTGGCGCCGATGTAGATGGTTCCGTCGTCTTCCAGGGTGATCTCGGCGCCGGTGTCGTCCTGGATCTGGTTGATCATCTTGCCCTTCGGGCCGATGACCTCTCCGATCTTGTCCACCGGGATCTTGATCGTGATGATGCGCGGGGCCGTCGCGTTCATCTCCGCCGGGGAGTCGATGGCCTCCTGCATCACGTCGATGATCGCGAGGCGGGCGCCCTTGGCCTGCTTCAGCGCGGCGGCCAGCACGGAGGCGGGAATGCCGTCGAGCTTGGTGTCGAGCTGGAGGGCGGTGATGACGTCCTTGGTGCCGGCGACCTTGAAGTCCATGTCGCCCATGGCGTCCTCGGCACCGAGGATGTCGGTCAGCGTGACGTACTGGTCGCCCTCGTTGATGAGGCCCATCGCGATGCCCGCGACGATGCCCTTCAGCGGGACACCCGCGTCGAGCAGCGCCATCGTCGAGGCGCACACCGAGCCCATGGAGGTCGAGCCGTTGGAGCTCAGCGCCTCGGAGACCTGGCGGATCGCGTACGGGAACTCCTCGCGCAGCGGCAGCACCGGCAGGAGCGCCCGCTCGGCGAGCGCGCCGTGGCCGATCTCGCGCCGCTTGGGCGAGCCCACCCGGCCGGTCTCACCGGTGGAGTAGGGCGGGAAGTTGTAGTTGTGCATGTAGCGCTTGGTGCGCTCGGGGTTGAGCGTGTCGATCATCTGCTCCATGCGGAGCATGTTGAGCGTGGTGATGCCCAGGATCTGGGTCTCGCCGCGCTCGAACAGGGCCGAGCCGTGCACGCGGGGCACGATGTGGACCTCGGCGCTGAGCTGCCGGATGTCCTTGACGCCGCGGCCGTCGATGCGGACGCCCTCGGCGATGACCCGCTCGCGCATGAGCTTCTTGGTCAGCGACCGGAACGCGGCGCCGATCTCCTTCTCGCGGCCCTCGAAGTCGGGGCCGACCTTCTCCAGCACCAGGGCCTTGACCCGGTCGAGCTCGCTCTCGCGCTCCTGCTTGCCGGCGATGGTCAGCGCGGCGGCGAGCTCGCTCCGCACCGCGCCGGTCACGGCCTCCAGGACGTCGTCCTGGTAGTCGAGGAACAGCGGGTACTCGGCGGTCTCCTTGGCGGCGACCTTCGCGATCTTGGTCTGTGCCTCGCACAGCACCTTGATGAACGGCTTGGAGGCCTCGAGGCCCTGGGCCACGGTCTCCTCGGTCGGCGCCACGGCACCCTCGGCGACCAGCTTGAGCGTGTCGCGGGTGGACTCGGCCTCGACCATCATGATCGCGACGTCGCCGTCGTCCAGGACGCGGCCCGCGACCACCATGTCGAAGGTGGCGCTGGCCAGCTCGGTGTTGGTCGGGAAGGCGATCCACTGGCCTTCGATCAGCGCGACGCGGACGCCGCCGATCGGGCCGGAGAACGGCAGCCCGGCGAGCTGGGTGGAGAGGGACGCGGCGTTGATCGCCACGACGTCGTACAGGTGCTCGGGGTGGAGCGCCATGACGGTGGCGACCACCTGGATCTCGTTGCGCAGGCCCTTGACGAACGAGGGACGCAGCGGCCGGTCGATCAGGCGGCAGGTGAGGATGGCGTCCTCGGAGGGACGGCCCTCACGCCGGAAGAACGAGCCGGGAATGCGGCCCGCGGCGTACATTCGCTCCTCGACGTCCACCGTGAGGGGGAAGAAGTCGAGGTTTTCCTTGGGGTTCTTGGACGCGGTGGTCGCGGAAAGGACCATCGTGTCGTCGTCGAGGTAAACGACGGCGGAACCCGCCGCCTGGCGCGCGAGCCGCCCGGTCTCGAACCGGATGGTACGTGTGCCGAATGAGCCGTTGTCGATAACGGCTTCGCTGCTGTGGACACCCTCCACGGGGGACCTCCTTGTGGTCGGTCGCCCGCGTCCGGCCAGACGCACGTGTCGCGCCTGGTTCGTCGTGTTGCCGGCTCCCCGTAGGTGCAGCGCCGGTCTTCGATCGAAGCGCCCGGTTCCGTATGGTCTATGCCATGATGACCGGGGGCCACTACCGAGGACCGGCCCTCCGACGCCGTGGGGCGCGCTTGCTTGCGGACGCGGGGCACTGTCTCGGCTATTCAGTTTGCTCACTGGGACGGCGTCTTCGTGGCGCGACGCGCCGACACCGTCCCATATGAGATGAGGGAGCGGCGCGAACGCCACTCCCTCACAACACTATCGGCGCAGGCCGAGGCGCTCGATGAGCGAGCGGTAACGCGTGATGTCCTTGCTCTGCAGGTACTTCAGCAGCCGGCGACGGCGGCCGACGAGCAGCAGCAGGCCACGACGGCTGTGGTGGTCGTGCTTGTGCACCTTCAGGTGCTCGGTGAGCTCGCTGATGCGCTTGCTCAGCAGCGCGATCTGCACCTCGGGGGAACCGGTGTCGGTCTCACCCTTGGCGTAGTCACCGATGATCTGCTTCTTTGCTGCGGTGTCGAGCGACACTTTTCTCCTTGAACCTCTGCGGGCACGCGCAATTCCGGCTCCCCGAACGACCGTGCGTGCCTACAGTCGCCGTGGCGAGGCCAGCACCGGGACCAATGGACACCGGTTACAGAGCTGACATGCCAGGTTACCACCGGCTTCGGCGCCCCCGCACATCGTACGAGAGCCCGGCGAGCTCCGCCCGAAAACCCCTGCGAAACCGGGGATCCGGGCCCTGAGGGTCACGTGGGGTGGGAACAACGAGGCACAGGGGCCACACGGGATCACCCCGGCCCCGGAACCGGTCAGCTCGTCAGGCGCCGCACCTCGTCGACGTCGGCGTGGATCTGCGCGACGAGCGCCTCGATCGAGTCGAACCTGGTGTTGCCGCGCAGCCTCGGCCCGAAGTCGACGGCCACGTGCGCGCCGTAGAGGTCGAGGTCGTCGCGGTCGAGGGCGTACGCCTCGACGGTGCGGGGCACGCCCTCGAAGGTCGGGTTGGTGCCCACGGAGATCGCCGCGGGCCAGCGCTCCCCGCCGTACACGGCGGGCAGGTTGCCGGTCGCGACCCCCTGCAGCCAGCCGGCGTAGACGCCGTCGGCGGGAATGGCGGTGAACTCCGGCGACTCCAGGTTGGCCGTCGGGAAACCGAGCTGCCGGCCGCGCTGGTAACCGCGGACGACCACGCCCTCGACCCGGTGCGGGCGGCCGAGCGTCTGCGTGACCGCCTCCATGTCGCCGGAGGCGATCTGCTCGCGGATCAGGGTGGAGGAGATCGTATCCCCGTCGCTGACCAGCGGGACCGCCTCGGCCACGAAATCGTACTTCTCCCCGAGGGTGCGCAGCGTCTCCACGTCACCGGAGGCCTTGTGGCCGAAGCGGAAGTTCTCCCCCACCACGACCCCTGCGGCGTGCAACCGGTCGACGAGCACGGTCTGCACGAACTCGTCCGGGCTCATCCGGGAGAACTCCAGCGTGAACGGCAGGACGCACACCGCGTCGACGCCCAGACCCGCGAGAAGCTCGGTGCGGTGCCTGGCCGTCGTCAGCCTCGGAGGGTGCGTGCCGGGCCGCACCACCTCCTCCGGATGCGGGTCGAAAGTCACCACCACCGAGGGAACCTCAAGACGCGCGGCCATCGCGACGGCGCGGGCCACCATCTGCCGGTGCCCTCGGTGAACTCCGTCGAAGACGCCGATCGTGACGACGGACCTGCCCCAGTCTTCGGGCACGTCGTCCAATCCGTGCCAGCCTCGCACCGCAGCCTCTTCCCCTCGTAGCGGATGAACTCCTAAAGCCTGCCATGCTCCCGGTCCTTCTCCCCAATCGGGGAGCCCCTTGACCTCGACATGCCCCTGACCTCGAAAGAGTCTCGGAGGAACCCTAAAGGACGAACCAGACAGGAAATAACAGACAGACCGTCAGGGGACGAAGACCGCCAGGGACTTGGCGATCTGGCCGTGCTCCTCCACCAGCGCCACCAGGGTGCCGTCGGGGCCGAACACCCCGATCGGCCCGCTCCCCATGCCCAGCGCGGGCAGCCGCCCGCCGTGTGCGACGGAACCCGCCTCCTCGGCGGTCACGTCCCGGCGCGGGAAGGCCGCCGCGACCGCGTCGGCCATCGGCAGGATCACGCACTCGGCGGCGAGCCGCTCCAGGGTGTGGGCCGCCGACAGGTCGTAGGGGCCCACCCGGGTGCGGCGCAGGGCGGTCAGGTGCCCGCCGACCCCCAGGCCCGCGCCCAGGTCGCGGGCGAGCGCGCGGATGTAGGTGCCGCTGGAACAGGTCACCGAGGCGTCGACGTCGACGAGGTCACCGTGCCGGCGTACGGCGGTGATCTCGAAGCCGGACACGGTCACCGGACGAGGCTTGAGCTCGACCTCCTCGCCCGCCCTGGCCCGCTTGTAGGCCCGCTCGCCGTTCACCTTGATGGCGCTGACCTGCGGCGGGATCTGCATGATCGGGCCGGTCAGCGCGGCGACGCCCTTTCTGACGTCCTCCTCGGCGACCCGCGCCGCCGACGCCGTGGCGAGGATCTCGCCCTCGGCGTCGTCGGTGTTGGTGGACTGGCCGAGGCGGATCGTGGCGTCGTAGCCCTTCTCGGTGAGCGCCAGGTGGCCCAGCAGGCGGGTGGCCTTCTCGACGCCGACCACCAGCACTCCGGTGGCCATCGGGTCGAGGGTGCCCGCGTGGCCGACCTTGCGGGTGCCCGCGATGCCGCGGAGCTTGGCCACGACGTCGTGCGAGGTCCACTCGGCGGGCTTGTCAACGATGATCAGCCCGCTGGGCGGCGGGGTGCGCTTGGCGCGAGCCGTACTCATTTTGGTCCTTACAGGCGTGCCGGGAAGGTTTTACAGCAGTGCCCGGAGACTCGCGATCGTCTCCTCGACGGGCTGGTGAGAGGTGAAACCCGCCGCCTTGGCATGCCCGCCGCCTCCCAGCGCGGTGCTGACGCGCGAGACGTCCACCCCGCCCTTGGAGCGCATGGAGACCTGCCAGACGCCGTCGTCGTCCTCCTTGAGGATCGTGGCGACATCCGCCTCGTCGGTGCGCCGGATCACGTCGATGATCCCCTCGACCTCGTCGTACGGCAGCCCGTGCTCGGCGCGGTCGGCGCGGGTGACGAACGTCCAGATCAGGCCGCCGCCCACCTCGGGCTCCAGCCGCACCCGGTCGAGCACGACGCCGAGCACCTTCAGGTAGCCGAACGGGGAGCGGTCCCACAGCTCGCGGGCGATCTTCTCGGGGTTGATCCCGGTGGCCAGCAGCCGGGCGGCCATGGCGTGCGCCTCGGGGGTGGTGGAGGAGTGCCTGAAGGAGCCGGTGTCGGTGACGAGCCCGACGTACAGGCAGGTCGCGATGTCCCTGTCGACCGGCAGGCCGAGCCGGTGGAGCAGCTCCTCGGCGAGCACGGCGGTGGCCGCGGCGCCGGGGTCGACCAGGTTGAGGGTGCCGAACCCGGTGTTGGACGGGTGGTGGTCCAGCACGACCAGCTCGTTCGCCTTGATCGTGTTGCCGGTCAGCACGCCGAGACGCCCGACGGTGGGAACGTCGAAGGTGACCATCACCTCGGGCGCGGCGGGATAGTGCGCGGGGTCGGCCAGCAGGTCCTGCCCCGGCAGGAAGCGCAGCAGCCTGGGCACCGTGAAACGCCGGTCGCCGAAGGAGGCCGTGACCCGCTTGCCGGCCGCGCGCAGCGCGAGCCCGACGCCCAGCATGGAGCCGAGCGCGTCGCCGTCGGGCGAGACGTGGCAGGCCAGCGCGATCTCGTCCGCCGAGGAGATGAGCTCGACGGCCCGGGCCCAGTCTTGACCGGACACCGGGCCGTCGTCGCGCAGGTCGGGCATCACGTCGCGGAGTGTCCCGCGCGTTCCGAGGATTCGTCTTCCTCGTCCCCGGAGCCGTCGCCGTCTTCCCTGTCCTCGGGCTTGCGGTAGGGGTCGGCGTCGCCGGCGTGCGCGGCTCCCTCGGCCCGCTTGGCGATCTCCACATCCCTGGCCTTCGCCTCGGCGAGCAGGTCCTCCAGGTGACGGGCGGTGTCGGGGAGCGGGTCGTGGGTGAACGTCAGCGTCGGCGTGTGGCGCAGGCCCGTCTGGCGGCCCACCTCCGAGCGGATGAGCCCCTTGGCGCTCTCCAGTGCCACGGCGGAGTCGGCCCGCTCCGCCTCGGAGCCGAACACGGTGTAGAACACCGTGGCCTCGCCCAGGTCGTTGGTGATGCGCGTGTCCGTCACGGTCACGAACCCCAGCCTGGGGTCCTTGATACGGCGCTCCAGCATCTCCGCCACGATCTGCTGGATCCGATCGGCGATCTTGCGCGCGCGTGCGGCGTCCATAGCTCCCCCCTTCTCACGGGGATGGCCGGTAGCGGTAGGGGTGCTACCGCGACCGGCCGTCTCCGTATCTAGTCTTCGTCCTCGTTGTAGAGCCGATGTCTGGCGGACAGCAGCTCGATCTCCGGGTGGAAGGCGATCAGGCGCTCGCAGTCGTCGAGCACCGCGCCGCAGTTGGCGGCGGTGGAGGAGACGACCGCGATCCCGATCTCGGTACGGCGATGCAGGTCAAGATGGCCGGTCTCCGCGACGGCCACACCCGGGAACCGTCGCTGTACCTCGGCGACGATGGGACGTACCACCGAGCGCTTCTGCTTCAGCGAGTGGACGTCGCCGAGCAGGATGTCCAATGTCAGGGCACCTACATACATAGTGGGTCACTCGCCACGGTTGTCGCCGTGCCACGGGCGCGGGCCCCGCCCACCGGCCGCGCCCCCGAGGGGCGCGGCCGGTGAAACGGTTCCTCTGCCTGTCGAGGCATCAGGCTCGCGGCTTCTCCCGCATCTCGAAGGTCTCGATGACGTCATCGATCTTGATGTCGCTGTAGCCGACACCGATGCCGCACTCGAACCCTTCGCGGACCTCGGTCGCGTCGTCCTTGAAACGGCGCAGCGAGGAGACGGTGAGGTTGTCGGAGATGACGACCCCGCCGCGGATGATCCGGGCCTTGCTGTTGCGGACGATCGTGCCCGAGCGGACCAGAGCACCGGCGATGTTGCCGATCTTCGGCACCTTGAAGACCTCGCGGACTTCGGCGGTGCCCATCTGGACCTCTTCGAACTCCGGCTTGAGCATGCCCTTGAGGGCCGCCTCGATCTCCTCGATCGCCTGGTAGATGACCGAGTAGTAGCGGATGTCGACGCCCTCGCGCTCGGCCAGATCGCGCGCCCTGACCTCGGGACGCACGTTGAAGCCGATGATGACGGCGTTGTCGTCGGCGACCGCCAGGTTGACGTCGTACTCGGTGATCGCACCGACGGCGCGGTGGAGCACCCGCAGGCGCACCTCGTCGCCGACGTCGATCTTGAGCAGCGCGTCTTCCAGAGCCTCGACGGAACCGGAGACGTCGCCCTTGATGATGAGCTTGAGCTCGTCGACCTGGCCCTTCTCCATCTCGCTGAAGAGCTCTTCGAGGGTGCGGCGACGGCCGGACTTGGCCATGTCCGCGATGCGCTTGCGCGCGGCCCGCTGCTGGGCGATCTGGCGCGCCATCCGGTCGTCGGTGACGACGATGAAGTTGTCACCGGCACCCGGCGTCGCGGTCAGACCGAGGACCTGCACCGGACGGGACGGGTCGGCCTCCGGGATCGCCTCGCCCTTGTCGTCGAGCATCGCCCGGACGCGGCCGAAGGCCTCGCCACAGACGATCGAGTCGCCGACGCGGAGCGTGCCGCGCTGGACCAGCACGGTCGCGACCGGGCCGCGGCCCTTGTCGAGGTGCGCCTCGATGGCGACGCCCTGGGCGTCCATCGTGGCGTTGGCCCGCAGGTCGAGCTCGGCGTCCGCGGTGAGCAGGATGGCCTCGAGCAGCTGCTCGATGCCGATCCCGTTCTTGGCGGAGATGTCGACGAACATCGTGGTGCCGCCGTACTCCTCGGCGACCAGACCGTACTCGGTGAGCTGGGCGCGCACCTTGCCCGGGTCCGCCCCCTCCTTGTCGACCTTGTTGACCGCGACGACGATCGGCACGTCGGCCGCCTGGGCGTGGTTGAGCGCCTCGACGGTCTGCGGCTTCACGCCGTCGTCGGCTGCGACGACCAGGACGGCGATGTCGGTCACCTTGGCGCCTCGGGCACGCATGGCGGTGAACGCCTCGTGACCCGGGGTGTCGATGAAGGTGATCTTCCGGTCTTCGCCCTCGTGCACGGTGGCGATCTGGTAGGCACCGATGTGCTGGGTGATGCCACCGGCCTCCCGCGCCACCTCGTTGGTGTTGCGGATGGCGTCGAGCAGCTTGGTCTTACCGTGGTCGACGTGACCCATGACGGTCACCACCGGCGGGCGCGCGACCAGGTCGGACTCGTCGCCCTCGTCCTCGCCGAACTCGATGTCGAAGGTCTCCAGGAGCTCGCGGTCCTCCTCCTCCGGGCTGACCACAAGCAGGTTGTAGTCGAGCTCGGCGGCCAGAAGCTGGAGCGTCTCCTCGTTGACCGACTGCGTGGCGGTCACCATCTCGCCCAGGTGCAGCATGATCTGCACCAGGGACGCCGGGATCGCGCCGATCTTGTCGGCGAAGTCCGACAGGGAGGCGCCGCGCGACAGGCGGATCGTCTGCCCGTTGCCGCGAGGGGCCTGCACGCCGCCGATCGCCGGGGCCTGCATGTTGTCGAACTCTTGACGCCGCTGGCGCTTGGACTTGCGACCGCGGGTCGGGCGTCCTCCGGGACGGCCGAACGCGCCCGCGGTGCCTCCACCGCGACCACGGCCACCGCCGCCGGGACGGCCGGCGAAACCGCCGCCGCCACCACCGGGACCACCGGTTCCGGTGCCGGGACGGCCTGCGCCGCCACCGCCACCCGGACGGCCGGCGAAACCGCCGCCACCACCGGGACGACCGCCGCCACCACCGGGACGGCCTGCGCCGCCACCACCGGGACGACCGGCACCCGCACCGCCGCCGGGACGGCCTGCGCCGCCACCGCCGCCACCGGGACCGGCGGGCCGGCCCTGGGGCATCATCATCGGGCTGGGACGGGGACCACCGGGACGCGGGCCACCGGGGCCACCCGCGCCGCCACCGGGCCTCGGACCACCGGCACCGGGCCCCGGACGCGGGCCACCGGATCCGGGCGGGCCGGAACGGGCGCCGGGCGGACGGGGACCGGCGTTGTCGCGGTCCTGGCGAGGACCGCGGTCCTCGCGGGGGCCGGGACGCGGTCCTCTGTCGCCGGGGCCGCCGTCACGGCCGGGTCCACCGGGACCACCCGGGCCGCCGGCGCGCGGCGGACGGGCCTGGCCCATGCCGCTGGCGTTGGACGAGAACGGGTTGTTGCCGGGGCGCGGGCCACGCGGGCCCGGACGCGGGCCGGGCTTGGGCGCACCGGCGCCGGGGGCACCGGCACCGGGCCTGGCACCCGAAGGCGCTCCACCCGGACCACCCGGGCCACCCGGGCCACCCGCGGGACGACCGCCCTCGGGACGCGCCTCGGGGCGCTGGGCGGGACCCGGACGCGGCGCGGGCCTGGGGCCCGGCTTGGGGCCAGGGCCCGCGGCCGCCGGGCGGCCGCTGTCTGTGCGGGGTGCCTCGAACCGCGGGGCCTGCACCTGCGGCGGCTGCTGACGCGGCGGCTGCGGGGGCTGGACCGGCGGAGCCGGGGGAACGACAGGCGGAGCCGCCTGCGGCGCGGGGGCCGCGGGACGAGCCTGTGGCCCCGGACGAGGACCCGGCCTGGGGGCCGGTCCCGGCTTGGGGGTTGATGTCGACGCCGAGGGGGCGCCGTTCGGCTGGCCGTCACCCGGCCGAGGTGCCGCCTGAGGCGGCCTGGGGCCTCTGCCCCTGTCGGACGAGCCCTTACTGGGGCCGCCCAAAGCTTCCGTGAGCCTGCGGACTACCGGTGCTTCGATAGTCGAGGACGCCGAACGCACGAACTCGCCCATCTCCTGGAGCTTGGCCATAACGACCTTGCTCTCCACACCGAACTCCTTGGCGAGCTCGTATACGCGGACCTTCGCCACTGCACTCCCTTGTCTCGGCCCGGGAGGCGGTGCCGCCGGACCGTCGTTACGTTGACGTACTCATCGCCGCATGCTCATCAGGCGCTCATAGCTATCTGACCAGCCCATCAAATCGGCGTCCTACATGACAGTCGGTAACCATTTCACCCGATCCTTTCAGCCTGTTGCTCTTCCAGGTGGCCGCGCAGCCGCGACAGGTCGAGTGTTTCCGCGACGCGAAAAGCACGCGGAAACGCTCGGCGACGCTCTGCGAGTTCGAGACAGCTCAGGGTGGGATGCAGTGAAGCACCACGCCCACGGAGTCGTCTTCGCAGGTCAGGGACGATAACGCCCTCGACCACCACCAGGCGGAGCAGCTCGGAGGAAACCGTGCGAACCCGGCACCCCACACATGTTCTCAGTGGGGCAGCCTGGCCACCATATTCCAGCTTACCGTGTGGACGCATCTGCGGAACCGGCCGCGTCCCCCGGCTGGGTGTCGGGACGGATGTCGATCCGCCAGCCGGTGAGGCGGGCGGCCAGCCGGGCGTTCTGGCCCTCCTTGCCGATGGCGAGGGAGAGCTGGTAGTCCGGCACGGTCACGCGCGCCGCGCGGCCGTCGAAGTCGATCACCTCTACGTGGGAAACGCGGGCCGGGGACAGCGCATTCCCCACGAAGTCCGCGGGGTCCTCCGACCAGTCGATGATGTCGATCTTCTCGCCGTGCAGCTCCGTCATCACGTTGCGTACCCGTGAGCCCATCGGGCCGATGCAGGCGCCCTTGGCGTTCACCCCCGGGCGCCGCGACCTGACCGCGAGCTTGGTGCGGTGACCGGCCTCGCGGGCGACGGCGGCGATCTCGACCGTGCCGTCGGCGATCTCGGGCACCTCCAGCGCGAAGAGCTTCTTCACCAGGCCGGGGTGGGTGCGCGACAGGGTCACCGAGGGGCCCTTGTGGCCCTTCTTGACCTGCACCACGTAGCAGCGGATGCGGTCGCCGTGGACGTACTCCTCGCCCGGGACCTGCTCGCTGTGCGGCAGCACCGCCTCGATCTTGCCCAGGTCGACCAGGACGACCCTCGGGTCCTTGCCCTGCTGGATGACTCCCGCCACCAGCTCGCCCTCGCGGCTGGCGAACTCACCGAAGTTGATCTCGTCCTCGGCGTCGCGGAGCTGTTGCAGGATGACCTGCTTGGCCGTGGTCGCGGCGATGCGGCTGAAGTTGCCCGGGGTGTCGTCGAACTCCCTGAGCACCTCCCCGCTCTCGTCGTCGAGCTCGGCGGCGAAGATCGTCACGTGCCCGGACTTGCGGTCGAGCTCGGCGCGCGCCTTGGCCGCCGCGCCCTCGCTTCGGAAATACGCGATCAGCAGCGCGTCCTCGATCGCCTTGACGACCAGGTCGAAGGAGATGTCCTTCTCCCGCTCCAGGCTGCGCAGGACGCTCATGTCAATGTCCACGAGGCTTCCCCCTTAGCCCTCGTCGCCGTCTTCGCCGTCGTCTTCGGCGTCGTCGAGCCGGCGGAATTCCACCTGCACCCGTCCTCGGGTCAGGCCCTCATAGTCGATGCGGCGCGGCGCGCCGTCGACGTCCAGCTCCACGCCGGTCTCGTCGGTGGCGACGATCCGGCCCTCCACGGCGGTGCCGTCCTTCAGGTCGGCCTTGACCAGCCTCTTCACCGCGCGGCGCCAGTGGCGCGGCTCGGTCAGGGGACGGTCGACTCCCGGAGAGGAAACCTCGAGCACGTACGGGGTGGCCCCCATCGCCTCGTCGGCGTCCAGCGTCGCGGAGACGGCGTGGCTGACCTCCGCGACGTCGTCGAGGCTCACGCCCCCGTCACGATCGACCACGACACGCAGCAGCCGCCGCTTGCCCGCGGGGGTGACCGTGACGTCCTCCAAGTCGAGCCCTTCGGCTCCGACGACAGGTTCCAGAAGCTCTATCAGGCGGTCGCGGGATGTGGCGCTGCCCATGCCGACCTCCCATTGTCACGATCTCAGCCGGGCGGACCTCGCCCATGCGATTAACCAGCCTATCCACACCAGGGCGTAGAAACAGCGCCACTCGGTGTGGCGGAGCCGCCCGAGAAGCGAGGTGAGTGCCATTATTCCAAGCCCGTACGATGCTAAGTGCGTCAGCTGCCGAAACAGAACCGGAGGTCGTCGTGCGTTCCGTCTCCCGGCGCGCCCTGTTGCGGGGCGGTGCTCTCGGGGTGGCGGCCGTGACGGTCGCGGGGTGCGCCGCCGAGGAGCGGGTGCCGCCCGTGGCCGCGCCGCCCGACCCCGAGACCCTGCTCCTGCGTGAGCTGATCGCGGGCAAGGAACGGACCGTCGCCCTGTACGCGGCCGCCTCGGCCCGGCTCGAACCCTTCAGGCAGCGGCACGAGGCCCATCTGGCCGAGCTCCGCCGCCGCCTCCCGCCCGCCCCGGCGTCCGCGGCCGCGACCCCCGCGCCGTCGCCCACCCCCTCCCCGTCCGGGAGCGCGGCTCAGGGCGCCACGTCGGTACGGGCCCTGCGGGACCTGGAGCGCAAGGCCGCGGCGCTGCGCACCCGCCAGATCGAGGGCGTGTCGCCCCCGCTGGCCCAGCTGCTCGCGTCCATCGGCGCCTGCGAGGCCGCGCACGCCCTGGCCCTGTCGAGGTCGTTGTGAGAGGCGCCGCGGCCGACCGGGGGCTCGCCACGGCGCTGGCGGCCGAGCACGCCGCCGTGTACGCGTACGGGGTCCTCGGGGCCAGGACCACGGGCAGGCTGCGCGTGGCGATGACGGTGGCCTACAACGCCCACCGGGCCCGCCGCGACCAGCTCCGCACGATGATCATCACCGCGGGCGGCACGCCCGCCGAGCCGGCGGCGGTCTACGAGCTCCCGGTCATGCCGTCCAGCGCGGCGCAGGCGGTGGAGCTGGCCGTGCTGGTCGAGCGGGGGGTGACCGGCGCCTACCTGGAGCTGGCGGCGTCCGCGGACACCGACCTGCGCAGGATCGGCGCGCTGGTCATGCAGGAGTGCGTCACCCGCTCCTACAGCCTGCGTCCCGAGATCGAGGCCTTTCCCGGCATGCCGCCCCGGACGGCGCCCGAACCCACCGCCACCCCCACGGCGACCACGTCCCAGTGACGTTTCCCGCCCGTTCTCACGGGTGACCGCCCTCCCGGCGGAAAGGCGGGAGGCGCACTGGTCAGCGCGGAAATCCGTGTCCTGCAGAGCTCTCCGGATTCGCGGGCCACGACGCGAACCCGCTTTCGGCCATGTTTGCATCGCGTCCGCCGGGTAGCTGAATGTCGCGACATACGCCTAAGGAGGAAGTAATGGGCTGGGGATATCGGAAATCCATGAAGTTCGGTCCGTTCCGTCTTAACCTTTCGCGGGGCGGAGTGGGCCACAGCTGGGGAAACCGCGCCTTCAGGGTCACCAAGACGGCCGACGGGCGCCGCACCCTGAGCATCAACCTTCCCGGCGGCTTCCACTGGCGCAAGACGCTCAGCGGTAACGGCAACCGCCGCTGATGGGCATTACCCGGGAACCGTTCGCCGGCGTCACTCGTTCTCATGACACGACGCGAGGTTTCCGGAAGTCCGGGGAGAAGGCAATGGGCTGGGGATACAGGAAGTCGATCAAAGTCGGTCCCTTCAGATTCGACCTGTCTCCGAGGGGGGTCGGCCACAGTTTCGGCAATCGTAGATTCCACGTCACCAGAACTCCTGACGGCCGCAAATACGTGACCGTCAACCTGCCGGGCGGATTCCACGTGGGCAAGGCGATCGGCCGGAGTTCCCGGCACCGTCACCACCACTACTGACGCGGGGCCACACACGTAAAAGGAGCGGCCCACCCCTTCGAAGGGGTGGGCCGCTCTCACGCGTTCGGGGTGGCAGGCCTCCTTCAGGAAGCGGCCGGGGTCACCCCTGGCAGGCCGCCACGACGCGGTCGACGGCCTCGGCGAGCGGGATCTCCTCCTTGGCGCCGGTGGCGCGGTCGCGCAGCTCCACGACGCCCTGGGCGAGACCTCGGCCGACGATCAGGATCGTCGGCATGCCGAGCAGCTCGGCGTCCTTGAACTTCACACCCGGCGAGACGCCCGGACGGTCGTCCACCAGGACGCGCAGCCCGCGGCCCTCCAGCTCCTCGGCGATCCGGGTGGCGGCCTCGACCTGACCGTCCTTGCCGGTGCCCACGATGTGGACGTCGGCGGGGGCGACCTCGCGGGGCCAGACCAGCCCGAGCTCGTCGTGCGTCTGCTCGGCCAGCACCGCCACGGCCCGGGAGACGCCGATGCCGTAGGAGCCCATGGTGACGCGGATCGGCTTGCCGTCGGGGCCGAGGGCGTCGAGCTTGGCGGCGTCGGCGTACTTGCGGCCGAGCTGGAAGATGTGGCCGATCTCGATGCCGCGGTCGATGGACAGGCCGGAGCCGCAGACCGGGCAGGCGTCGCCCGCGCGGACCTCGGCGGCCTCGATGGTGCCGTCGGCGACGAAGTCACGGCCGGCGACGACGTCCGCGGCGTGCTTGCCGGGCTCGTTGGCGCCGGTCACCCAGGCGGTGCCGTCGACCACGCGGGGGTCAACGAGATAGCGGATGCCGAGGTCCTTGAGGACCTGGGGGCCGATGTAGCCGCGGACCAGGCCGGGGTGCCTGGCGAAGTCCTCGGCCTCGAAGATGGTGGGCTCGCCGGGGGCCAGGGAGGCCTCCAGCCGCTTGAAGTCGACCTCGCGGTCTCCGGGCACGCCGACGATCAGGGTCTCGGTCTTGCCCGAACCGGGGACGGTCACCTTGACCACGATGTTCTTGAGCGTCTGGGCGGCGGTGACGCCGAGGCCGTGGTGCTCGTTGACGTGGTTGACGAGTGACTCGATGGTCGGGGTGTCGGGGGTGTCGAGCACCCGCATGGCGGGGCGCTCACCGGTGATCGCGGCCGGCGCGGTGGTGACGACGGCCTCCGCGTTGGCCGCGTAGCCGCAGTTGTGGCAGGCCACGAAGGTGTCCTCGCCGGTGGCGGCCGGGGCGAGGAACTCCTCCGAGGCCGAGCCGCCCATCGCCCCGGACGTGGCGAAGCAGATCTTGTAGGCGATGCCGAGCCGGTCGAAGGTCTTGATGTAGGTCTCGCGGTGGCGCTCGTAGGAGCGCTTGAGGCCGTCGTCGTCGAGGTCGAAGGAGTAGGAGTCCTTCATGACGAACTCACGCCCGCGCAGGATGCCGGCCCGGGGACGGGCCTCGTCGCGATACTTGGTCTGGATCTGGTAGAGGGTCACCGGATAGTCCTTGTAGGAGGCGTACTCCCCCTTGACCATGTCGGTGAACATCTCCTCGTGGGTGGGCCCGAGGAGATAGTCGGCCCCCTTGCGGTCCTTGAGGCGGAAGAGCGTGTCGCCGTACTCGGTCCAGCGGCCGGTCGCCTCGTAGTATTCGCGGGGCAGCAGGGCGGGGAAGAGCACCTCCTGACCGCCCATCCGGTTCATCTCCTCGCGCACGACGCGCGTGACGTTCTCCAGGACCGTCTTGCCGAGCGGCAGCCAGGAGTAGACGCCGGGTGCGACGCGGCGGACGTAACCGGCGCGGACGAGCAGCTTGTGGCTCGGGACTTCCGCATCTGCCGGGTCGTCCCTCAGCGTTCGAAGAAACAGCGACGACATGCGCAGCAGCACGGCTACTCCTAGTTAGCGAGGTTCGGTGTTCTACAGGCTATCGAGTCTCGCAAGCCGATTGGCTGCCGTCGACCGCTTCCGGGCCCGGCGGCGGGGCCTCAGAGCCCTGTGAGGAAGACGAAGTAGGAGGCCCCGAGGATCAGGGCGATCAGCGCGGAGCAGGCCCGGTCGCATCCGCGTCCCAGCGAGATCAGCATTCCCAGCGTGATCGCGACCACCACCGCGACGCCCCACGGCCAGAAACCGGGGACGTGCTCGGGCCCGCCGGGCATCGCCTTGTCGATCCCGTCGAACAGGGCCAGCCCGGCCGCGCTGCCGGCCGCGACGTCTCCCCAGCGGTCGAAGCGTTTGGCGAGGTAGGACAGGATGCCGATCGCGACGAGGTTCGCGATCATGAGGTTCATCGAGGCGCCGTCGTCGCCGAGGCTGATGCGCCAGGCGTTCGACGCGAAGATCGTGGCGACGAGCATCGAGAGTATCGGCCCGAACGCGGCCAGCACGCTGGAGAGCACCGCCCAGCCGAAGCTCGCCGCGGTCCGTCCCGTGACGACGACGAGGAGGAGATACGCGTACGGGTTGTAGAGCGCGTACAACAGCGCGGGCCCGTAGGCCAGCAGCGCTCCGACACCGCCGAGCAGCATCCCCACGAAAAGCGAGAGGACCATGTGCCGGAGAATGGCGCGATCCCGGCGGTCTCTCGCGACGAAGTCAAGCGTGTAATTACGTTCTACCAAAGCCACCGATCCCCCGATCACACTTGCTAGTGGCTGTCAGCAGTGTATCTGACCAGGGATAACTCCTCGAACGCGTCAAGTTCCGTAAAGTAAACGAGCGCTTGGTCAATCTGTTGTCACGGGCCTTTCCCCGGGCATTGCCATGCCCTTTCCCGAGCGGCGGCCGGAGCCCGGCGACACCGCCCGATCCTTTCTCTCCCGGCATTCCGGGCGCCCTCCGATATCGGGGGCGGTTCACCGCCCCGGACGCCCGGGGCGGGTGCCCGCGCGAGGGAGCGGCACCGGCTCGGCCGCTCCGGGGCGTCAGCCGCCGAGAAGGATCTCCCAGGGGTGGCGGGAGGTGGTTCTGCGAGTGGTGTCGAGCGCCTCGCCGAGGCGGCGCAGACCGGCCCTGCCGTGGAAACGCTCGCGGCGCACGGGATCGACGGCGCGCAGGACGAACGGGACGCCCATCACCTCCAGGGTGGCCTCACCGGCCGTGGCGGGGCCCGAGCGGGCGACCGGGGCGCCCGGACAGCCGGGGTCGCGGACGTGCCTGTCCAGTACGGCGGCGATGTCGGCCGCGCCGGGGCCGTCGCGCCACTCGATGTGCCAGCCGTGGCCGGGCCCGCGCCACCAGGTCAGGTCGCGGCAGGACTCCATGAGCTCCGACTCGCCCGCCAGCGCGGCCATCACCCGCCCGAACGCCTCGTACCTGAGCCCGCAGGAGGACCGGCCCTCCTCGGAGACACCGGGGACACCGGGAACGCCGGGGGAGCCTGAGACGTCCGGGGTGCCGGGAGAGGCGGAGAAAACGGGAAAGGCGGAGGAGCCGGGAGTGTGTCCTGTTCCGTGCGGTCCTCTCGTGTCCTGAAGCGGGCTGTCCTTCGCACGCCGGGCATTTGCTTTGCGGCGTTTCTCCGCTCCTGAACTCACGAGAACCCACTGTGATCCGCCAGGCTTGTCCTCGCAAGTGCTGATTCGGTACCTGACCGTACGCCCCGGGCCCCCGCACCGGCCGGCGCCGGCGCGGGGGCCGGGGAGACGGCGGGAACCGTCAAGAGGAGCTCGTCCGGTCCGGGGCCGAGACCACCGCCTCGCGGTCGTGGAGCCGGACGTCACGCCGGGCCTCGGCGGGCACGGCGTCGCGCCGGGCCTTCACCGGCGTGGCGGCGTTGCGCCGGGCCTCGGCGAGCACGGCGCGGAAGAAGTCGGCGTAGCCGCGCTGCACGAACGCCCCGTACCGCTGGACCTCCGGGTGCCGCTCGCGCAGCCGGTGGAGCGGCACGTTCATCGCAGCGTGGTGCTCGATGTGCAGGTTGTTGCCGTTGGTGTACCAGGTGCTGAACCAGCCTCCGGTGATCGACCGGGTGTTGCGGAGCACGTCGGTGGTGTCGTTGTCGCACAGCACGTGCTCGGGAAGCTCGACCAGGAAGTGCAGCGGCACCGCGACCAGCAGCAGCGGCAGCAGCCACAGCCGTGC
The DNA here is from genome assembly GCF_051192615.1 of Streptosporangium sp. G11. Classification (NCBI taxonomy): domain Bacteria; kingdom Bacillati; phylum Actinomycetota; class Actinomycetes; order Streptosporangiales; family Streptosporangiaceae; genus Streptosporangium; species Streptosporangium sp. G11. Next base: position 275,728 of record NZ_JBPJUQ010000002.1, read on the forward strand.
CACGATCCCGGCGTGGCCGCTCGCCGCCAGGGCCACGGCCGCGAGCACGAGCAGGCCCAGCCCCACGTGCTCGGCCACGATACGGCGGCGCATCCGGGGCGCGATCGAGCCGAAGGCGTACTGCCACCTGCCGCTCGCGCTGCGGACGCAGTCACCGAGCACGTCGGCGATCCGCCGGTAGTCGAACGCCCCCCGCAGCAGCACGGCCGGGGTCAGCGGTGCCCGGGTGTCGAAGCCGAAGAACTCGGTGTCCCCCGGCGTTCCCAGGGCGCGGTGGTGCTGCAGGTGCCTGATCCGGTAGTGGCTGTAGACCACCAGCAGCGGGAACCCCAGCGGCACCCCGACGATCCGGTGCAGGCGCGCGCCGCGAAAGGCCGCGTGGTGCAGGCACTGGTGCTGCAACTCGACCGCGTGGGTGAACATGGCGCCCAGCAGCACGATCCCGGCCACCGCCGCGAGCGGGTGGGCCGAGAGCGCCAGCCAGGCCCCGAACGCGGTCAGGGCGGCCAGCAGGGCCAGCTTGCCCCAGAAGATCCACTCGTCGCGCCGGCCGACCGCGCTTCTCCTGTAGAGCAGCACCGGCCCCGGGACCGGTGTCTCGGTTACGTCAGTCATCAGGTCCATCTCCAAGAATCGATCAGAGGGCCGGTACGGTCGCGGTCGCCACGGCCCGCCCACGGGTCGCGATCACCGCGGCCCGCCCGTACGGCAGGCGGACAGGCGGACAGGCCGACCCGCAGGCCGGCGAACAGGTCAGCGGCCACTCAGCACGACGACGTGGGTGCTGCCCGCGTCGAGGGTCGTCGCCCGGCCCAGCAGCCCGGCCAGCGCCACCGCTCCCGCCGCCGTGGGGGTGGGGCCGTGGACGGCCAGGGCGTCCCGCGCCCGGAGCAGTTCCGCGTCGCTCGCGCCGAGCACCTCGCCGCCGCCGGACCGGATCGCGTCCATCGCCGCGGCCCCCTGCAACGCGTGCCAGTTGACCAGCGGCTGGTTGTGGTCCGTCGTGGCGACCGCGTCCGGCGCCAGCGGCAGATACTCCCCCGGCCAGCTGGTCACGATCGGGTTGTTGCCGGCCGATCCGACCCCCACGATCCGGGTGGGCCAGCCCAGCGCGACCAGGCGCCGGTGTACGGCGATCGCCGTGGTCCCGTTGCCGACCGGCAGCCAGACGGTGTGCGGGGGGCCGTCCAGCTCCGCGGCGAGGGCGTCGACGACCTCGCCGTGCCCCGCCAGCACCTGGGGCTCGCAGGGACCGTCGACGTTGCCGTCGAGCGCCCCCCTCTCGGCGGCGATCCTCCGCGAGGCGTCCACCGCCTCCTCGTAGCTCCCGTCGACGAGGACCACCCGGGCGCCGAGGGCGCGCATGGCGGCGCCTCCGTCGCTCCAGCCGGAGGGGAGCACGACGGTGACGGCCAGCCCTGCGGCGGCACCCGCGGCGGCCGCGGCGCGACCGTAGTTCCCGCAGGTGGCGACCACCACGTCGCGGTACCCGGCCTCCAGCGCGTGGCGGACGACCGCGCGGGCGGCGGGCTCCTTGTGGCTGCCGGAGGCGTAGCGGGTCTCGTCCTTGATCAGGACACGGACGCCGGGGACGAGCCCGCGCGCCTCGATCAGCGGAGTCTGCCCGGCGTGCTCGGGGAACGGCCCGGCGGGGGCGGCGGGTGGGGAGGTGCTGATGTCGAGCGTCACGGGAGATCCTTCGAGGGGGAACCGACATGGCGGGCGGGGACACCGGGGTCCGGCGGGGCGTGGTCGACAGGCCCGCCGGCCGGCGTCTCCGGGGAACTTGAGGGTGAGGAAGCGGGGCGCGGGGACCCGCCGGGCCGTAACCCGCCGGGCCTGTCCGGACGTCAGGAACGCGTGGTGGCCAGCAGCTCGTCGGCGTGGCGCTGCATGGTGTCCCGGTCGCCGATCCGGGCGGGCGGCAGGGCGTCGGGAAGCTCGTCCTCCAGGAACCGCAGCCTCCGGTGGAGCCAGCCGCGTACCGCCCAGGCCAGCTGTACGAGCCCGCTGACGACGATCAGCAGCGCGAGGCCGCGCCCGGGCCCGGTGCCCAGCAGCGGGCCGACGGAGTCCGCGAGCGCGCCGCCCGGTTCGAGAAGGGGCCGGAACACGTGGTCGGCGAGCGGCCCCACCACCAGGAAGCCCAGCGGCATGGTCAGCATCATCACCGTGATGAAGATGGACAGCACCCGGCCCTGCAGCTCCAGGCCGACCTTGGTCTGCAGCAGCGCGATCCAGTGCCCGTTGATGAGGGACTCGGTGAAGGAGAGGACGAACATGCCCACGACCGCGAACCAGGTGGCCGTGCCGAGGCCGACGAAGGCCATCGCGACGCTGGCGACCCCCATGAAGAAGATCATTCCCTCGGTGCGGCGGCGGGTGCCGCCCCACAGGCTCATGGTGAGCGCGCCGAGCAGGCCGCCCACCCCGCCCGCGGACAGCACCAGCCCGAGAGCCTGCTCGGACTGCTCGATGAGGATCATCGGCGTGATCACCGCGAAGCCCAGCGTGTAGAAGAGGTGGTCGATGACGAAGAAGCGCAGCGCGATCCGCAGGCCCGGCCTGCGGGCGACGTAGCGCCAGCCGTTGGCGATCTCCGTTCCGAACGACTCCTCGCGCCTCCGGAACATCCGGTCGGGGAACCGCACGGCCAGCAGGGTGCCCGCCCCGACCAGGAAGGTCGCCGCGTCCACCAGCAGCACGCCCCGGACCCCGATGACGCCGATCAGGCCCGCCCCGAGCATCGGAGCGAACACCGCGCCGGCGCCGGTGCCCAGCTGGGCGATGCCGTTGGCGTGGCCGAGGTAGCGCTTGGGGACGATCTGTGCCACCGCCGCCAGATAGGCCGGGCGCTGGAAGGCCCCCGCCAGCGAGGTCAGCGCGAGCGCGGCGTACACCTGCCACATCTCCAGCCTGCCGCTGAAGAGCAGGACGGCCAGGACCGCGGTGGCCACCCCCGACGCCGAGTCGGCCGCCAGCATGACCCGCCGCCGGTCCCAGCGGTCCGCGACGGCGCCCGCGATCGGACCGGCGAGGATTCCCGGCAGCAGCCCCACCGCGGACATCACCCCGAAAGCGGTGACGTCGCCGGTGCGCTGGTAGACCCAGATGCTGAGGACCAGCGTGCTCAGGCCGCTGCCCACCAGGGAGACGAACTGGCCGAGCGCGACGAGGGCGAAAATCCCCAGGCTGGGGGCCGCGGCGGCGCCGCGCCCTGTGCCAGCGGTACCGGGCGGGGCGCCGCCGGCACCCCGCCCGGCGTCCCCGGCACCCCGCCGCGTGCCGTCGGCGGCACTCCCGGCCTCGTCCGGATCCTCCCGCGCGGGAGCGGACGGTACGGGCTCGGCTTCCGTCTCCCGCCAGCGCCGGGCGGCGGTGTCGATCACCTCGGCGACCTCGGGGGCCTGGTGCTTGATGAAGAAGTGGCCGCCGCCGGGGATCACGGCGTGCTCGACGCTCTCGGAGAAGTGCGCCCACTCCTGGTGGCGCTCCTGGTGGAGTTCGGTCACCCTGTCGCGCTCCCCCACCAGGCTGAGGATCGGCGAGCGCAGCCTGCGGTACCCGGTCCCGGTGAACGCGGCGGTGAAGTACTCCTCCGCGTCCCGGGCGTCGTGCCGCACGTTGCGCAGGGCGAACGCCTGCTCGGCCGGGTCCTGGAGCTCGGTGAAGCCGCCGCGGGCCCGCAGGAAGGACAGGTACTCGCGGTCGGAGGTGAGGCGGTCGACGGGCAGGACCCGGTAGACCCAGTCGAAGAACCGTCCGGGCAGCCGGGCCGTGGGGAAGCTCGCGCCGAGCACCGTGCCGAGCAGCCGCACTCCCGCCTGCTCCGCCTGCCGGGCCACCTCGACGGTCAGCGCCGTGCCCATGCAGTGCCCGTACAGCACGACCGGGCCGGGGATCTCGCGCATCTCGGCCACCACGAGGGCGGCGAGTTCCTCGCACGGCAGCAGCGGTTCCTCCGGGCGGCCGATGTCGTGGCCCGGCAGTTCCACGGCGTACAGGACGCAGTCATCCGGCAGTGCCTCGGCCACCGGGTGGTAGCTCACGGCCTGCCCGCCCGAGTAGGGGACGCAGACCACGGTGAAGGCCGGGGAGCCGCTTCGCGCGAGATCGCCGGACAGGCGGCGCAGCAGGCGATCCCCGTCCGCGGGGCCGGTTCCCTCGGCGCGGGCGTCGAGCAGGGCGGCGAGCCGGGCGACGGTCGGGTTCTGGTACAGGTCGATCACGCGCAGCGCCGGGTCGATCCGCCGGACCAGGCGGAGGGCGCTGAAGGAGTCGCCGCCCAGGGCGAAGAAGGTGTCGTGACCCCCCACCCGCTCGACCTGCAGGACCTCCGACCACACCTCGGCGATCCGGATCTCGGTGGGCGTGGCGGGCCGGACGTGGCGGGAGGCGTCGGCGCCCTCCGGCGGGGCGGGCAGGGCCCGGCGGTCGAGCTTGCCGTTGGGGGTGAGCGGCAGCGAGGCCAGGGAGACGATGCGGGCGGGGACCATGTGGGCGGGCAGGACGTCCGCGAGCTCACGGCGCAGGTCCGCCTCGTCGGTCACCCCACCCGGCCTGGTCGTCACGTACCCGACCAGCTGGGCGGTTCCACCGGAGATGTCGTGCACGGCGGCCGCGCAGGCGAGGACGTCGGGACGTGCCCCGAGAGCGGCCTCCACCTCGCCCAGCTCGATCCGGTAACCGTTGACCTTGACCTGGTCGTCGAGGCGGCCCAGGAACTCCACCGTCCCGTCGGCGCGGTACCTGGCGCCGTCCCCGGTCCGGTACATGCGCGCGCCCGGCACGAAGGGGTCGGCGAGGAACCGTTCGGCGGTCAGCTCGGGACGGCCGTGATAGCCGGCGGCCACGCCGTCACCGCCCAGATACAGCTCGCCGACGACACCGGGCGGCACCGGGGAGCGCCCGGCGTCCAGGACGTACGCCCGGTTGTTGGCGAAGGGCCTGCCGATGGGCAGGGGCGCCTCGGCGGGCATGCCGTCCGTGTCGCCGTCGAAGTACACGTTGTCGACGGTGACCTCGGTGACGCCGTACGCGTTGACCACCCTGCCGCCGGGCCCGACGAGGCGCCGCGCCTGGCGGTACTCGCGCACGTGCCACTTCTCGCCGCCGCCGATGAGGAGCCGGACGAAGTCCAGCGTGGCGCCGGTGGCTTCCGCGTGGGAGAGCAGCCCGCGCAGGACGGCGGGGACGAGTTCCGTGCACCGCACGCCCTCGCGGCGCATGAGGTCCAGCAGCGCGGCCGGTTCCAGGAGTGCCTCCCGGGGGACCACGACGAGCCGTCCTCCCGTGCACAGGGCGCGCAGCGTCTCGCCGACGAACATGTCGAAGGAGAAGCTGGCCGCCTGCTGGTAGGTCCAGTCGGGGCTCAGCCGGTAGTCGTGCTGCCACATGTGCACGGCGTGCACCAGGTGGCGGTGGGTGACCACCACGCCCTTGGCGCGACCGGTGGAACCGGAGGTGTAGATGACGTACGCCGGGTCGTCGGGCCCGCAGGAGGGGTCGAGGTCGGTGTCCGGAAGCCGGGAGATCGCCGCGCCGTCCGTGTCCAGGGCGAGGACCCGCGGCCACGCTCCGTCACCGGCCACGCCGGGACTGCCCGGTTCGCCGGTTTCCCTGGGTCCGGCGGACGGCGAGGGGGCGAGGCCGGTGCGGGTGACCAGGACGGCGGCGCCGCTGTCCCGGAGCATGTAGCGCAGCCGCTCGGCCGGATAGGCGGGGTCCAGCGGGACGTAGGCCGCGCCGGACTTGAGGACGGCCCACATCGCGGTGAACAGCTCCACCCCCCGGTCCAGGCAGATGGCGACCAGGGCGCCGGGACCGGCGCCGCGCTCCTTCAGGGCGCGGGCCAGGCGGTTGGCGCGGGCGTTGAGCTCACCGTAGGTGACGGTGGTCCCGTCGTGGGTCAGGGCGGGCGCCTCGGGGGTCGCCGAGGCGTGCGCCTCGAAGAGCCGGTGCACCGGCAGGTCGGTGGGCCGCTCCACCCGGACGTCGTTCCACGTGTGGAGGATCCGGTGCCGTTCGGCGTCGGACAGCAGCGGCAGCTCCCCGACGGAACGGTCCGCGGACCCGGCGGCGGCGTCCAGGAGGGTCAGGAGCTGGTCCAGCAGGCGGTCCACGGTCGCCGGCTCGAACAGCTCGGTGGCGAAGTCCGCGCTGAGCACCGGTCCGCCGGCCGGGAAGTCCAGTCCGATCGACAGGTCGACCATCCCGGCCATGGGCGCGGTGTCGCCCGCGTACCGCCAGCGCACCCCCGCCTCCTCCACGCCGCCCGAGGGGGTGTTGTGGACCGTGAGCATCACCGGGCCGAAGGGGTTGCGGTCGAGCGCGGGCGAGAGCCCCAGCAGGGCGGGCAGCGCGGGGAGCGGCAGCTCCTGGTGGTCCAGGTCGGAGACGGTGTCGCGCCGCACCGCGGCCAGCAGCTCCGCGAAGGTGCCGCCCGCGAGGACGTCTCCGCGCAGCGGGAGAATGTTGAGCAGCGGGCCGACGGCCGTCTCCTCGTCCAGGCTGCCACGGCAGGCCACCGGGGCGAGAACGGTGACGTCCTCGCGTCCCGTGACCCGCCACATCAGTGTCCGCACACCGGCGAGCAGGACCATGAACAGGCTCGCGCCGTGGTCGCGGCCGACGGTCTCCAGACGTTCCAGGAGCCCGTCGGGCAGCGGGCGGGCGACACGTTCGGTGCGGTAGGTGCGGGCGGCGGGGCGGGGGCGGTCCGCGGGCAGTTCGACCTCGAGATCGGCTCCCGCCAGGCGGTGCCGCCAGTACGCGGCGAGCGAGGGCCGGGCCGCCCGCGCGGCGCGGACCGCCGCCAGGCGGGAGAAGTCCGTCCCCGGGGCGGGGAGGCGGGCCGGGACGCCGGCGCGGGCCGCGCGGTACAGCTCGGCGAGGTCGGTGAGCACCACCCCGGCCGACCAGCCGTCGAAGGCCGTGTGGTGGACGATGAGCAGCAGTTCGTGGTGGTCCCCCGCCATCCGGAGGAGGACGGCGCGAAGCAGCGGTCCTCGCGCGAGGTCGAACGGCTCCGCGACGGCCCGGCGGCGGATCGCCTCCGCGTCGTGCTCGTCCGGCGCGTCGGCCTCGTCGAGCCTCACCGGACCCGGCGGGTCTACGACGGTGACGGGCCGGCCGTCCTCGCCCGCCGGATACCGGGAGCGCAGGATCGCGTGCCGGGCGGCGAGGGCGTCCAGCGCCTCGCGCAGCGCGACGGTGTCCAGCGGCCCGTCCAGGCGGTAGCGGATGCCGAGATTGTGGACCGGGTTCTCGCCGTAGAGCTGCTCCGCCATCCAGAAGTCGGCCTGCAGGGGGGTGGGGGCCACCTGTCCCCCGTCGTCCGCCGGCGAGTGGTCCTCGTTCGCGAAATGCCCGGCACCGGCGGCGTGGGACTCCCGGAGGACGGCTCCGGCGAGTCCGGAGACGGTGGGGGCCGCGTAGAAGTCGGCCAGGGTGAGCTCGGCGCGGTGAGCGCCGCGAAGCCTGGTGAGAACCCGTACGGCCGCGAGGGAGTCACCGCCGAGCGAGAAGAAGTCCTGGTCATCGCCGATGTCGTGACGGCCGAGGACCTCGGCCCAGATCGCGGTGACGGCGTCGGCGAATCCCCGGTCGGCGGTGTTCCCGGTGTTCCCGGTGTTCCCGGTGCCTCCGACGTTTTCGGCGTTTTCGGCGTTTCCTACGGTGGCCGCGCGTCCACGGGCGATGTCCTCGCCGGTCGCGCGTCCACCGGACGTGTCTCCGGTGGCCGCCGTGCCGACCAGCGCCGCCCGGTCCACCTTGCCCTGGACGGTGATCGGGAAGGACGGGTGGAAGGTGAAGGAGGCGGGCACCATGTGCGCCGGCAGCGACCGTCCGAGCTCCCTCCGGAGGAGCGCGGCGGACGGCACCTCCACGGACGGGGCCTCGGCGGACGGATCAACGGTCTCCACGAGCAGGTGGGCCGCCAGCCTCGGCGCGCCGGGGACCCGCTCGTCGAGGCCCACCACGGCGTCGCGGACCCCGGGCAGGCCGCACAGGGTGGACTCGATCTCGCCGAGCTCGACGCGGAAGCCACGGATCTTGACCTGGTGGTCGTCGCGGCCCAGGAACACCAGCGAGCCGTCGGCGCCCTGTCGGACGCGGTCGCCGGTGCGGTACCAGGCCGTCCGCTGCCCGGCGGGCACGTCGGAGGCCGGGCCCGCGAAGCCGGGGGCCGGACTTCTGCGGTCGGAGACCAGGCCTTCGCGGCCGGGGACCGGACTTCCGGGATCGGAGACCGAACCTTCGCGATCGGAGACCGGACCTTCGGGGTCGGAAACCGGGCCTTCGCGGCCAGGAGCGGGACTTTCGGGGCCGGGGACCGGACCTTCGGGGCCGGGGACCTGCCCCGAGTAGAAGCGCTCGGCCGTGGCCTCCGGCCGGCCGAGGTAGCCGAGCGCGACCGTGGGACCGCCGATGTGCAGCTCGCCCTCCGCTCCCGGGGGTACGGGGCCGCCGTCGGCACCGGCCACCAGGCACCGCACACCCGGAATCGGAAAACCGATGGGTACCGGGCCCTCGCCGTCCCAGTCGCCGAGGTCGGCGACCGTGGCGACCACGGTGGCCTCGGTGGGTCCGTAGGTGTTCAGCAGGCGGGCCCCGGCGCCGGGGCCGCGCCGCCAGGCCCGTACCACCTCGGGCCGCGCCCGCTCACCGCCGATGATCACTAGGCGCAGGGCGGGTGGCCACCGCAGGTCCGGGTCGGACAGGGCTTCGACGAGTTCGTGCCAGTAGGCGGTGGGCAGGTCGAGCACGGTGACACCGAGCTCGTGGCAGCGCTCCAGCAGCAGGTCGGGGCGGCTGATCATGTCGTCGTCACGCACCACCACGGTCGCACCGCGGGTGAGCGCGGGAAAGATCTCCTCCACGCTGGCGTCGAAGCTGAGCGAGGCGAACTGCAGGACCCGGTCGACGCCGGTCAGACCGTACGTCTCCACGGCGGCACCGCAGAAGTGGGCCAGCGCCCGGCCGGACACCGCGACGCCCTTGGGGCGGCCGGTGGACCCCGAGGTGAAGATGACGTAGGCGGCGTCGCCTGGACGATCGTCCCGCGACCACGGGCTGTTCCCCGGTCCCTCGTCGTCACCGTCGCGGGCGTCGGCGGCGAGGAACGAGTCGAGGAACAACAGGTTCGCGGCGGGAGGCAGCACGGTTCGCAGCGCGGTGGTGGTGACCGTGGCCCGAAGACCCGCCTCCTCGGCCATGAGTGCCAGACGGTCGGCGGGATAGGCCGGATCCAGCGGCACGTAACCGGCTCCCGCACCCAGGATCCCGAGCATCGCGACGATCGCGTCCGCTCCCCGGGGCAGGAGCAGGCCGACCAGATCGCCCTCCCCCACCCCGGCGGAGCGGCGAAGCCCGCGGGCGAGCGCACCGGCCCGATCGACCAGGTCGGCGTAACTCAGCACCCCCGAGGCGTCCAGGACCGCGGGAGCGTCAGGGGCCTGACGGGCTTTCGCCTCGACGGCCTCCAGGATCCACCGCGCGCCGCGCGCGCCGGCCGGGAGAGAACGAGGGGCGGGGGATACGGCGGGGACAGCGTTGTCCCGAACCGGGGAGAGCATGGTGCGGTCGGCCTCTCGTCACAGAACTTGACCGCCCGCGTACGCAGGAGTGATCACAGGCGGTAGCGCGTCACCGCCCGGCTACACAGGAGTGATCACAGGCGGTAGTGCAGCAGCGATCCTGCTCTGGTTCGATGAACACAGAAGGTCACAAACGTGATATTCCAGCCGATGCCGAGTGACAACTTGATCATGCGACCGCCCCTCACCCACGAACGACTCGATCATGTGGGCGCGTGAGTCTGGCAGGTTGCCCCCTCGGTGATACAGAATCGAGCAGGGCATCGCGTTCATGACATCCAACGCCGAGGAGGCGATATGTCACTGCGAGTCGCGATCGTGGGGTCAGGACCCGCCGGGATCTATACCGCCGAGGCCCTGACGAAGCAGGCCACCGTTCCTCTCAGGGTGGACGTGCTGGAACGGCTGCCGACTCCGTACGGGCTGGTGCGGTACGGGGTGGCTCCCGACCACACCTCGATCAAGTCGATAGCGGGCTACCTGCGCGGCGTGCTGGAGCTTCCCGAGGTGCGGTTCCTCGGCGGTGTCGAGCTGGGCAAGGACGTCGACGTCACCGACCTGCTCGACTGCTACGACGCCGTCGTCTACTGCACCGGCGCGATGGTGGACCGCCGGATGGGCATTCCCGGCGAGGACCTGCCGGGCAGCGTGGCCGCCACCGACTTCGTCAACTGGTACTGCGGCCACCCCGACATGCCCGCCGACCGCTTCGTCCTCGACAGTCCCGAGGTCGCGGTGATCGGCGTGGGCAACGTGGCGGTCGACGTGGTGCGCGTCCTGGCCAAGACCGCCGAGGAGCTGCGGGCCACGGACGTGCCCGAGGAGGTGCTGGCCCGGCTGGCCGCCAGCGAGGTGAAGACCGTCCACATGATCGGACGCCGGGGGCCCGAGCACGCCAAGTTCACCCTGAAGGAGCTCAGGGAGCTGGGCGAGCTGACCAACGCGGACGTGCGCGTACGACCGGAGGAGTGCGTGGCGGACGTCACGGCCGCGTCCCGGCAGATCCGGGGGAACGTCGAGGTTCTGCAGAGCTGGGCCACCCGCGCCTCCAGGGGCCGTCCCCGGCGGCTGGACGTGCGGTTCTGGATGCGCCCGGTGGAGATCCTCGGCGAGGGGCGGGTGGAGGCGCTCAAGCTGGAGCGCACCCGGCTGGTGGAAGGCCGGGTCGTCGGCACCGGCGAGTTCGAGACCCTCCCGGTCGGCATGGTGCTGCGCTCGGTCGGCTACCAGAGCGTTCCCCTGCCCGGCGTCCCGTTCTCCGAGGCCACCATGACCGTGCCGAACGAGGCCGGCCGGGTCCGCGACCGCGAATACGTCGCGGGCTGGCTCAAACGGGGTCCCACCGGTGTGATCGGCACCAACAAGTCCGACGCCGCCGAGACGGTCCGCACCCTCCTCGCCGACCTGACCGATCGCGATCCGGTACGCCGCGCGGACCTGGACGACCTCCTCGCCGCGCGGGGCGTCCCGCCGATCACCTACGAGCAGTGGCTGTCCATCGAGGCGGCCGAAGCGGCCCTGGCCAGGTCCCTCGACCGGGGCGAGCGGGTGAAGCTCCTCGGCCTCGCCGCCATGCTCACCGCCTGCGACCGGGAACCACGGCCGGGAAGCGACGCGGAGATCGGCTGAACAGACCGCACCGGCCGGACCAGCTGAACAGACCGGACCGGCCGGACGTCGGGGACGGCCGGTGACCAGGACGCGTCCGCACCGGCGTGCCCGTTCGAACCCGCGCGTCCAGCCCGAACCGGCCCCCACTCGAACCGGCACGTCCAGGAGGAGCACCAGCATGCGCGTCACGCTCGCCGACCCGTCCGCCCTGATCCCGGGTTTCGAGCAGACCCATCGCGAGCAGTCCGCGCTGTATCCGTACCGGCCGGTCGAGTGGCAGCCCGTGCACACGGTCTACGTCCCGGCCGACCGGTTCGACGCCGGGACGACGCGGGAGTGGGGTGAGGCCGCGCTGGAGCTGTTCCGGCGGCACCTGCCGGAAGGCGACCTGGCCGCGATCCTCGGCACGACTCCCGGAGTGTCCCTGGGCGCGGGCGGGGCCGTCGCCGGGGCCGTGCACGGGAGGGTGGCCGCCAAGCTCGCCCGGGAGCCCGTCGAGGACCTGCGGATCGACTTCGAGGACGGCTACGGGACGCGTCCCGGAGAGGAGGACGGCCACGCCTCCGCCGCCGCCAAGGCGATCGCGGCCATGCACGCGGCCGGGACGCTCCCCCGGCGCTGGGGGCTGCGGGTGAAGTCGTTCGCCGACGGCGACCCGGTCCGCGCCGTCAGGACCCTGGACGGTTTCCTCACCGGCGTGACCGAGCGGGCCGGGCACCTGCCCGAGGGATTCGTCATCACCTTCCCGAAGGTGCTGATGAAGGACTACCTGTACCAGTTCGCCGACTGCCTCGACGCGCTGGAGGAGGGGCTGGGCCTCGGCCGGGGCACGCTGAGGTTCGAGATCCAGGTGGAGGCGCCGCAGACGGTGCTGTTCCTGGACGCGGGCCTGGTGACCTCCCTGCGGGGCAGGCTGGCGGCGGCGCACTTCGGCGTCTTCGACTACACGGCGAGCTGCGCCCTTCCCCCGCACGAGCAGCGGCTGGACCACCCCGCCTGCGACCACGCCAGGCACGTCATGCAGACGGTCTTCGCCGGGACCGGGGTCGAGCTGTCGGACGGCTCGCTGGCCGCCTCCCCCGCCTCGGACGGCGGCCGTGACGTGCGGGACCTGTGGCGGCGCCACGCGGAGCTGGTCGGGCACTCCCTGACCCACGGCTTCTACCAGGGCTGGGACATGCACCCCTCACACCTGGTCAGCCGGTACGCGGCGGTCTACGCCTTCCACTTGTCCCGGTACGGGGAGTACGCCCACCGGGTGCGCGCCTGGGAGGAGCGGCGCGACGCCGGTGAGGGCGTGATGGACGAGCCCGCCACGGTCAAGACCATGGCCGCCGCCCTCCGCCGTGCCGACCTGGCGCTGGGCACCGACCCCGCGGAGCGACCGGTCTGACCCCGGTCACCTCTCAGGCCCGCCTCCGGTCGCCCGTCCCGCCGAGCCGGGGGAACGGCGCTTCGCGACCGGTCACCGCGAGGCCTCGCGGACGCCTCAGTCGATCAGGGCGCGCCACTCGCGGACCCGGCGGGCGTCGACCGGGTCCGACCAGGACGCCCGGACGGCGCTGCCGACGTGGAAGGCCCGCACGCCGTACTCCATCAGCACCCCGACGTGGCTGGGCCGCAGCCCGCCGCCGGCCATGATCAGCGGGCCGTCGCCGGCCTCGCACCGGCTCTTGAGCAGCGGCAGCCCGTCCGCCACGCCACCGGGCGCACCCGAGGTGAGCACGGTGGCGAGGTTGGGCAGGAGGCGGACGGCGCGCCAGCTCGCCTGGGTGTCGGCCGCGTGGTCGACCGCCCGGTGAAACGTCCAGGGCAGCGGCGCGACCGCGTGGATGAGGGCCTCGGTGGCGGCCAGGTCGACCACTCCCGCCTCGTCGAGGAAACCGAACACGAACCCGGCCGCGCCCGCGTCGGCGAGGGCCCTGGCATCGCGGCTCAGGGCCTTCAGCGACTCGGGCGTGGCCAGGAACGAGGCCTCGCCGCGCAACATCACCATCTGCGGGAGCGCGCACTCCTTGGAGATCGCCGCGACCGTTTCCGCCGCCGGGGTGAGCCCGTCGGAGGCCATGTCGGCGACGACCTCCAGACGATCGGCGCCGCCCGCTTCTGCGGCGACGGCGTCACGCACATCGAGCGTGATCACCTCAAGCAAGGATCCGGTCATGAATGGAGGCTATCGGATGGCTTTGTCCTGGGATCGCCGTGGTTCAGACATGCTCGGGGACGGACGACCCGCGCCGGTCCGAGAAGGGCAGCGCGAGGCCGGACGCGCGGGCGCGCAGGCCCCCCGGCCGCTGGAACAGGGCACCCGAGGCGCGATGCGGCAGGTCGACCGTGCGGAGATGCGCGAAACGCTGTCCCCGATAGTAGTCCTGCAACCTCGGGTTGTCCTTGGAGCAGTCAAGCCGGAGCCATTTTCTCCCCAAGGCCAGGACCCGCAGGCCCGCCCAGTCGAGGAGCGCCTCTCCCAGGCCCGTGCCGGCGTGGTCGCGCGCCACGGCGAGCTTGTGGACGTAGAGCGCGGCACCGGGGTCGTCCCCCCGGCTCCAGAACTCGGGGTCGGCGTGACCGTCCAGGGCGAGGGTGGCGAGGGGGCCGTCCGCCCCGTCCTCTCCGTCCTGCCTGTCCAGCAGGTACAGGACGCCCTCGCCGATCAGCGGGGTGATGCGCCCGGCGGGGAAACCGTCGGCGGGCCACTGCCGCACGCCGCGGCGGTTCAGCCATCCGGCGGTCTCGGCGAGGAGCGTGAGCACCCCGTCGAGGTCACCGTCCGTGGCCCTGCGCAGCGTGAACGGGCGCGTGGCGGTGGGACTGGCGGTGTTCGAGTGCATGGTTCATCCCTTCGTTGCGTTCGGTGCATGAGTTGACACGGAGCGTGTCCATGTGATGGCGCACGGCGTCCATGCCGGGCTAGGCGGATGCCTAGGGGCCTGAGGCGAGTGGGGAGACCGCGATCGGCGGGGGGAGCGGAGAGAGACCGGCCGGAGCCGGAGACGCGGGCAGGCGGGGAGAGCCGCGTCTAGCCGCCCGGCGGGCGCGGCCCTGTGTTCGCCCGCGGCGCGGGCGGAACGGGGGCCGGCCCGTCAGGGCGGTCACGGAGACGTCAACGGCTTTCCAGCTCGTACCGGATCAGGTGCTTGTCGGCGGGCAGGACCGACACCGCCACGCGTACGGGGGTGTCGTCCTCGTCGTAGCCGACCCGGATGTAGACGACGACCGGCGTGCCGAGCTGGAGCTGGAGCCGCTCGGTCTCGGCACTGTTGGGCATCCGCGCCCAGATGTCGTCGACCACCCGCACCTGCCGGTGGCCGAGTTCCTCCAGGACCTTGTTGGCCCCGCGCACGATGTCGCCGGGGCGGGTGATCTCGGAGTCGGCGACCAGGGCCAGGGGGAAGTAGGAGTCGTTGGTGTTGTACGGCTGGCCGTCCACGAAGCGCAGGCGGCGACGGACCACGGCGAGCTCGTCGTCCGAGAGCTCCAGCCTGCTGGCGATCTCCTCGGCCGGTTGCACGATCGAGACCTCGATCTCCTGGCTCGGCGCGCGCCCCTCGCGGGAGACGGCCCAGGCGAAGGCCTCCAGGGTCTCCTCGCGGCGTGGCTGCAGCTCGCGCTGGGGATGCATGAGCAGCGGGCGGCGTTCCCTGACGACGGTGCCCCTGCGGGGGGTGCGGGTGACCAGGCCCTCGTTCACGAGCTCGCCGAGAGCCAGCCGTACGGTGTTGCGGCTCACCTGGTGCAAAAGCATGAGTTCCGCCTCGGTCGGCAGCTGATCCCCCGGTCCGAGCGCACCGGAGTAGATGGTCCTCCGTAGGTCGGAGGCCACCTGTTGATACAGCGTTGACCGTGCCATTAAGTCCCCTTTGTGCCAACAAAACTAGACGATCTGGTTCTAGCGGGGAACAAGCCCCTTGACCCAACCTCCCAAGACCCGCATTATCCAATCGTTGGTACAAATCCACCGAAAGGTCAGCGAGGGGGTGGAGGCCGGTGCTGTCGGTCCGCACGGATACGCCGTACCTGCCCTGGCGCGATCCCCGCGAGGCAACACGTTTACTGCGCTACGCGTTGCACCGCCAGGGGTTCACCCACACCTACCAGAGCAACGGAAACGGCATGTCCGTGCTCTCGGTACTTACCGACCTAACCGTTTGGTGTAAAAACGGGATGTTTGTCTGGAATGAGGACGGCCTTGAGTCGTCCCACCCGGCAGACGACCCGGTGGGAGCGGCTCGCCTCATCGCACGGCACTACCGGCGGCCCGCACCCGACGACCTCCCGGAGAAGGAGGCGGACCAGTCGGTCCGCGCCTTCGCCGCCACAGACTCCGAGCGCGACTAGCAGGCCGAGGACCCCATCCCTCGCCGGGGTCCTCCGCCGCCGCGCCGGGGGCGGAACGCGTCCTGGCGGGTCCCCCACGCCCGCCAGGGCGCGCTTCCCATCGCGGGAACGCGTCCGCGGGACGGGAATCCGCCAGGGCATGGCCGCTCGCCTCCCCCACACCCCGCCGCCGGGCGGTGGGCGGCTCGCCCGGACGGAAGACGTAAGACCGCGCGAGGGAAGACAATTGCCCCCATGCGGTTCGGGATCCTGGGCACCACACGGGCATGGCACGACGGCGCCGCCGATGTCAACGACGCCGGCACAGGCGACACTGACACAGGCGACGGCGGCGGCGAGGTGCGCGTCGGCGGGCCGGCCCGGAGGGCGCTGCTGGGCCTGCTGCTCGCCCGCGCCGGCGAGGTGGTGACGGCCGACCTCCTGATCGACGACCTCTACGGCTCGCGGCCTCCGGGAGGGGCGGCGCACGCCCTGCAGTCGCAGGTGTCCCGGCTCCGCCAGGTCCTGGGAGGCGAGGCCGAGATCGAGGCCGTCCCCTCGGGATACCGGCTCGCGATCGATCCCGGCGACCTCGACGCCCACCGCTTCGAGCGGCTGTCGGACGAGGGACGCCGGGCCCTGCTCGGCGGTGACCCGGCGGAGGCGGCCGTGCTGCTGCGGCGGGCCCTGGACCTGTGGCGGGGACCCGCGCTCGCCGACGCCGCGGACGCCGCCTCCGTACAGGCCCTGGTCCTGCGGCTGGAGGAACGCAGGCTCGGCGCCCTGGAGGACCGGATCGAGGCCGACCTCCGGCGGGGCGAGCACCGGGCCGCGGTGCCCGAGCTGCAGGAGCTGACCGCCCGGTACCCGCTGCGCGAGAGGCTCAGGGGCCTTCTCATGCGCGCCCTGCGGGCGGGCGGCAGGCAGGCGGAGGCCCTGCTCGCGTTCGAGGAGACGCGGCGGATCCTGGCCGACGAGCTGGGCGCGGACCCCTCGGCCGAGCTGGCGGCCGTCCACCAGGAGCTGCTCAGGGGCGAGCGGCCGTACGAGCCGCCCGCGCCACCGGCGCAGCTGACGAGCTTCGTGGGCCGCGCCGAGGACCTGGCCGAGGTCACCCGGCTGCTCGGGGCGGCACGCCTGGTCACCCTGCTCGGCCCCGGCGGGGCGGGCAAGACCAGGCTGTCGATCGAGGTCGCGAGCAGGCTGCCGGACGTCTGCTTCGTCGAACTCGCGGCGTTGCGCGACGGGCGGCGGCTGCCGCAGACCCTGCTCGGCGCGCTCGGCCTGCGCGAGAGCGGGCTGCTCACCGTGCCCGAGGAAACGGACCCCGTCTCCCGGCTGCTCGCGGCGCTGGCCGACCGGCCGCTGCTGCTCGTCCTCGACAACTGCGAACACGTCGTCGAGGCGGCCTCGGACCTGGCCGCGCGGCTGCTCGCCGGATGCCCCGAACTGCGCGTGCTGGCGACGAGCCGGGAGCCGCTCGGCATCACCGGCGAGAACCTGTGGCCGGTCCGGCCGCTCGGCCCGTCCCCCGCCGCGCGGCTGTTCACCGACCGGGCCTCGGCCGTACGCCCCGGTTTCGCGCTGGACGAGGCCGGGGCCGAGACCGTGCGGCGGATCTGCCGCGAGCTCGACGGCCTGCCGCTCGCCATCGAGCTCGCGGCGGCCAGGGCCCGCACGTACGAGCTCCCCGAGCTCGCCGCCCGCCTGGACGACCGGTTCCGCCTGCTGTCGCGGGGCAGCCGCACGGCCGACGCCAGGCACAGGACGCTGCGCGCGGTCGTGGCGTGGAGCTGGGATCTGCTGTCCGGGGCCGAGCAGGTGATGGCCAGGCGCCTGACGGTCTTCTCCGGCGGCGCGACCGCCGAGGCCGCGGCGCGGGTCTGCGGGGTGCCCGACGCCGAGGACGTCCTCGACTCCCTGGCCGACAAGTCGCTGGTGGAGGTGGGCGGCGGGCGCTATCGGATGCTCGACACGATCCACGCCTACTGCGCCGAGCAGCTGGAGGTGGCCGGGGAGTCCGAGGCCCTGCGGCACGCGCACGCGGACCACTTCCTGGAGCTGGCGCGGGAGGCGGATCCCCACCTGCGGCGTGCCGAGCAGCTCCGGTGGCTGGAGGTCCTCGCCGCGGAGGACGCCAACCTCCAGGCCGCGCTGCGCTGGGCCGTCGAGGCCGGGGAGGTCGAGCTCGCCCTGGAACTGTTCGCCTGTTTGTCACCATATTTCTGGATGCGCGGTATGCGGACCCTCGCGACGGCACCGGCGGTCGCGCTCCTGGACATGATCGGCGACAGCCCGCCCCCGGGACTCGGGGACGGGTACGTGCTCTGTGCCCTGGCGGCGGCGGCCGGTGACAGCGGCCAGGAGGCGTGGGAGCGCCACCGGGCGACGGCCGAGGCGGCCGTCGTCGACCCGGACCGGCCGCACCGCCATCCGGTCATCACCTTCCTGTGGCCGATGATCAACTCCGGTGCGGAGAATCCGGGCGTCGCCCTCGCGGTGATCGCCAGGGGGCGGGCGGGGAACGACCCCTGGGAGAGGGCCGTCGTCCACCTGCTGTGGGGATACCCGCAGCTCGCCGCC
Source organism: Streptosporangium sp. G11 (assembly GCF_051192615.1). NCBI lineage: Bacteria > Bacillati > Actinomycetota > Actinomycetes > Streptosporangiales > Streptosporangiaceae > Streptosporangium > Streptosporangium sp. G11. The sequence goes on from NZ_JBPJUQ010000002.1 coordinate 293,838, forward strand.
GGGGACCTGGCGCAGGCCGAGCACGAGTTCACCTCGGCCGCCGACGCCTTCCGCTCGCTGGGCGACCGGTGGGGGACGTCACTGGCCCTGGACGCGCTGGCCGGCCTGGCGGCCCTGCGTGGCGCCCCGGAGAAGGCGATCATCCTGACCGACGAGGCCCTCGCCCTCACCGAGCGGCTCGGCGCCCTTGAGGACCTCCCCGACCTGCTGTGCAACCGGGGCGACTACCGCGTCCGGACCGCGCGGGCCGGGAGGGACCCCGCGGGCACCGGCTTTCTGGAGGCGCGCGCCGACTACGAACGGGCCGCCGAGATCGCCCGCCGCGCGGGCAGCCCCGCCTACCTGGCCGCGCCGCTGCGCGGCCTCGGCGACATCGCGCGCCTGGAGGGCGACCTGACCGGAGCGCGCGGGCTGTACGAGCAGGCGCTCGACCGCTTCGAGACGCACTGGGTGCGGAGCGCCGGAAACCGGACGGCCGCGCTCCTCGGGCTCGGCAGGATCGCCGAGGCCTCCGGCGACCTCACCGGAGCCCGCGCCCTGCACCGGCGGGCCGCCGAGGTGGCGGTGGAAACGGGGGCGATCACCGAGAGCGCCCGCCCGATCGAGGCCCTGGCGGGAATCACCCTCCTCGAAGGGGACGCCCCCGCCGCCGCCATGCTCCTCGGCGCGGCCGTCGCCCTGCGAGGGGTCGCCGTCGAGGACGACCCCGACGTCTCCCGTACGGCCGCCGGCGCGCGGGCCGCGCTGGGCGAGACGCCGTACGAGGCCGCCCACCGCGAGGGCGCGCGGCTGTCCGCGACGGACGCGCTCCGCCTGGCCGGCGTCTCCGAGGCCTTCGTCCTGACCTCACCGATCAGCGGCTTCGCCGACCACAGGCCGGTCCTGCCCGGCTGACCGGGGGCGTACGCGGCTCCGTGCCCTGCCCATGGATCACGGAGGTGAGGGCGGTGAGCGCACGGTGAGGGGGCGGTGAGCGCCCCCGGACAGGCTTGCCCCATGAACACCACCCCGCGGCTCAAGAACAAGAACATCCTGATCTCGGGGGCCGGCGTCGCCGGTCCGGCGCTGGCCCACTGGCTGCACCGCCACGGCTTCACCCCCACGATCGTCGAGCGGGCGCCCGACGTCCGCGACGGCGGCTACGCGGTCGACTTCCGCGGTGAGGCCCACCTCACCATGCTCGACCGGACGGGAATCCTGGACGACATCCGGCGCGAGCAGACGAACATGGGCGCGATGGCGTACGTCAACGGCGCGGGCAAGAAGATCTCCAGCATGCCCGCCGACGTCTTCAGCGGCGACGTGGAGATCCTGCGCGGCGACCTGGCGCGCATCCTGTACGAGCGCACCCGGGACCACGTCGAGTACGTTTTCGACGACTCCATCGCCTCCCTCACCGAGGACGCCGAGGGCGTCCAGGTCACCTTCGAACGCGGCGAACCGCGCCGGTTCGACCTGGTCGTGGGGGCCGACGGGCTGCACTCCACCGTCCGGGCGCTCGCCTTCGGGCCGGAGTCGCGGTTCGTCAGGGACATGGGCCTGTACTGCGCGATCTTCACCACCGGCAACCACCTCGGACTCGACCACACCGGGCAGATCTACAACACCCCCGGCAAGCTCGTCGGCATGTACAGCGCCCGGGGGAACACCGAGGCGAAGGCGACGTTCTACTTCGCCTCCCCGCCGCTGAGCTACGACCGCCACGACACCGGGCAGCAGAAGAAGATCCTCGCCGAGGCGTTCGCCGACGTCGGCTGGGAGACCCCCAGGCTGCTGGACGCGATGTGGGACGCCCAGGACTTCTACTTCGACTCGATCAGCCAGGTCCACATGGACAACTGGTCGCGCGGCCGGGTCACGCTGCTCGGGGACGCCGCCTGCTGCGCCTCGCCGCTGTCCGGCATGGGCACGGGCCTGGCCATGATCGGCGCCTACGTCCTCGCCGGGGAACTGGCCGCCGCGGGCGGCGACCACCGCGCGGGCTTCGCCGGCTACGAGAAGGCCATGCGCGAGTACGCGACGGGGTGCCAGAAGTCGGGCGACGGAGTGGGCAAGTGGATGGTTCCCGACAGCCGGTTCATGGCCTGGTTCATCAACCAGAACTACAAGCTCCTGCCCTACGTGCCGTGGAAGGGGCTCATCGCCAGGAGCATCCGGCAGACGGCGAACGCCATCGCCCTGAAGGACTACGAGCGCTGACCCGGCCGCACCTCACACCTTCGGCGAACGCCCTCCTTCGCGGCGAACCTCGAACGGGCGAACCGCTCCGCGAGGAGCCGTGCGGCGGCCGGGTGGCCGCGTCAGGAGGTGGTGGCGCGGGCGGCCTTGTGGATGAGGCCGGCCACCGCGCCGGGCTCGGAGACGGTGACGGCGTGGGAGGCGTCGATCTCGACGGTCGTCGACCCCGCCCTCTTCGCCATGAAGCGCATCGACTCCGCCGGGATGGCCAGATCCTGGGTGGTGACCATGCTCCAGGACCTGATGGTCTTCCAGGCGGTCCTGGTGGCCTTGTCCTCAAGGGCATCGGCGGCGATGGGACGTTGGGTGACGGCCATCAGGTCGGTGGTCCGGCGGGGCACGTCGGCGGCGAACACCGCGCGGAACTTGTCCTGCTGGATGTAGAGGTCGTCTCCGACGATGCCGCCGGAGAGCGGGAACGGGACGGACTTGAGGGCGGGGCCGAGCTCGCCGCCGGGGAACTTGGCCGCCAGCTCGCCGGTGCTCTCGCCGACCTCGGGCTGGAAGCTGGCGATGTAGACGAGGGCCTTCACGTCGCTGTCACGGTCGGCGGCCTCGCTCATCACGCTGCCCCCGTACGAGTGGCCGGCGAGGACGATCGGGCCGTCCACACTGTTCAGGACGCTGCGGAGGTACTGCGCGTCGTGGCGCAGGCCGCGGAGCGGGTTGGCCGGGGCGATGACCGGATAGCCCTTGCGTTTGAGGTCGGCGATCACCCCGTTCCAGCTGGAGGAGTCGGCGAAGGCTCCGTGGACCAGGACGACCGTGGGCTTGGCCGAAGCCGCGTCGGCGGTGGCGACACCGGTGGAGAGGAGCGCGGCGACGGCCGCACCGGAAGCGAGGGCTGTGCGCTTGAGGTTCATAGGGAACTTCCCTTCCGTTCTGTGAAGATGTGATCAGCGGGGTTCCGCGGAGATGTGGTCAGCGGGTGGTGGCGTGGGCGGCGGCGTCGATGAGGTCGGCGACGGCGTCGGGCCGGGAGACGGTGACGGCGTGGGAGGCGTCGATCTCGACGGTCGTCGACCCCGCCCTCTTCGCCATGAAGCGCATCGACTCCGCGGGGATGGCCAGGTCCTGGGTGGTGACCATGGTCCAGGACGGGATGGTCTTCCAGGCCGCCCTGGTCGCCTTGTCCGCCAGCGCGGTCGCTTCGATGGGCCGCTGCGTGGCCGCCATCAGCTCGGCCGTCTCCGGGTCGACGTCGGCGGCGAACACCGCGCGGAACCCGTCCTGCCGGATGTACAGGTCGGTCCCCGTGCCCCCACCGGCCGCCGGGTACGGCACCGGGTAGAGGGCGGGGCCGAGCTCGCCGCCGGGGAACCTGCCCGCCAGCTCGCCGGTGCTCTCGCCGATCTCCAGATTGAAACTGGCGACGTAGACGAGCGCGACGACGCCGTCGGCACCGTCGGCCGCCTCGCTCATCACCGATCCGCCGTACGAGTGGCCGGCGATCACGATCGGACCGGTCAGACTGTCGAGCACGCTGCGCAGGTATTCGGCGTCCTCCCGCAGTCCGCGCAGCGGGTTGGCGACGGCGATGACCGGGTAGCCGCGGCGCTTGAGGTCGGCCACCACGCCGTTCCAGCTGGCGGACTCGGCGAAGGCGCCGTGGACCAGGACGACGGTGGGAGTTCCTGCCGCGGCGGGCTCGGGGGACGTGGTGCTCATCAGGATTTTCCTTCCGGTTCGGAGAGTGGCGGCTGCCGCTCTGAAATGAAATATGCAATATATTGCTAACACTGTCAACAGCGCGGTCCGGTTGAAGATTTCCGCTCGGTGTGCGCAATATATTGCATGCCCATCCCGCACAACACGCCCGCCATCGACCGGCACCTCCTGCGTGACGACGTCTACCACCGCCTGCGCGACGCCATCGTCGACGGCAGCCTCGCGCCCGGTGAGCAGTTACGCGACGTCGAGCTGGCGACCTGGCTCGGGGTCAGCCGCACTCCGGTCCGCGAGGCGCTGCTGCGTCTCGCGGAGGCCGGGCTGGTCGTGGCCCAGCCGGGACGCTCCACGACGGTGAGCTCGCTGAACATGCGCGACGTCCGTGAGGCCCGCGACGTGGTGGCGGCGATGCACGAACTCGCCGTCCGTGAAGCGGTGGGCGGTCTCACCGAAGCCGACCTCGACGCGATGCGCCAGGCCAACGAACGGTTCCGCGCGGCGATCGAGAAGGGCGACGTCGAGGCGGCCCTGCGCGCCGACGACGAGCTGCACGGCATCCCCGTGAGGGTGGCCTCGAACCGGGCCCTGGCCTCGGTCCTCGACCAGTTCACGCCGGTACTGCGACGCGCCGAGCGATTGCGCTTCTCGTCGCTGGGCGGGCGCGTGTCCCTCGTCCGGCACGACAACCTGATCCGGCTCTGTGCCGCCGGAAACGCGGACCAGGCGGCGGCGGTCGCCTTCGACACCTGGCGCACCCTGCCCGCCACCGAGGAGTGAGCATGACCCTGTCAGACTTCCCCCGCCACCCGCTGACCTTCGGGCCGAGCCCCGTCCACCCACTGCCGCGCCTCACCCGCCACCTCGGCGGGGCGTCGGTCTGGGCGAAGCGCGAGGACTGCAACGCGGGGCTCGCGTACGGCGGCAACAAGACCCGCAAGCTTGAGTACATCGTCCCGGACGCGCTCGCACAGGGCGCCGACACGCTGGTGTCGATCGGCGGGTACCAGTCCAACCACACCCGCCAGGTCGCCGCCGTCGCCGCGTCGCTGGGGTTGAAGGCGGTGCTGGTGCAGGAGAACTGGGTCGACTGGCCCGACTGCGTCAACGACCGGGTCGGCAACATCATGCTGAGCCGGATCATGGGCGCCGAGGTCCGGCTCGACCCGGCCGGTTTCGGCATCGGCTTCAAGGACTCGTGGAACCGGGCGATCGAGGACGTGAAGGCGCGCGGCGGTACGCCGTACCCGATCCCGGCGGGCGCCTCCGACCACCGGCTCGGCGGGCTCGGGTTCGCGAACTGGGCGTACGAGGTGGCGCGGCAGGAACGCGAGCTGGGCGTCTTCTTCGACACCGTCGTGGTCTGCACGGTCACCGGCTCGACCCAGGCCGGCATGATCGCCGGGTTCGCCGCGCTCGAGGAGGCCGGTGGCCGGCCGCGCCGGGTGATCGGGATCGACGCCAGCGCGAAGCTCGAGGAGACCCGCGACCAGGTCACCCGGATAGCGACGGCCACGGCCGAGCTCATCGGCGTCGGCCGGTCCCTGCGGGACGACGAGATCACCATCCTGGAGGGGTGGGCCGGCGACCTGTACGGGATCCCGGTGCGGTCGACCCTGGACGCGATCCGGCTCACCGGCGAGCTCGAGGGCGTGATCATCGACCCGGTCTACGAGGGCAAGTCGATGGCCGGCCTGATCGACCTCGTCACCGGCGGGGAGATCCCCCGCGACTCCACCGTTCTGTACGCGCACCTGGGCGGCCAGCCGGCGCTGAACGCCTACAGCGGCCTGTTCACCCACGCGCGGCCGCTGACCTGACGCCGGCCGGCACGTTTCCCGCCGGTGGCGGTGGATCGCCGGCGGGACCGTTCAGCTCAGGCCGCCGTTGGCCTGGAGGTTCTGGCCGGTGAGCCAGCGGCCGTCGGGGCCCACCAGGAAGGCCACGACGTCCGCGATGTCCGAGGGGTCTCCGAGGCGGGAGAGCGGGGTCAGGGCGGCGATCTGGGTGAGGAGCTCCTCCGGGTTGGTGCCGCGCAGGAGGTCGGTGTCCGTGGCGCCCGGGGAGACCGTGTTGACGGTGATGCCCCGCCCGCCGAGCTCGCGGGCCGCGACGGAGGTCAGCTGTTCGAGAGCGCCCTTGCTCGCCGCGTAGGGGGCGATACCCGACGCGGGGCGGACGGTGTTGAGAGTGGAGATGTTGACGATGCGGCCGCCGTCGCGCATGTGCCTGGCGGCGTACCGGATGGTCAGGAAGGCGGCCTTGGCGTTGACCGCCATGGCGCGGTCGTACAGTTTCTCGGTGGTCTCCGCGATGGGGACCGGGGTGAAGCTCAGCGCGGCGTTGTTGACCAGGATGTCGAGGCCGCCGAGAACCTCATCCGCGGCCTCCATCAGCCACTCGGCGGCACCCCGCTTCCCGAGGTCGACCTGGACCGCGCGGGCGTTCCCGCCCGCCTCCTTGACGACGCGCTCCACCTCGCCCGCGGACGCGGCGGCGTTCGCGTAGCTGAAGAGAACGTCCGCCCCGTCGCGGGCGAGGCGCTCCACGATCGCCCGGCCGATGCCCCGGGACCCCCCGGTGACCACCGCCGCCTTGCCCTCCAGCACCGCCATGCCGACCTCCGCGCCTCTCCTGTGAACTTCTCAGCCGTCCCGCCGGGCCGCCCCGTTCCCCTCGCCGCCGGAGCCACCGCCTCCGTTCCGGGAACGTCCGTGTCCGCCGGGCCCCACACCTGCCGTTCTCCCGCGTCCCGCCGTCCGCCGCTTCCGGCCTCCACCGCGAACCTATGATCGACCGGCGCGGTTGTCGACGCCTTGCCGCCCTCTCGGAGGATCGCGCCCGACCCCGTGAACCAGGACAGAACACGACGGGCTCATTGGTGCGTTCCAGATCCGTGATGCCGCGGATGTGGCGGAGTTTCGGTCCCGAGACCTAATCTGCCCACCATGACCACCGATGGGCGCTCGGCGCACATTCTCGACGTCCTGATCACCGAATTCGGTGATTCCATGAAACGCGACCCCGCCGCCTTCCGGCGCAAGTTCCGGAAGATGGCCGCCTCCCCCTTCGCCTTCTACCGGGGCAGCGCCTGCCTGTTCTACGCGGACATGACCGGCGCGTTCGCCGACGACGCCTTCCTGGACGAGCAGACGCGGCGCGTCTGGATCCACGGCGACCTGCACGCCGAGAACTTCGGCACCTACATGAACGCCTCGGGCGTCCTGGTGTTCAACGTCAACGACTTCGACGAGGCCTACGTCGGCCCGTACATCTGGGACCTGCGGCGGTTCGCGGCCAGCGTCGCGCTCATCGGGTACGCCAAGGCGCTGTCGGACGACGTCATCACCGGCCTGGTGAGCGGGTTCGCCCACTCCTATCTCTCCGAGCTGCACGGCATCTCGGCCGGCGGGGACGACGCGATCGGCGCGCTGACCCTGGAGACCACGAGCGGCGTGCTCCACCGGGTGCTGCAGCTCGCCCGGCTGAACACCCGGGTGGCGCTGCTGGACGTGGAGACCACCATCGAGAACTTCGACCGCAGGTTCGCCGTCATGGACGGCCGCTATCCGGTGGACCAGGAGACCCGCGAGGCGGTGGAGGCGGCCTTCCTCGACTACCTGACGACCCTTCCCGCGGTCTCGGAGATCGAGCACAAGATCAAGGACTTCGCGCTGCGCACCGGCATCGGGATCGGCTCGGCCGGGCTGCCCTCGTACAACATGCTCCTTGAGGGCCACACCCAGGCCCTGGAGAACGACGTCGTCCTCTACATGAAGCAGGCCCAGGTGCCAGCCGTGGCGCGGCACATCACCGACGAGAAGGTGCACGGCTACTTCAAGCACCAGGGCCACCGCACCGCCGAGTCGCAGCGGGCCCTGCAGGCGTACGCCGACCCGTGGCTCGGCTACACCACGCTGAACGGCGTCGGCCAGATGGTCGCCGAGGTCTCCCCCTACTCCGCCGACCTGGACTGGGGTGACGTCAACGAGCCGGACGAGCTGGCCTCGGTCATCCGCGACCTGGGCCGGGCCGTGGCCAGGATGCACTCGGTGGCCGACGACGAGTCCAGCCACGACCTGGTCGACTTCTCCACCGAGGACGCGATCGTGGCCGTGATCGGCGGCGACATCGACGGCTTCACCCGCACTCTCGTCGACTTCGCCCACTCCTACGGGGCGCGGGCCAGGGCCGACCACGGTCTCTTCGTCGACCTGTTCAGGAACGGCCGCCTCCCCGGCCTCTAACCCCCCGCCCCCTGACGGGCGGCCGAGCGGGCCTCGGCGTGGTGGCAGGCGACCTGGGCGGCGGCCGAGGACGGCAGGACGGGCAGCGGCCGTGACGCGCACAACCCGTCGACCCCCGTCTCGGCCGCCGCGCCCGAGGCCAGGACCTGGCAGCGCGGGTGGAAGCGGCAGCCCGCCGGGATCCGGGTCGGGTCCGGTGGCTCGCCGCCCAGCACCACGGGCGACGGCGACTCCGGCAGGACCGACAGCAGCGCCTGGGTGTACGGGTGCGACGGCGCCGTGAGGATCCGCTCCACGGGGCCCGACTCGACGATCCTGCCGAGATACATCACCGCGACGCGGTCGGCGATGTTCCAGGCCAGCCCGAGATCGTGGGTGACGACCAGCGCCGACAGGCCCAGCTCGTCGCGGAGGCGAAGCAGCAGGGCGAGGATCTCGCCGCGCACCGACGCGTCCAGCGAGGCCACCGGCTCGTCGGCGACCAGCACCCTGGGGTCGAGCGCGAGGGCCCCGGCGATGACGACGCGCTGGCGCTGGCCGCCGGACAGCTCGTGCGGGTAGCGGTTGAAGAACCGCTCGGCAGGCCGCAGCCCGGCGCGCGACAGCGCCGACGCGACCCGGTCCCCCTCGTCGGGCAGGCGGTGGATGCGGGGCCCCTCGGCCACCGCCTCGTAGACGGTGTGCCGGGGGTTGAGCGATCCCGTGGGGTCCTGGAGCACAAGCTGCACCTCGCGCCGGTGGGCCCGCAGGGCGCGCGAGGAGTAGGCCAGCGGGACCCCGCCGTACAGGACCGACCCCGAGGCGGGCCGCTCCAGGCCGAGCAGGGTGCGGGCCAGCGTCGTCTTGCCGCAGCCGGACTCGCCGACCAGCGCGACGATCTCCCCCTGGCCCACCGCGAGATTCACCCCGTCCACCGCGCGGGCGCGGCGCCCGCGCGAGACGAACTCCACCCGCAGGTCCCGCGCTTCGAGCAGGGTCATCGGGCCTCCTGGTGGACGCGGACGTGGACGCACGCGGCGGTGTGCGACACCTCGGCGCTTTCGATGCGGCCCTCCTCGGTACGGCTGGCGGGCCAGAGCTCGACCGGCTCCGACGCGCACGAGACGAGCGCCACCGGACAGCGGGGATGGAAGGAGCACCCCGTGGGCAGGTGAGCCGGGTCGGGCGGGTCGCCGCCCAGTCCCCTGGGCGCCAGTCTGGACGCGGGATCGCCGACGGTGGGGAAGGCCTCGGCCAGCGCCCTGCCGTAGGGGTGCCTGGCGTCCCGGAAGACCTCGCGCGAGGGACCTGACTCGACCACGCGGCCCGCGTACATGACCGCCAGCCGGTCGCACGTCGCGGCCAGCACCGACAGGTCGTGGGAGATCATGATGAGGCCGATCCCGTGCTCGGCGACGAGCGAGCGGATCAGCGAGAGCACCTGCGCCTGGATCATCACGTCCAGCGCGGTGGTCGGCTCGTCGGCGACGATCAGGCGCGGGGAGCAGGCGAGCGCCATGGCGATCATCACGCGCTGGCGCTGCCCGCCGGACAGCTCGTGCGGGTAGCCGCCCGCCCGCCAGGCGGGCAGGCCGACCTGCTCCAGCAGCTCCGCCGTCCTGCGCCGCGCCGCCGCGCCGGTCGCCATGCCGTGCACCCGCAGCGGCTCGGCGATCTGGTCGCCGATCCTGCGCACCGGGTTCAGGGCGTGCTGGGCGCCCTGGAAGATCAGGGAGGCCGACGCCCACCGGACCGCGCGCAGCCGCCCCCAGCTCATCGTGAGAACGTCCTCACCGTCCAGCAGGATCTCCCCGGACACCAGCGCGTCCCTCGGCAGCAGCCGCAGCAGCGACATGGCCAGCGTCGACTTGCCCGACCCCGACTCCCCCGCCACGCCGAGGGCCTCGCCCTCCGCCAGGCTGAGCGAGACGCCCCGCACGGCGGGGACGTCCCCGGCCGCGCTCCGGTAGGTCACCGCCACGTCGCGCAGTTCGAGCAGGCTCACGAGACCCCCCGGGGACGCGGGACGGGCAGGGCCGGGGCTCCTGGAAGCCGCGGGTCGAGTACGGTCACGAGGCCCCCCGCAGGCGTGGGTTGAGTACGGTTTCCAGGGCGCGCCCGCAGAGGGTGAACGCCAGGACGACCAGGATGATGCACAGGCCGGGCGGCAGCACGTACCACCAGGCGCCCGAGGTGGCCGCGCCCCAGTCGTAGGAGCCGCGCAACATGCCGCCCCACGACACCTGGCCGGAGTCGGCGCCGAGGAAGGCGAGGGTGGACTCGGTGACGATGGCGCTGGCCACCGTGAGGGTGGTGTTGGCCAGGACCAGCGGGGCGACGTTCGGCAGCACGTGCCGGGTCATGACGTGCCAGTGCCCGGCGCCCAGTGCCCTGGACCTTTCGATGTAGGGCCTGGCCTCGACCGCCAGCGTCTGGGCCCGGATCAGCCTCGCCGTCGAGGCCCAGGAGGTCACCCCGATCGCCAGGATGATGGTGGACGCGCCTCCGCCGAGGACGGCCGCGAGCACCAGGGCCAGGACCAGGGCGGGCAACACCAGGAACCAGTCGGTGACACGCATCAGCACGGCCGAGGCCCAGCCCCGGAAGTGCCCGGACGCGATACCGAAGACCGTACCGATCACCATGCTGAGCAGGGCCGACATGAACCCGATGAGCAGCGAGACCCGCGAGCCCCACAGGAGCATGAGCAGGACCGAACGGCCGGACTCGTCGGTGCCGAGCGGAAACTCCGCGTTCGGCGGCGCCATCTTGGCGCCCGTCGCCCTGGTCACGTCCATGCCGGACGGGTCGGTGACCAGCGGCGTGACGAGGGCCGCCAGGACGGCGACCAGCAGGATCGCCGCGCCGTACAGCCCGGCCCTGTTCCCGCCGTACGCGCGGCGGAACCGCGCGAGGGCGGCGCGGCGGCGCGTCCTGGCGATCGCGCGCGAAGTCCCGGTGGCACCGGCGGTCCCCCGCGGGGTCCCCTCTTCGGGCCTCTCCTCCGCGCGCGAAGTCCCGGTGGCACCGGCGATCCCCTGCGGGGCACTCTCCCCGGGCCTTCCCTCCCTCGTGCTCACGCCGACCTCACCCTCGGATCCAGGACGTGGTAGACCACGTCGGCCAGCGTGTTCATGACGATCACCGCGACGCAGACGAGCATGAAGGTCCCCTGCATGACCGCGTAGTCGGGGCCCCTGATCGCCTCGACGAACAGCAGGCCGAGGCCGGGCCAGGAGTAGACGAACTCCACCGAGACCGCGCCGCCGACCACGAACCCGATCTGCATGAACACCAGGGTCACCGTCGGCAGCAGCGCGTTCGGCACCGCGTGGCGCCGCCGGACCTCGTCGTCGCGCAGTCCCTTGGCGCGGGCGGTGGTCACGTAGTCCTGGCCGATCTCGTCGAGCAGCGAGGAGCGCATGACCAGCAGGTACTGCGCGTAGACGACGGCGACCAGGGTGAGGCACGGCAGCACCAGGTGGTGGGCGACGTGGAGGAGGTAGAGCGGCCCGCCGGGCGCGTCGACGTCCTCCATGCCCCGGGTGGGGAACATTCCGGGTATCGGACCCATCCCCGCGGCGAAGACCATGAGCAGCAGCAGTCCCAGCCAGAAGGTCGGCACCGACCACAGGGTCAGCGCGGTCCCCGTGGAGAAGCGGTCGAACCGGCCGCCGTGGCGCCAGGCGGCCCTGGTGCCCTGCCACATGCCCAGGCCGACCGCGACGGCCAGCCCGGTGCCCACCAGCAGCAGTGTCGGGCCCACCCGCTCGCCGATGAGCTCGGCGACCGGCCTGCGGTACTCGTACGAGGTGCCGAGGTCCAGCCGCAGGGTCCGCAGCACGAAGTCCAGGAACTGCTCGCCCAGCGGCCTGTCCAGGCCCATCTGCCGCCTGAGCAGGGCTAGCTGCTCCGGCGTGACCGGCACGTCGCGGGTGTAGGCGATGGTGGGATCGCCGGGGATCAGGCGGAACAGGAAGAACGTCGCGACGATCACCAGCCCGATGCCGAGCAGCGCCCCGCCGAGCTTGACCAGCGCGTAACGCGCCACGCTCCGGCGGGCGCCGCCCCCTCGGTGACCGTCACCCGGCGGCGCCTTCGTCAGTTCGTCCGGCAGTGTGCCCATCGGCCGCTACTCGCGGTCGTCGGCGGTGGCGCGGCGCCGCCTGGTGAGGAGGAAGACCCCGGCTCCGACCAGCGCGACGGTGACCACCGCGACGGTCAGGACGACGCCCCCCGTGGAATCGTCGTCGGCCGGGGCGGCGCGCTCCACCGCCCGCAGGGAGTAGACCGGCCAGTAGCCGCTCCCGCCGTACAGGATGCCCTTGTCCTCCGGGATCGGGGTGATGGAGGCGATCCGGTCCTTGCGGTAGCCCTCCAGGTTGTTGGGATAGTAGAGCGCGATGACGGGGGCCTCGGTGTAGAGACGCTCCTGCATCCGCTTGATCAGTGCGACGCGCTCGGCCCTGTCGAGCTCGGCCAGCTGCGCCTGGTAGAGCCTCTCGAACTCGTCGTCGCAGAAGAACGACTCGGTGCCGCCGCCCTCGCCGCTCGCGGTGGGCCTGCGGCTGCACAGGTGGGTGGCCAGGACCTCCTCGGGGTCCGGGTTGACCGACCAGCCGCTGATCGCGATGTCGTAGAGCGCCGTGCCGCCCGTCTCCTCGGTGAACTTGTTGGCGTCGAGCTTGCGGGTGGTGATCTGGATGCCGATCTCCCTGAGCCAGCCGGTGAGGAACTGGGCGAGCTTGTCCTCGACGGGGTCCTCGGTGTGGACGCTGAAGCGCATCTCCAGCTTGCGGCCCCCGCCGGGCATGGTCCTGATCCCGTCGGCCCCCTTGGCGTACCCGGCCTCGTCGAGGATGCGGTTGGCCTCGGCCGGATCGAAGGTGACGGCCTTGTCGCCCTCGGCCCTCCAGAAGAACTCCCGGTACATCGGCGGGATGATCGAACCGTCGGCCGGAACGGCGAGCCCGTTCTGCACCTGCTCGACGAGGGTCTTCTTGTCGATCGCACGGTGGATGGCCCCGCGCACCCTGGCGTCCTTCAGCGCGGGGTGCCCGTCGCCGATCGGCTCGCCGTCCGCCGTCTCGGCGCCCGGGTTGAGCTGCAGGTAGCTGGCGCGGCGGCCCGGGGTGTTCCACTGCACGAGGTTCGGGTCACCCGCGAGGGCCTCGAACTGCGGGGGTGCCAGCCGCCCGATCCAGTCGACGTCGCCCTTCTTCAGCCCGGCGTTCGCCGCCTCCGGGTTCTCGTAGAAGACGACGTGCAGCTCGTCGATGTGGGGGGCGCCGCGCCAGTACGACGGGTTGGCCCGAAGCTTCACGTAGTTGTTCTTGCTGTGCTCGACGGCGATGTAGGGGCCGCTGCCGACGCCGGGGTAGGTCTCGTTCTCGAAGGTGCCGATGTCGGGAACGCCCTCCCACACGTGCTTGGGCACGATCGGGATCGGCAGCTCCAGCATCGAGGCCTGCGGCTTCTTGGTCTTGATGACCAGGGTTCGGTCGTCGGGCGCCGTCACGGTGTCGAAGTTCTCGACGGCGGGGCCGTTGGCCGCCTTGGCCGCGTCGTCCGTCATGATCTTGTTGAAGGTCCACGCGGCGTCCCCCGCGGTGACCGGTTCGCCGTCCGACCAGGTGGCCCCGGCCCGGATCATGAAGGTCCAGGTCAGCTTGTCCGGTGACGTCTTCCACGACTCGGCGAGGTCGGGGCCGGGCTTCAGGGTCTTGGGGTCGGGCACCGTGAGGTAGCCGTACGTCCAGCGGTGGATCGACGTCGAGATCAGCCGGACCGCCAGGAACGGGTTCATCGAGTCCATGCTCTGCGTCGCGCCCAGCCGGATGATCTTCTTCTCCGGCCGGGGCGCCCGCGCGGCGGAGAGCGCGAGGGCCCCGGCAGACGCGGGACGCTCCGGGGATGACGCGTGCGCCATGGGAGACGCGGGACGCTCCAGGGGTAAGGCGTGCACCTCGGGAGACGCGGGACGCGTTGGAGGTGACGCGTGCGCCACGGGAAGCACCGCCGTCGCCAGCGCCATTGACAGTCCCAGGCTCAGCGCCGCCAGACGCGCACCCGTTCTGAGCATGCCGTACCCCGCCTTCGGATCGGTGACTCCTTGACAACGAAGGCACACCATATGAACGGCGCGTGTCAACGAGCGGTGGAAGATTGTTTCACTCTCGTTTTATTTGGCGACATTATTTTTCAAGGCCTCCGCCACGAACCAGCACGAACGGGATTGCAGATTAGAAACAGGGCGCCCGACACTCGGAACCGACCAGTTGGTATGGACGGGGTCATCGAGGGTGCGGCATGCTACAGAACATGACTCTGTTCTCGGTGGAAGGCAAGACCGTCGTCGTCACCGGCGGATCCCGGGGAATCGGCCGGATGATCGCGGCCGGGTTCGTCGACGCGGGAGCCACGGTTTACATCTCCTCGCGGAAGGCGGCCGAGGTCGGCAAGACGGCCGCCGAGCTGGGGTGCACCGCGATACCCGCCGACCTGTCCACGGAGGACGGGGTGTCCGCGCTCTTCGAGGCGGTCGCGGAGCGGGAGTCCCGGCTTGACGTGCTGGTCAACAACGCCGGGGCCACCTGGGGAGCGCCGCTGGAGGAGTATCCCGAGCAGGCCTTCGACAAGCTCTGGGGGATCAACGTCAAGGGCGTGTTCTACCTGACCCAGCGGTTCCTGCCGCTGCTGCGCGCCGCCGCGAGCCCGGAGGACCCGGCCAGGGTGATCAACATCGGCTCGGTGGACGGCCTCCGGGTGCCGACGATGGAGAACTACGCCTACTCGGCGGCCAAGGCGGCCGTGCACATGCTCACCCGGCACCTGTCCCAGCGGCTCGCCAGGGAGTCGATCACGGTCAACGCGATCGCCCCGGGGCCGTTCGAGTCGAAGATGATGGCCTTCGCGCTCGACGACCCGGCGATGCGCGCGGCGGTCGCGTCCCACGTCCCGATGGGCAGGATCGGCAGCCCCGAGGACATGGCGGGGACCGCGATCTTCCTGTCCTCGCGCGCCGGCGCCTACCTCACCGGGACCGTGATCCCGGTCGACGGCGGCATCTCGGGTCACGCGTAGGGCCTGGCCGCCCTTCTCGGTGACCTGGGAGCCCCGCCCGGCGGCCCGGGAGCCCTGCTCGGTGACCCCGGAGCCCTGCTGACGGCCGGGACTCTTCGCTCACGGCCGGATTATTGGCATCTTTCATCACAAATGCCCCAAAAGCGCCATCCGTAACACAAGTGTAAAATTTTACCCCTTGCCGTCATTTCTTTCAGATGACAGCTTTACCTCATGCTGAAGCGTTTCAAGGTGATGGCACCGGCCGTACTGGCCGTTGCCATCGCTCTTCCCGCCGGAGCCGCCCAGGCGGATCCCACTCCGGCCGCGCCCCCCGTGACCACCTGTGACGCTACCCAGACGCCCCCGGCGTACAACGGCAAGGTGCCGACGCCCAAGAGCGTTCTCGGCTTCGATCTCGGCGAGCGGGAGGTCACCTCGGCCGAGTCCGACACCCTGCTCACCGCGATCGACAGGGCCAGCGACCGGGTCGTCTCCGGCACCCTGGCCACGACCGCCGAGGGACGGCCGCTGAAGTACGCGATCGTCGGCACCTCGAACAACATCCGGAACCTGCGCGCGATCGAGGCCTCGATCAAGCTGCTGCGCAACCCCCTCACCCCCGCCTCCGCGGCGAAGGTCCTCGCCAGGAAGACGCCCGCGATCCTGTGGATCGCCGGAAACGTGCACGGCGGCGAGGAGAGCGGCACCGACGCGGCGCTGAGGACCCTGCACGACCTCGCCGGGCGGGACGACTGCGCGGCCAAGCGCATCCTCGACAACGCCGTCGTGGTGATCCTGCCGACGCAGAACCCCGACGGCCGCGAGGCGGACACCCGGCGCAACGCCTACTCGTTCGACATGAACCGCGACTGGTTCGCGCGGACCCAGCCGGAGACCGACGGCAAGATCGAGCTGATGCGCAAGTATCCGCCGCAGCTCTTCATCGACGCCCACGAGATGGGCGGCACCGAATACTTCTTCCCGCCGAACGCCGACCCGTTCTACCACGACATCGCCGAGCCGACGATCGACTGGATCAACAACACCTACGGCACCGCGATGATCGACGAGTTCACCAGGCGCGGGATCCCGTTCTTCAACCGCGACGTCTACGACATGTTCTACATGGGCTACGGCGACACGGTCCCGACGGCCGGGTTCAACGCGGCGGGCATGACGTTCGAGAAGGGGAACGCCTCCCCGATCGCGGCCCGCGCCTTCGAGCAGTGGCTGACCCAGTGGGTCTCGCTCTCGGCCGCGGCGGCCAAGAAGACCGAGATCCTCACCACCTGGCACGGCATGTACGCCGAAGCGCTCAAGCAGGGGCTCGACGGCAGGCTGGAGCCGAACCAGGTCTACAACCCGGGCAACGAGGTCATCACCCAGGTTCCCGACCGCAAGGTGCGCCACTACTTCCTGCGCGCCGACGACCCGGCCAAGAAGGCGGAGACCGAGCTGATCGTACGGCGGCTCCAGCGCATGGACGTCCAGGTGTTCAAGCTGGCCCTGCCGCTGACGGTCAAGGACTTCAAGGCGTACGGCAGGCCCGAGGCCAGGACCACCCTGCCCAGGGGCACCTACTGGATCCCGATGGCCCAGGGCCAGAAGCACTGGGTCCAGGCCATGCTGAACGAGGACACCTACACGCCGTTCCCGTACTTCTACGACGTGACCGCGTGGAGCCTGCCGCTGCTCGGCAACGTCTCCGGCGGGTCCTCCGGCCAGGTGCTGCTGCCCCTCGCGACGCCGGTCCAGCCGGTGAACGCCCCGTCGACCAAGGTCACGACCTCCCGCAAGATCGGGGTCCTGCAGCTGTCCGGCGGCACGGCGCAGAACGCCGCCGAGTCCTCCGGCTGGCTCCGTCACCGCCTCGACCGCGACTGGAAGCTGCCCTACACGGTGCTCACCCCGGCCGACGTCGCCGCGGGCAAGCTGACCGGGCTCGACGTCGTGCTCGTACCCGACGGCTCGGCCAACGCGGCGAACACCACCCTCGGCGACGCCGGGCGCGCGGCACTGCGCGACTGGGTCAACGGCGGCGGCCGGTACGTCGGCTGGGCGGGCGGCACCCAGCTGGCCGTCCTGGCCGGTGTCTCCGGCGTGACGCTGACCGAGCCGACCTCGGACGTCCCCGGCTCGCTCTTCAGGACCAACGTGACCGCCGGTCCGCTGAGCGGGAACGTCGGGTCGAGCGTCATGCAGTTCTACGCGTACGACCTGGTCATGCGTGCCGCCGACCCCGCGCACGTGGTGTCCTCCTACCCGGCCGCGGACTCGCCCGACTGGTTCCAGTCCGGCTTCGCGCTGGGCGCCGAGGAGCTCGGCGGGACGGCGGCGGCGGTCGACGAGCCCGTGGGCGACGGTCACGCGGTGCTGTTCGCCGCCGACCCGAACTTCCGCGCCTTCACCGACGGCACGATGAAGATCATCTCTAACGCGATCACCGCCGACCTGCCGTCCGCCTCCGCGCGGGCGCGGGCGCTGGCCCCCGCCCCCGAGGCCTCCCGGGCCGCCGCGGCCATCCCGGACCGCGGGGCGCCGATCCGCGTCACGGTCCCCGCGTCCGACCGCGACAAGGTCACCGCGGCGCTGAAGGGTTTCGGCGCCACCTGGACCGAGCAGCCCGCCACCGGCGGGGCGCTCCGGTTCACGGTCGCCAACCCCGAGGAGCTCGACCTGCACGAACACCCCTGGGCCCGGAAGCTCCCCGCCGCCCTGCGCACCGCCGGGGTCTCCCCGCTCGCGGTGGTGATGCCGCACTGACACCGGCGCGGCGCGCGTCCCGTTCCCGGGACGCGCGCCTTCGCGTCTGTGCCGGCGTCCCGTACGGGACGCCGGAGTACCGCGACCCGGGTACGAAGCGTCAGAGCGCCTCGGCCAGGGCACGGGCCAGGTTGGCGGCGGCCTCGGACGCGTACCGCAGGAACAGGTACGGCTCGGTGAGCTCGATCTCGATGAGAGCCGGACTTCCGTCGGCCAGACGGACCAGATCCACCCGGGCGTAGAGCACCCCGGGGAACTCGCCGAGCACCCGCTCGGCCAGGGCGAACTGGTCGGGCTCGGGGGCGCGGAGCTCCCCGTGGTCGTTCCCCTGCCCCGGCCTGCTCGCGCTCTCCACCAGCATCGCGTTGCGCCGGACGGCGTGACTGAACCGGCCGCCGAAATACAGCAGCGAGGTCTCCCCCTCGGTCTCGACCATGTCCAGGTACGGCTGGATCATCGCGGTCCGCCCCCCGGCGGCCAGCCTTGCCGCGTGGGCCTCGGCCTCCTTCCGGTCCCCGGTCCTGATCGTGTCGCGGGCCCCCGCCGAGATCGAGGGCTTGACCACGTACTCGTCCAGGACGGGAAAGTCCACGGCCTCCCCCGGCCCGACCCAGTAGGTCGGAATGGACGGCACGTCCAGCTCCCGCAGGTAGGTCTTGTCGGTGTTGCGCTCCAGCACGGCCGCCGGATTGAGCACCCGCGTGACCGACTCCGCCCGGTGGGCCCACGCGAGGAACTCCACCCGCCGCTCCACGTAGTCCCAGGGCGTACGGACCACGACGGCGTCGAACGCGGCCCAGTCGACCTCGGGATCGTCCCACCGCACGATCTGCCCGGCGATCCCCTCCTCGGCCCACGCCGCGACGGCGACCTCCTTCTCGTCGTCGATCCCGTCCGGGTCGGCGAAGGTCACGTACGCCACGGAAACACCCACGAAAAACTCCTTATGTCAGCACCAAACAAACACAAGGCACCTTACCTGGAAGCGGTGTGCGGGGCTATGACCTGTATGTTCTGCATCTCCAGTCTGCGCTGTCTGCGCACTATGGAACTCGCGCTGTGCCGTCCGTGCGCGCTCCGGTGGGCGGGTGCTCCGGCCGGCCGTCTCAGTGGCCGTCTCGTCATTCAGGCCTCCGGCCTCGCGGGCGCGATGGTTGCGGATCTTTATAAGCCGGCCGGAACACCCACCCACCTCCGCGCCTTCCGCCCCGCCGTACCGCGTGCGGACCGTAGCCGCTCACCCCCGGGCCGCCCATCGAGCTCACCGCCGCTGAAGCCGTCACGACGAGACCGCCCAGGGCGAATCGCCGTAGCTGAAGCGTGTCTCTCCGACACAGCGCAGGGTTGATCACCGTAAAGGTCAGGAACGGAGGGCATCTCGTCCGGCCACCCCGACCGTGAACGGACGAGCCTCTGGACCCCTCACCAGGGCGATGAAGACCACCCGGTCCCACCAGTTCGCCCTGCAGAAAATCTGGTTGCGACCCCTCGCAGGGTGATGAGGACGCTCCTCCATCCATTGATCCAGCTCGAGATGACGCGGTTGCGACCCCTCACAGGGGTGATGAGGACTTGACGCTACGGGGAGGGACGCATCCCTGCCCCGCCTCAACGCGATCCGGACCGCTCAGGGTCCGCGGGCGGGCCGGAGACTTCGAAGGTCGTTCTCAGATCGCGGACAGGTCCGTGGTGATGTCCGCCGCCGGTGTGTTCCGTGCCTGGTTCCAGGAGGTCCCGGCCCACAGGTGCAGTGTCTCGGCGTCCCCGCCGGCCACCGCGGCGCGCCGTAGCGGCGCCGTCAGGTGATGGATCTGCGGATAGGCCGCGGGCGCCCGGCCGGAGTACTCCGTCATGAATCGGTTGACCAGGCCGCGCGCCGGACGTCCGGTGAAGGCTCTGGTCACGGCGGTGCGGGTGAAGCGGGGATCGGTCAGCGCCGCACGGTGGACCACGCTGGTGCCGCTCTCGGGACAGAGCAGGTAGGCGGTGCCCGCCACGGCCGCGACCGCTCCCGCGGACAGGATCCGGGAGACGTCGGCGGCCGAGGCGATACCGCCGGCCGCGATGAGGGGAAGCCGTGACACCTCTCGTACCCGGGACAGCAGGCGCTCCAGGCTCATGGCCTCGACGTCCGCGTTGGTGAACGACCCGCGATGGCCACCCGCCTCCTCCCCCTGGACGCACAGCACGTCGGCCGCCGAGGCCAGCCGCGCCTCGTCCGCCGACGTCACCGTGACCACCACGGTGGTCCCCCGGTGGCGGAACGCCTGGATCAGCTCGTCCTCCGGACAGCCGAACGTGAACCCCACCACCGCGGGCGGATCCGCCAGCAGATCCGCGACCTTGGCGGGGAAATCGTCATCACCCCCGCGCGGGACCCCCAGGGTGGCGCCCAGCCGCTGCGCCTCCCCCTCGATGACCCGCGCATAGGCGTCGATCTCAGCCTGATCGACCTCGTCGGCCGTCGGCATGAACACATTCACCCCGAACGGACGGGACGTGAGCTCACGCGTCCGCTCGATCTCCTGGCGCATCTGCGCGGCCGTCTTGTAGCCGGCCGCGAGAAACCCCAGGCCGCCGGCTTCGGACACGGCCGCGACCAGTTCGGGGGTGGACGCCCCACCCGCCATGGGAGCCTGCACGACCGGCAGCCTGAACGGCCACGACACCGAATCGGACATCGGCTTCTCCTCTTTCGGCGCCCTTGGGGCGGTACCACCGGCGCCACGACGGCGAACGGGACCGGACGGCCACATCAACCCGGGCACACCACGGGCGATCTCCATCAGGCTCTGAAAGCCTATGCCACCACCCTTCGCCACCTCACACGCGAGTCCGAGGTAGCTCCAGGCCAGGTGGCCGGATCGCATCGCGCGGACGGATCCGCCACCTCATGATCCGGATCCCGAACAGGGCCTAAACTTGGCTTTTAACCTCCGATTTCCGTATTTGCCCTGTTGGTGCAGATGGTGACCCATCGCGGACTGTGGCGGTGAGGCCATGTCGACTCGCAAGACGAGAGGCGACCAGCGGTTGAGTCAGCGGAACTCGACCTCGATATCGTGCTCGGAAAAGATCTCCAGGAGGTCGTCCAGTTCGACGCTAGGCCCCCAGTCGCGCAGGCGGTGGTCCGGCCGGTCATAACCAGGGGCGAGATGTCGGCGGGCCACGTCGGAGTGGTGCCAGACCAGCCGGAATGGGCTGGCGGCACCCCATCCGTGGCCGAGGCAGTCGTCGAGGTGGCCGAGGTTCCAGCCGAAGTAGCCGCCGGGACCGTTGATCGCCTCGCCGATGGCGCAGTAGAAGGCGTCGATGTCGGTGACGAAACGGCCGTCGAGGTGATACGTCGTTCCAGCCGGTTTGTCAGGCAGGCCCTGAGGGCGGTGACTGGCCGCCAAGCCGGACCATTCGTGCCGCAGCAGCCGGTCGTAGCGTGCCCACAGGTTGGGCTCGGCCGGGCCGCCGTCGTACCACATCTGGAAGATTTCGCGGGCGCCGCTCGGCGTTGGCTCCTCCATCCCGCCGTCGAGGGCGATGTCCAGCAGGCCGTCGCCCAACCTTGACGGGCAGACCGAGACGACGGTGGCCGACAGCACCCCGGCTCCTCCGGCGATGCGTCCGTCGCGTTGGATGGCCACGACGGACGCTGTGATCCTGCACCCCTCGACAACCCCTGGCAGCGGCGCTTCGGGACGGAAGCCGATCAGCGTCACCGGCCGGACGGGCGTAGTGGGGCGCTTGCGGAAGACTCCGGCGACATCCAGGCACTCGCCGAGATTCTCGTTATTGAGCGCGGCCAGGCGGAACCCCGTCACGTCGGGCTTCTCCTCCGGCATCCCCCACTCCGGAAGCAGTCGGATATATCCGTGTAAGTCGAGGTCCACCAGACCCGCCCGCGCCGCCGACGGGCGTCGGTCGACCACGGTGACGTCGATGAGCTCCTCATCGCATGTGCACCCGTGCTCGTGCTGCAGGCACCTGGCGGGCCGCTGCTGCGGCCGGTGGACGGGAACGAGGGCGATGCTGGGCAGCCACGCCCGCTCGGTCCCTGTATGCCGCAGCGCCTTCAGCAGCGGACCCGCCGGATCGCAGCCGAGCAAACTGAAGATCTCGGGTGGGGGGACGGGCTCAAGGTCCACGAAGAGCCCGTCGATGTCGTGGCAGACGCCCGGCGTGACGTCCACCTCACTGGTGTAATCGTCCAGCAACAGCCACCGCGCGCCCGACAAAGCGGAAGTCGTCATCGCGACAGATCCTAATGCTGGAGAACCGATGGACACAGCTGAGCGGTACCGGCGCTTCGCCACCATGGAGACCTGCGGGCACTCTCCGTCGTACGGCCTGCTGACGAGCCGGATCGCCGACGTCCCCGCGCCGCCCGACGCCGCAGCTTGATCTTAACCCGCACCCTTTCGGGCAGCTCGTCGATCCATGGGCGCCTTGGCCGTTCGCGAGACAGTAAGGCGGCCTTGGCGTGATCATGTACGTTGCTGAAAAAACCGCCGATCACTACCAAAGCCGTGAAGCCCGGCCCCGGACGGTCACTCGGCTCCAAGAACCGCCGACCCGCACACCACTACGACGCGAGCAAGACCATCAAGCGAGAAACCACCCTTGCCGCCCGGCTTGGACAGACGGGTCAAAGATCAAGCTAAGCCCCGCGAACCGGTTCCGGGTCGGGGGTGTCGACGAGGAGCTTGGCGACGGCGTCGCCGATGTCGGCGGGGTCCCAGCGGGCGCCCAGGTCGGCGCGGGGGCCGTGGCGCCAGCCGTCGGCGAGGGAGATGGCCCCGCCCTCGACCTCGAAGACCCTGCCGGTGACGTGCCGGGACCCGGCCGAGCCGAGCCAGGCCACCAGCGGGGCGACGTTGGCCGGGTGCGTGGCGTCGAAGCCGCCCTCGGGCCCGGCCGGCGTGGCGGGCACCTCTCCGGTCATCCGGGTGCGAGCGGCCGGGACGATCGCGTTCACCGTGACGCCGTAGCGGCCGAGCTCCGCCGCGGCAACCTGGCTGAGTGCCACGACGCCCGCCGTGGCCGCGGAGTGGTTGCCCTGGCCGACGCCGCCGAACAGCCCGGCCCCGGAGGAGGTGTTGATCACCCGGGCGTCCACGGGCTCGCCCGCCTCCGACCGCTCCCGCCAGTGGGCGCCCGCGTGCCGCAGCGGCAGGAAGTGGCCCTTGAGCTGGACCCGGATCACGTCGTCCCACTCCTGCTCGGTCATCGAGACCAGCATCCGGTCACGGACGAACCCGGCGTTGTTGACCAGTGCGTCCAACCGCCCGAAGGCGCTCAGCGCCATCTTGACCAGGCGGGCCGCGCCGTCCCACTCGGTGACGTCGTCGCTGTTGGCCACGGCCCGGCCGCCCAGGTCGCGGATCTCCTCGACCACCTCCAGGGCGGGGCCCGCGGAGCGCCCGTCGCCCTCGCGGCCGGTGCCGAGGTCGTTGACCACGACCCTGGCTCCCTGCCTGGCGAACTCCAGGGCGTGCTCCCTGCCGATGCCGCGCCCGGCACCGGTCACGATCACCACACGCCCATCACAGATCCCGCGCATGCCAGGGCCCCTTTCGCCACGATCATGCAGAGTTTCCCGGCTGTTTACCTTTCATGTCTAGATGCGATCTTTAACCGGTACGGCGAAGCCGTGACGGGCCCCGAACCGTCAGTTCACGGTGAGGCCGCGGGCGGCGAGGATCAGGGCGGCCTGGGTGGGGCTGATGACCGCTCCGCGCAGTGACCGGAGCCGGGTGTCGTCGACCTCGCCGAGGTCGGCGCCGCGCAGGTCAGCCTTGGTGAAGACCGTCTCGACGATCCGGGCGCCGATCATGCGGCAGTCTTCGAACACGGTCTTGGTGAAGTCGCAGCCCGACAGGTTGGCGTCGTCGAAGCGGACGCCCCGCAGGTGGAGGCTTCGGAGTGAGCAGCCGGTGAGGTCGGCCAGCGCCAGGTTGGAGCCGTCGAACCGGTAGCCGGTGCCCCGGCAGGCGGACAGCACCGCGCCGATCATGCGGCAGCCGGTGAAGGTGACGTCGGTGAGCAGGGCCAGCTCGAAGCGCGCGCCCGACAGGTCGACGTCGGTGAAGGTCGCGTCGACGAGCTCGGCGTTCGCGAACTTGAGCCCCGCTCCCCCGCCCCCGGAGAAACGCGCCCCGTCCAGGTCCGCGCGGCGGAAGTCGGCCCGATCCAGCACGCACCTCTCGAACGAGGCCTCCACCAGCGACGCCCCGGTGAGGTCGGCGCCGGTGAGATCGCACTCCCTGAACACGTAGGGCCCGTCACCGGTCAGATGATCGCCGAGCGAGAGCCCGGCCAGATCGACCCCGTGGATCTCCCGCTGGTCCGCCAGCAACTGTGCCGCATTCATCCCGCGATTCAAGCAGCCCGCCCCGACAGAATCCTCACCGCCGTACTCCGGGCAGGGCGCTTTGCGGTCAGGTGGTGCCCGTGTCTCCGGCGAGGAGCTCGGCGGCGGCCTGGCCGCAGACGCGGGCGGCCCCGTGGGTGGCGATGTGGACGGCGCCGAGGTCGGAGCGGCCCGGCAGGCCCATCTCGACCACGACGGCGTCGGCGCGGGCGGCCAGCAGGTGCCGGAGCGCGTCGGCCTGCCAGGGGTGGCGGTGCGCGTCGCGGACGACGATGACCAGGGGCCGCTCGGCGGCCGCGGCGAGCACGGCCTCGATGGCGCCTCCGGTGGCGGTGGAGGCGGCCAGCCGGGTGACCGTGGTGCCGGGGAGGAGCTTGCCGAGCGGCTCGCCGACGCCCCACGGAGTGTCCTTCTCGATGGCGAGGTTCATCTCGGGGGCGAGCTCGACGACGTGCGGCGGGGCGGGCAGGGGAAACACCGCGGCCGCGGAGCGGCGGGTGATCCGCAGAGCCCGCCGGGCGGCGGCCAGGCCGATCGACGGGGTGCCTGGACCGGAGGTGCCGGGGCGCGAGAGCGCGCTCCGGTGGGTGGTCGTGGCCCAGAGGGCCAGTTCGCAGACGCGCCGGGAGGCGTCGGCGAGCCGCTCCTCGGAGAGCCTGCCCTCGATCACGGCGTCCACGATCGCGTCGCGGATCCCGATCGCGGTCTCCTCCCCCGCGTGCTCGCCACCCACGCAGATCGCGTCGGCGCCCGCGGCGACGGCGAGGACCGAGGCCCCGCCGATGCCGTACGGGCCGGAGACGGCGGCCATCTCGATGCCGTCGGTGACGATGACGCCCTCGAAGCCCAGCTCGACCCTGAGCAGGTCGTGCAGGACCGGGCGGCTGAGGGTGGCGGGCATCGCGGGGTCCAGGGCGGGAACGAGCAGGTGCCCGGTCATGACCGTGCGCACCCCCTGCTCGACGGCCGTGCGGAATGGCCGCAGCGCCACGTCGCGCAGGTCACCGGGGGTGGCGGTGACGAGCGGCACCCCGTGGTGGGAGTCGACCGAGGTGTCGCCGTGGCCGGGGAAGTGCTTGGCGCAGGCGGCCACCCCCGCCGACTGCATCCCCCGGATCCAGGCGGCGGCGTGCCGGGCGACGAGGTCGGGGTCCGCGCCGAAGGAGCGCAGGCCGATGACCGGGTTGTCGGGGTTGGAGTTCACGTCGGCCGAGGGGGCGAAGTTGAGGTTGACGCCCGCCAGGGCCAGGTCGCGGCCGAGGTCGGCGGCGAGTTCCTCGGTGAGGCCGGTGTCGTCGACCACGCCGAGGGCGAAGCTGCCCGGCCGGGTGCTCCCGTCCGCGGCCTCCAGGCGGGTGACCTCTCCGGACTCCTCGTCGATGCCGACCAGGACCTGGGGGTTCTCCTCGCGGAGCGCGGCCGTGAGATCGGCGACCTGGGAGGGGGTGGCGATGTTCCTGGAGAAGAGCACCACCCCGGCCAGTCCCTCGCCGAGACGGCGTCGGATCCAGTCGGGCGGGGACTTGCCCTCGAAGCCGGGAAAGACGACCGTCTCCGCCAGACGGAGCAGCTCTGGGCCGCGCTTCATTCACCCCTCCTCGCCTGACGGCCGGTCGGCGTTCCTGCCGAAGACGCGCAGACACCACGTTGTCACCGGACCCCTGGGGAAAGCGCTCCCACAGCGGCTTGGCGCAAATCTAATAGGAAAGTTTCCTAATTGCTAGTGGGCTGACCATAGGCCTTCGACTCGGGATTTTGCAGATCGGAACGATGGACGAGTCAAAGGTCCGCTGATAGGGAGGCGGGAAACGAAGGGTCTCCCCGTACGGCGGGACCCGCCACCACCCGCGTGGGAAAGACGGATTCGCCGCCGCCATCGGTGAATCCGCCCGCGCGGCACCGGGCACGGAAGGGCTCACCCCCGGCCGCCCGGCGCCCGGCACGGGCCCCGCTCCCGGCGGCACACCGAGGCGCGGACCGCGCCGGCGGCGTACGCCTCGCCCATCGCCCGCCCCCTTCCGCGCCCGCCCGGCATCAAAGGTAGCAAGCATTTGGTCACGGAAGAGGACACGGATGAGCTGGCGCGTTCAGGTGAACAAGCGATTGCGCAAGGGCTCATAATGGGGGCGTGAACACGCGAAAGAACTCCGGCGGCGCGACCACGACCCCGGTCAGGCGCCAGGGCGGGACCAAGCGCGCGGCCACATCCGGCCCCGCCTCAGAGCGCCGCGACCATCTCGTCAAGCTCGCCGCCGAGCTCTTCGCCCGCAAGGGCTTCCAGGCGACCACCGTTCGGGAGATCGCGGAGGAGGCGGGCATCCTGTCCGGAAGCCTCTACCACCACTTCGACTCCAAGGAGACGATCGTCGACGAGGTGCTGACCACCTTCCTCGACGACCTCGTCGGCCGCTACCGCACCGCCCTGGACCAGAACGGCGACCCCCGCACGATCCTCTCAGAGATGGTGCGCATCGGGTTCAGCACGCTGGAGCCCCACCGCGCGGCGATCACCGTCATGCAGAACGACTGGAACTATCTGAGGTCACTCCCCGGCGACCGCTTCGACTACCTGGTCAGGGCCGAGGACGAGGTCGAGCGCATGTGGGTGGAGCAGATCAAGCTCGGCCAGGCCGACGGCCTGTTCCGCGCCGACGTCGACCCCAAGCTCACCTACCGCATGATCCGCGACACCATCTGGGTGGCGGTGCGCTGGTTCCGCCCCGGAGGCCGTCTCAACACCACCGGCCTCGCCGAGCACTACATCACCGTCCTGTTCGACGGCCTGGCGACCGGTGAGCGGAGCAGCCAGAAGGCATGACGCCCGCGGAACCCGGCGCGGCGAGGGGCGCGGCCTGTGAGAATCAAGCGTCCGCGAAGCGAACGGGAAGTGGTGGGCGAGCATGGAGATACTGCAGAAAGCCGTGCGGATGGCGCTCACCGACGCGGCCGATCCCGCCAAGGCCTCGGCCATGCAGGCCTACATGAAGTCGTCGATGCCGTTCCTCGGGGTGCAGGCCGCGCCCCGCCGCGCCGCGCTGAAGCGGGTCTTCGCCGACTATCCCGTCGACGCGGCGTCCGTGTGGCGGGAGGCGACGCTGACCCTGTGGCGCGGGGCCGAATACCGCGAGGAGCGCTACGCGGCGATCGAACTGTCCGGCTTCCGCCTCTACCGCGCCTTCCAGACGCTCGACGCGCTGCCGATGTACGAGGAGATGATCGTCACCGGAGCCTGGTGGGACTACGTCGACGAGCTCGCCGTCCACCGCGTCGGCGGCCTGCTCGCCGCCTTCCCCGACACCATGCGCCCCCTCATGCTCCGCTGGGCCCGCGGCACCGACCTGTGGAAGCGCCGTACGGCCATCCTCAGCCAGAACCGCTTCAAGTCGGCCACCGACACCGGCCTGCTGTACGCCTGCATCGAGCCGAGCCTGTCCGACAACGACTTCTTCGCCCGCAAGGCGATCGGCTGGGCCCTGCGCGAGTACGCCAAGACGAACCCCGGCGAGGTCGTCCGCTACGTCGACCACACCCGCATCAGCGGCCTGAGCCGCCGCGAGGCCCTGAAGAACCTACCGACCCGATAGCCCGGACGCCGCCATCGCATTACCCGACGAGAGCCGCATGCTTCATCCGTAATTGCGGCGATCCTTGACGAGGACAAAATCCCTGGCACTCAACGTCGTGTGCCACAGGTTTCGCCCCGGGATCTTGAGTCGACGGGATCCGTCCCAGCCCGCCGTCTCGACCTTCACCCGTCCCACCCGGGCCGCCATTTCCAACGCCGGCTCCATGTCGGTGTCATGCGAGGCGAGGATGACAACGTTGTACGGTCCAGACTGGGCCTGTTGCACTAATTCAAGGGCAATCATGACGTCAATCCCCTTTTCGCGGGGGCGGTCAAAGCGTGAGGGCTTTCCCCAGTCTGATGGGTACCGAAGTGTGCGATATGTTACGCAAACCCTCGCATCGCGTGTCCACGCCGCCCGCTGACGTTGGCTGACGCTGTAGAGAACCGGCTCCTTGGCGTTGCTCGGAGCACCCCGGTAAACACAGACCTTGGCAAGGGTGAGCGTCTTCTGATGGGGCTGCTGACGGGCGGCACGAACTTGGAGCACGCGCTCGGCGAAAGCCAGAGGATCAATAAGCGCTTCCTTTACCGGAACCCCATGAGGGGGATACAGATCCCAGGCCGTGAGGTGAATGTTCTGATAGTCAATCAAAACACATGCGGCGAGCGTGTCGCTGACCACCACTGTGCACCCCGGAAAATAAAATGCCCGCCAGTTCCGGAGAACGGCGGGCAGCAACGGGTTAATGATAGTTCCACATGCGCATCCGCGCAACATGCCCGGGTCAAGGTTAGATCAAATGAACCCAACGCGCGTGGATACCAATCGGTAACAGAGAGTGCGGCCCTGTTGCGTCACGCGGCCGCACCCGAATGAGCCTTGCCCCCGGAGATCGACAAGATCAATGATCGCGCCCTTGCCGACCACGCGAAACAAACAAGCCACCAGGATTCCTCGCAAAACGACAGAAGACTGAGCTTGGATCCACCGAGCCGAATCTGACACGAATGCCGTAAAACGCGAGGAATTGCCCTCCGACCTGGGATGGTGGGAGTTCCTGAGGCTTCCGTCAACCAGTTCGAGATGGCACCTCCAAAGTGCAAGTCTTTCATGCTCCGGCCAAGACCCATGCGATCTTCGACGAGGAGCACCTGGTCGCCTATGCGGGGCTGGTGTCGGTGATGCGGCGGCCGAGCGCTGCGGTCTGGACGGGCGGGTGGGCGAGCACGTGGCGAGCGCCGACCCGCCCCTCACTCGCCGAGTGCGGGGGTCAGGTAGCCCACCAGCATCGTCTTCAGCTCGGCGATGAGCTCGGCGGAGCGCTGCGGCGGCGCCGAGGCGACAAGCGGCATGACCGCCTTCACCGTCGCCAGCGACATGGTGGCCAGCGTGAGACAGCGCTCCTGGTCCAGGTGCGGGGCGCGTATCGAGAGGACCTGCGCGACGCGCGTGGCGATGCCCGCGTGGAGCTGCTCGGAGGCCCAGGCCAGGCGGTCGCCGGTCGCCGAGCCGTGCAGCAGTGCCCAGTAGGCGGGGCGGCTGCCCTTGAAGTCGGCGATCTCATCGACGAGTTGGTCGACCAGCTCGGGCAGCGGTATCCGCGTCACGTCGCCGGTCAGCCGCTCGTTCCAGTGCTGCCGCCTGCCGTCGGTGAACCGGGCGAGCAGGGCCTCCAGGATCTCTTCCTTGTTATGGAAGAACTGGTACAGCGAGCCCGGCGACATCCCGGCTCGCGCGGCGATCGCGTTGGTGGTCGCCTCGGCGTAGCCGATGTCGGCGATCACCTCCTCCGCCGCGTCGAGGATCTCCTCCATGCGTTTGAGGCCGCGCGCCTGGCGGCGTACAGGCTTGCGTGTCTCGACCACGGATCACCGTCCACGTTGACAAATGCGAGCTTTTACTTGTATTTCTGATTCCAACGCTAAATACGAGTAGTTTACCGACTTCGGGGTTGATCAAGATGACCGTCCGCACCCATGCCCCTCCGGTGGCCGCGCCGCCGGTGCCCCCGCTGCGCCGCCTCGGCTACCTGCTGGTACGGCGCCGCCGCCTGGTGATGATCCTGGCCCTGCTCGGCACGGTCGTCATGGGCACGCTGGCGGCCGGCACCGTGAGCGGGCTGTCCCTCGCCCGCTACGACGCGCCGGGCTCGGAGTCCGACCAGGCGCAGAACGAGCTGGCCGAGCGGTTCGGCACGGGTAGTGCCGACCTCGTCCTGCTCGTCACCGCCAGGGGCGGGAACGTGGACGACCCCGCCGTGGCCGCCGCCGGCCGGGAGCTGACGAGCCGGCTGGCCGCCTTCGACGGCGTGGCCGAGGCCGCCTCCTACTGGTCGCGGGGCACCCCCGCGACGCTGCGCAGCGAGAACCGCGCGCACGCGCTCGTGCTCGCGCGCATCCCGGGGGACGCCAACCTGGTCAGGGGACAGATCCTGCCGCGAATCATCCCCGAGGTGACCCGAGGCAACGACACGATCACCGTTCAGGCGGGTGGCGGGGAGGAGGTCTACCGCCAGACCGTCCCGCTGGCCAGGCAGGACTTCGTGCGGGCCGAGATGGTGATCTTTCCCCTGGTGTTCATACTGCTCTGGATCTTCCTACGCCGCCTGGTGGCGGCCGTGGTGCCCATCGTGCTGGGCGTCTTCGTGATGGTGGTCTCGCTGGCTCTGATCCGCCTGCCGCTGCTCTACTCCGATGTCTCCACCTTCGCGCTCAACCTGACGCTGGCGCTCGGCCTCGGCCTCGGCATCGACTACGCGCTGTTCATAGTCTCGCGGTTCCGCGAGGAGGTACGGCTGGGCCATGACCGGCACGAGGCGGTCGCCAGAAGCGTCGAGAAGGCAGGCCGTACGGTGATCTTCAGTGGGGTGACCGTGGCGGCCTCGCTCGCGGTGCTGCTGCTGATGCCCTTCGACTTCTTCCGGTCCTTCGGCTACGCGGGGATCGCGGTGGTCATCGGGGGAGTGGTCGGTGCCATGATCGTCCTGCCCGCGGTGCTCGCCGCGATCGGTGACCGGGTGCTGCCCCGCCGTACGAAGGAGGAGAACGGCACGTTCTGGCGCGGCCTGGCCACGCGCGTCATGCGCAAGCCGCTGATCTTCGGCGGAGTGGCGACGGTGGTGCTCCTGCTGCTCGGCTCGCCCTTCCTCGGGCTGAACTTCGGCGTCGCAGACGATCGCATCCTGCCCACCTCGGCGCCGGCGCGGCAGACCTCCGAGGTGATCCGGGCAGAGTTCCCCGCGGAGGAGAGCGACGCGCTGCAGGTCGTCTCCGCCGGGGCCGCCGACGCGGCGGGGGTGCCCGGCTACGCGGCCGCGCTGTCGCGGCTGCCCGGGGTCGCCCAGGTGGACTCGGCGGCGGGATCCTACGCCGAGGGGCAGCGGGTCGGCGACGGCGATCCCGGGCGGTTCCAGGGCGACGAGGGGACCTGGCTGTCCGTGGTGCCGACCGCGGAGCTGATGGAGCGTGATCCGGTGGGCCTGGTGCGGGACGTGCGGACGCAGGCGGCGCCGTTCGAGGTGCTAGTCGGCGGCTACCCAGCAGAGCTCGGCGACTACCGGCAGGCGGTGGTGGACCGGCTCCCGCTGCTGCTCGGGCTGATCCTCGTGGTGACGTTCGTCATCCTGTTCCTGATGACGGGAAGCCTGCTGATCCCGTTGAAGGCCACGGTGCTCAACCTGCTGAGCCTGTCGGTGATGCTGGGCGCGCTCGTGTGGATCTACCAGGATGGGAACCTGTCGGGCCTGCTCGGCTTCACCGCGACGGGCACCCTCGATCCGAGCATTCCCATCCTGATGTTCTGCATCGGGTACGGGCTCTCGATGGACTACGAGGTGTTCCTGCTGTCGCGGATCAAGGAGGAGTACGACCGCACGGGCGACACCGTCGCCGCCGTCACGGCAGGGCTCCAGCGCAGTGCTCCGCTGATCACCGCCGCCGGTGCGATCCTGGCGATCTCCTTCGCGGCCTATGTCACCGCGGGCGTCTCCTTCGTGCAGATGCTCGGCGTCGGGATGGCGGTGGCGATCCTGGTGGATGCCACGATCATCCGGGCGATCATGGTGCCGGCCTTCATGCGGCTCGCGGGCCGGGCCAACTGGTGGGCGCCCGGCCCCCTGCGGCGGCTGCACGCGCGGATCGGGCTGAGCGAGTGATCCGTGCGCGCCCGGTTGTTCGCGTCCACCCGGACGCGCCCGGGGTTCAGGTGAGGTCGCGGGCCCAGATCTGCTCCACGATGGGCTCGCGCTACTCGGCGACGCTGCACGCGACCAGATCCTGGAGCGGGTGGGCGCGGGCCTGTCCGGGGTGCGGGCCGCGTCTCACCAGCCGAAACGGCCCTCGCGGAGGAATTGGACCGAAGAATGATCACAAGAATTCACGCCGTGGATCCAGGCTGAGGGCCGACGCTCTCATATGGCTGACGATGACTCTCGTTATTCGAGAGCGTCAACGGCGCCGATCGGGGGTGTCGCGGAGAGGCCCCGGCGGGGTGGGGTGCCGCCGGGGCCTCGCGGGGGGTCAGCTGATCTTGAAGGGGTCCCCGTAGACCTTCCAGGACAGCGGGGTGTTGAGGTCGAGGTTGCCGTTGTTGAGGAAGACGCGCTGGGCGGTGTCGACGCGGCTGGTGTCCTCGTGGGCCTCCTCGGCCTTCATGGCGACCTTGCGGGCGTCGAGGAAGGCGTGCAGATACTTCTTCTCGTCGCCGCCCTGCGCGGGGGGCTTCGCCTTCTTCAGGGCGTTCTTGCGGATCGCGCCGAAGCTCTGGGGGTCGGTGCCGCCGCCGTGCATGACGATGGCGTCGTAGTAGGCGAACTGCCCGAGGGCGCGCAGGCCGTCCTTCTTGGCCTGGTTGACCGCGGGGTTGAAGTAGACCCGGTCGCGCTCGTCGTTCTGGGCCTGCTGGAAGACCGTGTCCTTGGCGGCGGTGGCCCAGTCCTTGGTGTAGTTCGGGTCGAGGCCCTTGTGGGAGTCGGTGCCGTCGACCTTGCGCAGGGCGGGAAGATACTTGGCGAGCACGTTCCCCGGCTTGAGCCGGGCGTAGCGCTCAACGAGGTCGAGCATGTCCCCGGTGCCCGAGCAGAAGCCGATGATCCCGGCGGTGTAGCCGCGGCCGTCGTCGATGTCCTCGATGTACTTGTACTGCGCCTTCCAGTTCAGCGAGGAGTTCTCGGCGCTGGACACCAGCTGCATGGCGATGTCCTTCTTGCGCGGGTCGGTGAGGTCGACCGCGGCGGAGGAGACGGACAGACCCGCGGGCGCCGCGCCCGTGGCCTCCGCGGGCGAGAGCGTGGCGGCGTGCCCGGCACCGGCGGGGGCGATCAGGACCGGGACGGCGACCGCGGCCGAGGCCAGCAGGAAGCGCGGGCTACGGCGGCCGGAGCGGGGGTTCGACGAGAAGGACACGTGTCTCTCCAGGGGAAGGGGAGGAAGGAACGCCCGGAGGCTCTCCGGAGGGGGAACACCCTCGATGGAGGAGGGCGGGTCCGCGAAGGCTCTCCGGGGAGGGGCCGGGGGCAGGACAGGGACGGGGACGACCAGGTGCAGGGCTCGGGCGAAGGGGCGGCCCCGGGTGAGGGGACCCGCATCGTTCGTTAGGAAACCTTCCTAACGAACTTACCCCGCAGCACTCCCCGCCTGTCAACCCGTTCGCGCCGGCCGAACCTGAAGGCAGCCTTAGGAAAGGCTTAAGCGGCCCTACTTGATCGCGCCCGCGGTGAGGCCCTTCTGGATCTGACTCTGGAAGAGCGTGTAGACGATCAGCATCGGCAGGATCGCCATGCTCAGCGCGGCGAACAGGGCCGACCAGTCGGCGTCGTAGCCCGCGGCCGTGGAGATGTCGGCGATGCCCTGGGTGAGCACCCACTTGTCCCGGTCGGAGTTGAGCAGGACCAGGGGCAGCTGGTACTGGTTCCACTGGCCCAGCACGTTGAAGATGGTCACGCTGACGATGCCCGGCTTGGCCATCGGCAGCATGATCTGGAAGAACACCCGGGCGTGCGAGGCCCCGTCCACGAAGGCCGCCTCGGCCACCGCTCCCGGCAGCGTCCTGAAGAAGGCCGCGAGGAAGAAGACGGTGAAGGGCAGCGAGTAGGCGATGTAGACCAGCACCAGCCCGCCGTGCGTGTTCAGTCCGATGAACGGGCCGACCACCGGGAGCGTCCCCATGTTCTGCACGACGAAGAACAGCGGGGTCAGCGCCAGGTAGACCGGGAAGGCCAGGCCGGAGACGAACAGCAGATAGATCGCCCGGTTGCCCCGGAAGCGGTAGCGGGCCAGCACGTACGCGGCCATCGAGCCGAACAGCATCGTGCCGAAGGTGCCGAAGGCCACCACGACGACGCTGTTGATCATGTACTGGCCGATGTGCGCCTGCTCCCAGGCGCGGGCCCAGTTGTCGAGGCGGATGGAGGCCGGCAGCGACCAGGCGTCGCCGAAGATCTCGTCCTCGCTCTTCACGGACGCCAGGAACGTCCACACGATCGGCACGACGACCAGGACCGTCCAGACCAGCAGCGCGACGTGCGTCAGGGCCGACAGGGGTCCCAGGCGCCTCCTGCGCTCCTCGCGGGCGAGGGCCCTGCTCCGGGGAATCACGACGTCCGCCACTAGAACTCGATCCGCTCACGCCGCGACAGGCGCAGGGCCAGCGCCGCGAACCCGATGGTGAAGAAGAACAGCACCACGCCCATCGCCGAGGCGTAGCCGAACTTGAAGTACTGGAAGGCGGTGCGGTAGATCTCCGCCGCCATCACGGTCGTGGAGTGGTCGGGGCCGCCGTGCTCGGCCGTCATCACCCACACGATGGCGAAGACGTCCAGTGCGGCGATGCCGAGATAGACCCAGCCGACCTGAATGGTGTCCCACAGCAGCGGCAGCGTGACCCGCAGGAACAGCTGCGCTCCCCCCGCGCCGTCGATCGCCGCCGCCTCGAACAGGTCGCGCGGGATGGAGGCGATGCCCGCGGAGAAGAGCACGACGTAGAAGCCGACCGCCTGCCAGACCAGCACAGCGAGGATCGACCAGAACGCGACGTCGGTGCTGGACAGGAAGCCGATCGGCTCGAACCCCAGGGCGATGAGCGGCGCGTTGAGCATGCCGCTGCGGTCGGGCCTGAAGACCTGCTGGAACAGTACGGCGACCACGGCGACGGCCAGCACCTGGGGGAAGAAGAACACCACGCGGTAGAACTTCGACCCCCAGATGCCCCCGGTGCCGCCCCGCCCGCCCGCGTTGAGCAGGAAGGCGAAGAAGAGCGCGATCCCGAGGGTGAGGATCGGCATCAGGATCAGCAGGACGAGGTTGTGGCCGACCGCCTGCCAGAACACGTTGTCCGCCAGGAGCCGCCGGAAGTTCTCCAGGCCCACGAGGCGCGGGCTCGCGTTCACCCCGCGCCAGTCGGTGAACGCGATGTAGAAGGCCTGCGCGTAGGGCGCGATCACATAGATCACGTAGAGCGCCACCGGGATCGCGAGGAACCCCGCGACGAACCGTGTCCTGCCGTGGTCCATCGCCGGCTTACCGTTCCCTCTGCGGCTCGCCGGCGCCCGCCGGCGTCGTCCTGTCGTCGTTCATGACCTGGTCACCCTTCCCCGTCCCGCCG
The DNA here is from genome assembly GCF_051192615.1 of Streptosporangium sp. G11. Lineage (NCBI taxonomy): Bacteria > Bacillati > Actinomycetota > Actinomycetes > Streptosporangiales > Streptosporangiaceae > Streptosporangium > Streptosporangium sp. G11. Next base: position 329,327 of record NZ_JBPJUQ010000002.1, read on the forward strand.
TGCCTCGTGACCGGCGGGCCGTCCCCTGAACGGTCCGCCGCGTGCCGCCGTCACCGGCTGAACTTCTTCACCGAGGAGTCCTTCTTGATGGCGTCGGCCTTGCCCTGCGCCCGGTCCGCCCACTGGTCGACGGTCAGCTTGCCGGCCATGAGCTGCCCGGTCGCGGCGGCCACCTCGTCGTGCAGCTCGACGTACCACTTGCGGAACAGGAACCAGACGGCGTTGTCGCCCGCCGCCTCCAGCGCGGTCGAGGCGCTCTTCAGGCCGGGCTTGAGCGTGCGGCCCTCGCCGGCGCCCTTGACGACCGTGAGCGTGGAGACCATCTCCATGAACTTGCCCGCGCCCTCCTTGGAGAGCATGGCGCGCATGTACTCCAGGCCCGCGCGGGGGTTGGCCGACTTCGCCGGGACGACGTACTCCTCGCCCGGCTGGCCGTGCAGGGTGCCGTACGGGAGGGCGTCGGAGGAGCCGAAGTCGGGGAGCGCGAACATCGCGTAGTCGAAGCCGGCCGGGGTGGAGTCCTTCTGCTCGTTCTCCAGCCAGGAGCCGCAGGGCAGCATGGCGACCTGGCCCTTGTTGTGCGCCGTCTGGGTCTGCACGTGGTCGAGCCCGGCGGTGCCCTGGAGCAGATACTTCGACCCGATCTCGACGAAGGCCTCCGCGGCCTGCCTGACCGGCTCGGCCTTCCAGGCGCCCTCCTGGAGGTTGTCGATGTTCTTCAGCACGTCCTTGCCGCCGATCTTCGCGGCGAGCGTGAGGATGGTCTCGTAGATGTAGAACGGGTGCTTGCCCGCGTAGGTGAAGGGCGCCATCTTGCCCGACTTCTTGATGGTCTCGCACAATGCCAGGAAGTCGGCCCAGGTCTTGGGGACCTGCCAGCCCTCGGCCTCGAAGAGCTTGCGCGAGTACCAGATGCCCCAGACGGTGTTGGCGTAGTTGAGGACGTACGGCTTGCCGTCGTAGCTGCCCAGCTGGATCGCGTTCGGGTCGATCGTGTCGCGCACCTTGACCGCGGGGTCGTCCCAGCTGGGCGCGTCGTACAGCGGCGTGAGGTCGGCGAGCTGGCCGTCCTGGACCAGGGCGCCGAAGTCCATGGCGTTGGCGCCGGAGTTGTTGACGAGCTCCGGCGGGTCGCCGCCGGCGAAGCGCGGCTGGAGGGTCTTGGCGACCTCCTTGGTGGCGTTGTGCTTGATCTCCAGCTTGGGGTGCTTGGCCTTGAGCAGCGGCTCGTGGACGTCCGTGGCGTAGGCGTCGCCGAAACCGCCGTCGAAGATCCAGATCTCCAGGGGCCTGTCCTCGGCGAAGCCGAGCGGGTTGGCCGCGGTGGTGGCCCCGACGACGGGCGCCGAGGACGCAGCGCCGCCGTTGCCCGCGGGGGTGGCGCACGCGGACAGGACCGGCAGGGCGATGCCCGCCAGGGCCGCGCTGCGCAGGAGCTCACGCCTGGATAGCTGGGTCATGCTTCCTCCTGGAAGTCGCCTGGGAGTGGAAGGCGGTGGTCAGGCACCTCGCCGGATCCTTCCGGCGTAGCGGTTCTCAAGGGCGCGGTTGTGCTCGTCGCCGCCGGTCACGTTGGCGGAGCGGTAGATCGGCGGGGTCAGGCCCGCCTCGGCCAGGCCGCGCACCACCTCGGCCACGACCATCTGGGCCAGCAGCGCCGAGGTGATCGTGGACACCGCCCCGAACGTGCCGCCGTCCTGGAGCGGGAGGACCGCGTCGCCGTACGGGGCGCGGTTGTCGAGCACCACGTCGGCGAGGTCGAGCAGCTTGCGGCCCGAGGGGTGGCGGGAGGTCATCGCGGTGCTGTGCTGCACCGACGTCAGGGCGATCAGGTCGTGCCCGTGCTCCTTGACGATCGAGGCCAGCTCGACCACCGACCCGTTCACCCCGGAACTGGAGATCAGCACGAACACGTCCCGCGGCTGGACGGGAGCCAGGTCGTAGATCCGCCGGGCGACCGAGGGGTCGCGCTCCAGCTCTCCGGGGACTCCCAGAAGGGTGCCGACCGGGGCGTCCCCGTACAGGACGACGTCGCGCAGGGCCAGGCGGTTGCTGGGCACCAGGCCGCCCGCGCGCCCGGCGATCTCCATGGCGATCGCCTCGGAGTGCCCGGAGCCGAACGCCTGGATCACGCCGCCGCCGCGCAGGGACTCGACGATCAGCGCCGCCGCGGCCCCCACCGCGGCGGTCTGGGTCCTGGAAACCTCGTCCACCAGGGCCTTGACCTCGTGAACGTATTCGGAAGCACCGATCTCCACGGTCAGCTCCTCTCCACGCGATGGCTCTCCAGAGCCCGGATCGTCAACTCGAAGGCCTCGTTGGTCTGCTCGTAGGTGCGCTGCGCGACCGCGACATAGACGGTGTCGAGGACGAAGAGCTGGGAGTGGACGGCGGCCAGGCCGCCCAGCCGGAAGGTGGTCTCGCGGCTGGCCGTGGTCAGCACCAGGTCGGACAGCTCGGCCAGCGGGGAGCGGGCGAAGGAGGTGACCGCGACGGTCAGCGCGCCCCGGTCCCCGGCCTCGCCGAGGGACTCCAGCACCTCGCGGGTACGGCCCTGGTGGGAGATGCCGATCGCGACGTCGCCCTCGCCGAGCAGCGCGGCGTCGGCGAGGGCCTCGTGCGCGTCGGCGTGGCTCCAGCAGGGGACCCGGATGCGGCGCAGCCGCCCGCCCATCATCAGGGCCACCGCCCCGCTGGTGGAGACCCCGAAGATGAGGACGCGGCGGGCCGCGACGATGGCCTCCGCGACCGTGGCGACGGTGCCCGCGTCCAGCTGGGCCGCGGTCTCCTGGATGAGCCGGGAGTCGGCGGCGGCCATCACGCCGATCGCCGCGTCGAGCGGGTCGGTGGGGCCGATCTCGTGACCCACCCCCGCGTCCCAGTTGGCCTGGGCGGCGCGCCCGTTCTCCGTGGCCAGCGCGACCCGCAGCCCCGCGTACCCGGCGAAGCCGAACACCCGGCAGAAGCGGGTCACCGTGGCGGGCGAGCTGCCGCTCCGCTCGGCCAGCGTGATGATCGTGGATCGCGCCGCCTCGGCGGGGTCGGCCAGGATCGCCTCCCCCACCCGGCGCAGCGCCTCGGGCAGCGCGGGCGTCTCGGTCTGGATACGTCCGAGCGCACCTGCGGCCACAAGCATTCCTTTCATTGAAAGTCATCTGGGTGAAAATTATTCTCAAGTCAAGCTCGCGTCAAGACCGTCGGGAGCGCGATCGGGGCGGTTCCGGGCACGGGCGGGGGCGCGGGCGGGCACGGACGGGGACGCGGGCGGGGCACGGATGGGGCACGAGTGGGGGCGCGGACGGGGTATCACGCCCGTGGTGCCGGGGCTTCACGAAAATTCCGACAACCTTCGGCGCCTTTCGAGCGTCGTTTCTAACAGAGGTTCCAGAAAACGAGCCGCCCGACGGAGGCGAACCCCAGATGACTCGACGTCCGGCCGACACGCCGCACCAGGTTTCCAGCGCGCACGTCCACGACGAGCTGGCCGCCAGGCGCGCCCGGCGCGCCTGGGACCAGAGATTGCGCAACGACCCGCACATCCGGCTGCTGGAGCGCGAGCACGGCATCCGCTTCACCGTCGAGGAGCTCCAGGCGGCCGACCGGCAGGCTCAGGAGCTGCTGGCACCGCTCCGCCAGGAGCAGCCCGTCGACGAGGAGACGCGGTCCCTGCAGCTGCTCGTCTGGCGCCGCCTGGGCCCGAAGGGGTTCCAGGGGTTCATGCAGGAGCTGGAGGAGATGGAGGCCGAGCTGGCCGAGGCTCGGCACGACGGCTGGGGCGAGATCAGCTAGGCCCTCCCCGGCTCCGGCGGGCCCTCGCGCCCGCGCGCTCGCCGTCGCGGTCTCACCGGCTTCATGGTGACGCGACCACCCCCCAGGCAAGTGCTTACCTGTTTTCATGAGCGATGAACCGTCAACGGTAAAGTGGTGGCGGATCCACCGTCACGCGTTAGGCGACCATGCTTCACCAGCGACTCCAGCCCTCCACCCCGTACGCCGCCCTGATCTTCGACTGTGACGGGACCCTCGTCGACACCGCCTCCGCCAACGAGAACGCCTGGCGGACCGCCCTGGCGGGATGGCAGGTGGACCTCGACCCCGCGTGGTACCAGGCCCGCACCGGCCTGTCCGCCGACCGCCTGCTGGCCGAGCTGGAGACCGAGACCGGGGCCGAGTTCGACTACCACGCGGTGCGCACCGCGGCGCTGGACGCCTACCAGTGGTTGATCCACACGGTCACCCCGCACCGGCCGGTCAGCGCGGTCGCCGAGGCGCACCGGGGACGGGTGCCGATGGCCGTGGCCTCGGGAGGCGCCCGCCAGGCCGTGGAGGAGACCCTGCGCGTCACCGGCCTGCGCCCCCTCTTCGACACCGTGGTCACCAGGGACGACGTCCGCTACGGCAAGCCGGCCCCCGACGTCTATCTCCTCGCGGCGCGTCTTCTCGGCGTCGCCCCGTACGCCTGCGTCGCCTACGAGGACACCGACGAGGGGGTGGCCTCCGCCCTCGCCGCGGGGATGACCGTCATCGACGTCCGCCCCTCGCTCCACTAGGCCCGCCTCGCGGCCGGGGCCCGAGACCGCTCCCCGCATTGGCTACCTGTACTATCCAACGATGCGGATATCCGAGCTCAGCGCCGCATCGGGCGTGCCCATTCCGACGATCAAGTACTACCTGCGCGAGGGCCTGCTCCCCGCCGGAGAACAGACCTCCGCCACCAGGGCGCGGTACGGCGAGGACCACCTGCGCAGGCTGCGGCTGATCCGGGCACTGCTGGAGGTCGGCCGGCTGTCCATCGCCTCCATCGGCAAGGTGACGGCCGCCGTCGACGACGAGAACCTGAACCTGCACCACGTCCTCGGCACCGCGCATTACGCCATCGCGCCCGCGGTCGAGCCGCACGCGTCCGGCGAGGAGTGGACACGCGCCCGCGCCGAGGCCGACGCCGTGATCGCCGGGCTCGGCTGGCAGGTCGATCCCACCGCCCCGGCCCGCGACGAGCTGGCCCAGGCCATCCTCACCCTCGGACGGCTCGGCATGCCCACCGGCGGCGAGGCCCTGCGGCCCTACGCCGACGCCGCCCTGCGGCTCGTGACCGAGCACGAGATCGGCACCATCCCGCGCGACGGGTCCCGCGAGGCCGCGGTCGAGGCCATGGTCCTCGGCACCGTCGTGTACGGCAGGGTTCTCGACATCATGCGACGGCTCGCCCACGAGTCGGTCTCGGCCCGCGTTTTTGGGACGCCCTAATCTCATGTGGGGCAAAGGTGACAAAACCACTCTAGAGCAATAATCCGTTTCCGCTGTGACGGATGTCTCCATCGTTCCAATCGTCCCGCGAAAGGGCAGCTCACAGCCCTGAAACGGGCGTGTGCGGATTTCAATACGGCCACTGCCTGCCCATATAGGCCTGGGTAACACCCTGTTCACACACGGGCAACAGTTGCGAAATCGCGACTTGCGAATCTTTGAGGGCAGCAGATCCCTCCATCCTCAAGGACTCCGCCGATGACCTTCAAGGCTGAATACATCTGGATCGACGGCACCGAGCCGACCGCCAAGCTTCGTTCCAAGACCAGGGTGATGGCGGACGGTGCGGAGCTCCCGATCTGGGGCTTCGACGGGTCCAGCACCAACCAGGCCGACGGCTCCTCCTCGGACCGCGTGCTCAAGCCGGTCTTCACCTGCCCGGACCCGATCCGCGGCGGCAGCAACGTGCTGGTGTTGTGCGAGGTGCTCAACATCGACATGACCCCGCACTCCAGCAACACCCGCGCCGCCCTCGTCGAGGTCGCCGAGAAGTACGCCGGCCAGGAGTCCTGGTTCGGCATCGAGCAGGAGTACACCTTCTTCAAGGAGGGCCGCCCGCTCGGCTTCCCGATCGGCGGCTTCCCGGCCCCGCAGGGTGGCTACTACTGCGGCGTCGGCGCCGACGAGGTCTTCGGCCGCGAGATCGTCGAGAAGCACCTCGACTACTGCATCGAGGCGGGCCTGGCCATCTCCGGCATCAACGCCGAGGTCATGCCGGGCCAGTGGGAGTTCCAGATCGGCCCGGCCGGTCCCCTCGAGGCCTCCGACCACATGTGGATCGCCCGCTGGCTGCTCTACCGCACCGCCGAGGACTTCAACGTCGCCGCCACCCTGGACGCCAAGCCGGTGAAGGGCGACTGGAACGGCGCGGGCGCGCACACCAACTTCTCCACCAAGGCGATGCGCGAGAAGTACGACCCGATCATCACCGCCTGCGAGGCCCTCGCCGCGAACGCCCTGGAGCACGTCAAGCACTACGGCTCCGGCATCGAGGACCGCCTCACCGGCCTTCACGAGACCGCCCCCTGGAACGAGTTCAGCTACGGCGTCTCCGACCGCGGCGCCTCGGTCCGTATCCCGTGGCAGGTCGAGGTGGAGAAGAAGGGCTACATCGAGGACCGGCGTCCGAACGCCAACGTCGACCCCTACCTGGTCACCCGCCTCATCGTGAACACCTGCTGCTCCGCCCTGGAGAAGGCCGACCAGGTCTGATCCCGGCCGCAGACTCGAAGGCCGCGAACACCCTGCCGGGGGCGTCCGCGGCCTTCGGCGTTCCTCCGCCCTCCCGCCCCCGGCCCGGCCGCCGGTGTCCGGACCGCCTCCGGGAGGACCGGCCCGCGAGACCGCCGAGCGCGACGAGTGCGATGATCCGGGCAAGACGAGACGTTGCGACTCGCAAATGGTACATTCGGCCCCGTGAAAACACCGAACCCGGCCCGTCGCAGCGAGCAGTCGCGCCAGGCCATCCTGAGCGCCGCCTTCGACCTGGTCGCCGAGGCCGGATACGCCAAGCTGACGGTGGAGGCGATCGCCGCCCGCGCGGGGGTGGGCAAGCAGACGATCTACCGCTGGTGGCCCTCCAAGGGCGCCGTGTTCGTCGACGCCGTCCTCTCCCAGACCGGAGGCGAGGGCGGCGACCTCGCGCTGCCCGACACCGGCGACCTCGGGGCCGACCTGCGCGTCGTGCTGCGGGCCATCGTCGACGAGTACAACGATCCCAGGCTCGACGCGATGAGCCGGGCGCTGACCGTCGAGTCGCTGAACGACCCCGGGATCAACACCGAGATCACCGGGCGGATCATGGGGCCGCACCTGGAGGCGACCAGGGACCGGCTGCGCGGCGCCCAGCAGGCGGGCCAGGTGGCCGAGGACGCGGACCTGGGCGTGGCCGTCGAGCTGCTGTACGGGCCGATCTTCCACCGCTGGATCCTGCGTACCGCCCCTCTGACCCACGAGTACGCCGACACGGTCGTGGAGTTCGCCCTGCGGGCCCTGCGGGCGCCGTAGCGGGGCCGCGGCCGAAAGCGCGAGTCGGACCGAAATTACCACCCGTCCCACCCGCACGGGACGGGCCACGGCTTCACGGCACACCCTCCCGGAGACCCCCGCCGCACCGGCCGGGGTCGGGGCCGGGACGGGCCCTGGCGCGTGCTCGCCACCGGGCTCCTGAGCACGCACGATGAATCCATCAGAACCGAATAAAAGTAAAATATTTACGCATGGAGCGCTCCCCGGTTCCGTTACCCCAGTTCCACGGGCCGGGAAGACTTCACGTCACGAAAATCCTACAAAACAGGTGCTTTAGGACAGCGCTAAACGGGTAGCTGGCGCCGTACCATAACTGCGATGCGGGACGTAGTGGAGCAATTACAGCGCTTGGGCATGTCGGGCTACGAGGCCAAGGCGTACGTCACCCTGGTCGGTGCCGGACAGCCTCTCAACGGCTACGAGGTCGCCAAACGTTCAGGCGTGCCGCGCAGCACCGTCTACGAGACGCTCGGCAAGCTGGTGGCCAAGGGCGCGGCCTACGAGCTGCGCGGCTCCGACGACGCCACCGACTACCTGCCGCTGCCGCCGAGGTCCCTGCTGGAGCGCATGCGCAGGGAGTTCGACGACTCGATCGAGTCGCTGGAGGTCGCGCTGCCCGCGATCGTGGCGCCGCCCAAGGCGTACCTGATCCACAACCTCAAGGACGCCGGGGCGCTGCTCGAACGGGCCGAGGACGTGGTGGCCGGGGCACGGGGCGACCTGTTCCTGTCGATCTGGCCCGAGGAGATGACGCTGCTCTCGCCGCTGATCAAGCGGGCGGTCGAGCGCGGGGTCGAGACCTCGGTGATGCACTTCGGAGCGGCGCGGGAGCCGGTCGGGAACCTGTACGAGCACCGCTTCCCCTCCCCCGGCGCCGTCCCCGAGGGCGAGGGGAGCGCGAAGGAGAACCCGGACCACCGGCTGCTGGTCGTCACGGGCGACCGGCGGGAGGCCCTGGTCGGCGGCTTCGCCGGCGGCACCGCGTGGGGCGTCTACACCGAGGACCCGGCCGTCGTCGCGATGGCGGTCGAGTACGTCAGGCAGGACATCGCCCTGCAGATCCTCGCCGGCCGGGTCGGGCACGAGGCCATGCGCGAGCTCTGGGCCGCCACCCCCGAGCTCAGGCGCTTCCTCTCGGACCGCGACCGCCCGGCCGCCCTGTTGCGCGCCGCCGGGATGCCCGGTCACCGTCCCTACGGTTCTCCTCCGCCCCCTGGGACCCCTGTCCCCCACGACCACGCCTGACAGATGTTGGTTTAACACTGGTATGACATCCTTCGGAGAGATTGTCTCCATATCGGATGTCTCCATATCGGGGGAAGGCAGGACATGGAAAAACCGGTCATCATGACGGTCGACGACGATCCCGGGGTGTCCCGTTCCGTCGCCCGCGACCTGCGGCGCCGCTACGGCCACTCCTACCGGGTCGTCCGGGCCGACACAGCGGCCGACGGCATCGCCAGCGTCCGCGAGCTGCGGCTCCGGGGCGACGACGTGGCGGCGATCCTCGCCGACTACCGGATGCCCCAGATGAACGGCGTGGAGTTCCTGGAGCAGGCCATGGACCTGTATCCCTACGCGCGCCGAGTGCTGCTGACCGCCTACGCCGACACCGAGGCCGCGATCCAGGCGATCAACGTGGTCGACCTCGACCACTACCTGCTCAAGCCCTGGGACCCGCCGGAGGAGAAGTTCTACCCGGTGCTGGACGCCCAGCTCGACGCCTGGCAGCGGACGGACCGGCGCGAGTCCGACGAGCTGCGGGTGGTGGGAGCGCGCTGGTCGGCCCCCTCGTACGAGGTCAGGGACTTCCTGTCGCGCAACCAGGTGCCCTACCGCTGGATGCTGGCCGACTCGCCCGAGGGCTCCGAGCTGCTCGCGGCGGCCGGGGAGAAGGTCGTGGGGGAGAAGACCGCCGTCAGCCCGGCCAAGCTGCCGCTGGTCATCACCGGTGACGGCACGAAGCTCACCGCGCCGAGCCCTTCCGAGCTGGCCCAGGCCGTGGGGCTGTCCACCGCCCCGGCCACCGACTTCTACGACCTGATCGTGATCGGGGGCGGTCCCGGAGGGCTGGGCGCCGCGGTCTACGGCGCCTCCGAGGGACTGCGCACGGTGATGGTCGAGCAGCACGCCTCGGGCGGGCAGGCGGGCCAGAGCTCCAGGATCGAGAACTACCTGGGCTTCCCCGACGGCGTCTCCGGCGCCCAGCTCGCCGACCGGGCGCGGCGCCAGGCGACGAAGTTCGGCGCCGAACTGCTCACCGCCCGCACGGTCACCAGCCTGGAGGTCAAGGGCCGGGCGCGGGTGGTCGGCTTCGCCGACGGCGGCACGATCGCCGCGCACACCGTCATCCTGGCCACCGGCGTCTCCTACCGGCGGCTGAACGCCCCCGGCCTCGACGACTTCATCGGCTCCGGCTGCTACTACGGCGCGGCCATGACCGAGGCGCCCGAGTGCGCGAACCGCGATGTCTACATCGTCGGCGCCGCCAACTCGGCCGGCCAGAGCGCGGTCTACCTGTCGGGGTACGCCAGCACGGTCCACCTGATCGTCAGGAGTGACGGGCTGGAGCGGACCATGTCGCACTACCTGATCGAGCAGATCTCGCGGATCCCGAACATCGAGGTGCACACCGAGACCGAGGTGGTCGGCGCCGAGGGCGAGGGCCACATGGAGCGGATCACGCTGAAGGGCCCTGAGGGCGAGCGCACCGTCGAGGCCGAGTGGCTGTTCGTCTTCATCGGTGCCCAGCCGATCACCGACTGGCTCGGGGAGACCATCGAGCGCGACGCCAGGGGCTTCGTCCTCACCGGCCCCGACCTGACCGCCGACGAGAACAGGCCCCGCAACTGGCCGCTCCGGCGGGAGCCGTACCACCTGGAGACGAACGTGCCGGGGGTGTTCGCCGCCGGAGACGTGCGGGCCGACTCGATCAAGCGGGTCGCCTCCGCGGTCGGCGAGGGCGCGATGGCCGTGGCCCTCGTCCACCGCTACCTGGAGAAGACGTGACCGCCCCGGACGAGGTCCTTTGCGGCGCTCACGAAGGAGGCCACATGATCGACACCGATGTGCTCCGCGGGCTGTTCCTCTTCGAGAAGCTCGACGAGGAGAAGCTCCAGTGGCTCGCGAAGTACGGGGACGAGGAGGAGTACGACGCGGGCGAGGCGATCATCAAGCAGGGTGATCCGGCCGACTGCTTCGCCGTGCTCGTCGAGGGCGAGGTGGTGATGATCACCGAGACCACCGCCGGCCCGGTCACAATGACCCCGACCGCGCAACCCGGCGCCTATGGCGGCGCGGTCCTGGCCTACCTGGGCGACCGCGCCCCTGCCACCTACAACCACACGCTGCGCGCCACCAAGCCGACGCGCATGTTCATGCTTCCGGCCAGGAAGTACGGCAAGATCATGGCCGAGTGGTTCCCCATGGCGGTGCACCTTCTGGACGGGGCCCGCCTGGGCGGGATGGCCCAGCGGGAGTTCGTCGACCGGCGGCAGCGGCTGACCGCGCTCGGCACGATCACCGCCGGGCTCACCCACGAGCTCAACAACCCCGCCGCGGCGGCCGTACGGGCCGTGGACGACCTGCGGGAGAGGATGAGGACCTCGCGAAGGCGGCTGGCCGCGCTGGCCGAGGACGGCATCCAGCCCGAGCGGCTGAGCGCCCTGATCGACCTGCACGAGGCGTGCGTCGCCAGCACCTCGGAGGCGCCGTCCCGCTCCCCGCTGGAGATCTCCGACGCCGAGGACGAGCTGTCCGACGCCCTGGAGGAGGCGGGGGTGGAGGACGCCTGGCAGATCGCTTCGCCGCTGGTGGCGGCCGGTTTCAGGGTCGGCAAGCTGGACGCGGTCCGCGAGGCGCTGGGCGAGCGCTATCTGGACGAGGCGATGCACTGGCTGTCGGAGGCCTGCGAGATCACCCAGATGCTGAACGAGGTGACGGACGCGACCGAGCGGATCTCCTCCCTGATCGCCTCCGCCAAGCAGTACTCCCAGATGGACCGGGCGCCGTACCAGACGGTGAACGTGCGGGAGCTGCTGGACAGCACCCTCACCATGTTCCGGGGCAAGATCCCTCCGGGGATCACCATCGCCACCGACTACGACCCCGAGTTGCCGCCCATCCCCGCCTACGCCGGGGAGCTCAACCAGGTGTGGACCAACCTGATCCACAACGCGCTGGACGCGATGGCCGGCACCGGCGTCCTGACCGTCCGCACCCGCCTCGAGCACGACACGATCGCGCTGATCGAGATCTGCGACACCGGCCCCGGCGTCCCCGCGGCCCTGCGCGAGCGGATCTTCGAGCCCTTCTTCACCACGAAGGCGGTCGGCGAGGGCACGGGACTCGGCCTGGACATCTCCTTCCGCATCGTCGCCGGTCGCCACGGCGGTGACCTGCGCGTGGAGTCGGAGCCCGGCGACACCCGCTTCCAGGTGCGACTCCCCCTCACCGAGACGTCCAGCCCCACCTGAGGCCGTCACGTGGGGTCTCCCGCCCGGTGGCGGGGCCCCACGACGTCCGAGGGCGTTCGGGCGTCGTGGGCCCTTTCAGGAGCCGTGGACGTTCGGGGGGAACGGACCCTTTAGGAGCCGTGGACGCCGTTGGAGATGTCCATCAGGCGGGCGAGGACGGCGCCCCCGGAGACGCGGACACCGTCGTGCTGCCACTCGTTGGTCACCCAGGTCCGCACGTTGCCCACCGCGCGCGCGGTGCGCATGGACAGGCCCTCGTCGACGTACATGTCGTCGTAGTAGACGGCGGCGGCCACCGGGACCCGGTTGGCGGCCAGCCGGGCGGGATCGTAGAGGGCGGGCCAGTCCGAGGCGGTGGCGAGGATCTCGGCGGCGCCCTTGAAGGGGCGGAGCGCGGCGATCTCGTCGAACATCCAGGGGTAGATCATCTCCCCGGTGGGCAGCGTCGGCCCGGCGTCCTCGCGGAACTCCTCGGGCAGCAGCCGGTGCGCGGCCCAGCCGGTGGCGCCGCCCTGGGCGTAGATCGACTCGTGCAGGACCGCGTAGAGCGGGTTGCCGACGAAGCCGGTGGCCATCATGACCTCGTACAGGAACAGGTCCGAGAGCCTGTCGCCGGTCCATGCCTCCTCCAGCACCCAGTGCAGGTACTCGGCCCCGTCGCTCATGCCCAGGCACATGCCGAGAGTCTGCAGGCGGCGTACGGTCAGCACGTCGCCGTCGGGCAGGAGGACCTCGTGAAGGCGCAGGTGGGCGGCTATCGCGTCCAGGCGCTCCGAGTCCTGCGGGTAGCGGGCGAAGTAGCGGTTCGCCTTGTCGCGGACGCGTGGGTAGGTGCGGGAGTAGACGTCGTCGGCGGTGGCGTCGAGCCCGGCCAGGCCACCGGTCACGTAGCAGGCCGCCAGGCCCTCGGGAGCCCGGGAGAGGTAGGTCAGCGTGATGAAGCCGCCGTAGCTCTGGCCGAGGGTCTCCCACGGCCGGTCACCGGAGAGCTCGCGCCGGATCAGCTCGGCGTCGGCCACGATCGAGTCGGCCCGGAAGTGTCCGAGACGGGCGGCGAGCTCGGCGTCCGTGCCGCGCGCGGTCTTCGCGGTGACGGGGGTGCTGCGGCCGGTGCCCCGCTGGTCGAGCAGGAGGACCCGGTGGGTCTTCAGCGCGTGCCCCAGCCACCCGTCGGCGGCGGCCGGACGCGGTGACTTGCCCCCGGGACCGCCCTGCAGGAAGAGCAGCCACGGCAGGTCCTCCCCCCGCCGTACCGGGTCCACCGCCTCGCGGGCGAAAACCTCGATCGTCTCGCCGCCGGGGTCGGCGTGGTCGAGGGGAACGGTGAACACGTGGTCGGTGAGCGCCACACCGGGCAGAAGGACAGTCACGCACGGAAAGCTACCGGACTCGCGCGACGGCCTCGCCTCCCGGCACCCGGCCGGCATGCCGTACGGTCGTGCTCGCCGGTCCTTCACGGACCGCGACGAGAGCCGGCTCCCGCGAGTCGGCTCCTACCGGCGTTTCGCCGCCTCTCCGGCACGGATCGGCACTGTCCGTAACCTGGGAAACGACTCGATAACACCACCTTGACGCAGACGGAGCTTTGCCTCTTAAATTTCAATATGAATTAAGCCTCGAAGTTGAGCAGTCACCACTCCCCGTGAGCGCTCACAAAGCGCGGGAGGGTGACTCGATGCGCAGAGGGCACCGGCTGAGCGCTGCCCCGGCGCCCCTGCCACCGATCGTCGTCCCGGCGCTGCTCCGAAGGCGACACATCCGCGTAACCACGCAAGGAGCGATCAAGGGATGACCCAGACCGACGACCGGACCGGCACCGGCCTGGCCCTGTTCCCACCCGCCTTCCGCTGGGGGGTCGCCACCGCCGCCTACCAGATCGAGGGCGCCACCGCGGAGGACGGCCGCACCCCCTCCATCTGGGACACCTTCTCCAGGACCCCCGGGCGGGTGCACCTCGGCCAGACCGGCGACGTCGCCTGCGACCACTACCACCGCTACGCCGAGGACGTGGCCCTCATGAAGGGCCTCGGCGTCGACACCTACCGCTTCTCCGTCTCCTGGCCCCGGATCAAGCCCGACGGCACGGGACCGGTGAACCCCCGCGGCCTCGACTTCTACGACCGGCTGGTGGACACCCTGCTGGCCGCCGGGATCGAGCCCATGGCCACGCTGTACCACTGGGACCTGCCGCAGACCCTGGAGGACCGGGGCGGGTGGACCGTGCGGGACACGGCCCACCACTTCGCCGGGTACGCGGAGGCGGTGTACGACCGGCTCGGAGACCGGATCAGGACCTGGACCACCCTCAACGAGCCGTGGTGCTCGGCGTTCCTCGGGTACGCCACCGGCGACCAGGCGCCCGGCCGCACCGAGCCGGCCTCGGCCTTCCTCGCGGCGCACCACCTGCTGCTCGGCCACGGGCTGGCGGCCCGCGCCCTGCGCGCGGCGGGCGCCAGGGAGGTCTCCGTCACGGTCAACCTCACCCCGGTCTCCCCCCGCGACCCGCAGGACCGGCACGACGTCGCGGCGGCCCGGCTCGTCGACGGCCTGCACAACCGGATCTTCCTCGACCCGATCGTGAAGGGGCACTACCCGGCGGACATGCTGGAGCACATGGCCCGCTTCACCGGCCTGGACCACATCGCCGACGGCGACGAGGAGCTCATCGGCGCCCCGATCGACCTCCTGGGGGTCAACTACTACGCGCCGACCTACGTCGCGGCGAAGGTGGGCACGCCCTCCTCCGACCGCTTCCCCGGCACCGAGGGCGTCGAGCACCTCGACCCCGACCTGCCGGTGACCGCCATGGGCTGGCCCGTCGAGGCGGACGGCCTGCGCAGGCTCCTCGTGCGGCTGGCGCGGGACTACCCGTCCACCCCGCTGATGATCACCGAGAACGGCGCGGCCTACACCGACTCGGCCGAGGACGGCAGGGTGGCCGACGCCGAGCGCGTCGACTACCTGCGCACCCACCTGCTCGCCGCCCACCAGGCGATCCAGGAGGGAGTCGACCTGCGCGGCTACCTGGCCTGGTCGCTGATGGACAACTTCGAGTGGGCGTACGGCTACGACAAGCGGTTCGGTCTCATCCACGTCGACTACGACACCCAGACGCGCATCCCCAAGGACAGCGCCCTGTGGTACAGCGGGGTCATCGGCAGGAACGGGATCTGACGAGGGAGTCCCCGCCCCCTGACACGGACGCGCTCCCCGCCCCGGGAAGGGGGCGGGGAGCGCGTCCGTTTCCGTCACGCCGCACGAGGGAGGACGCCCCGGCCGGGCCGGGGGGCGCACGGTTCCGGTTCCACCCCGGGGAGCACACGGCTCAGGCCCGGGGAGCACAC
The DNA here is from genome assembly GCF_051192615.1 of Streptosporangium sp. G11. Taxonomy (NCBI): domain Bacteria; kingdom Bacillati; phylum Actinomycetota; class Actinomycetes; order Streptosporangiales; family Streptosporangiaceae; genus Streptosporangium; species Streptosporangium sp. G11. The sequence continues at coordinate 344,481 of NZ_JBPJUQ010000002.1, forward strand.
GGTTCCGGCCCGGGGAGCACACGGCTCAGGCCCGGGTTTGGAGGCCGCCCGGCGGGCCACGGCGGGAGGCGGCCCCCTCCTCACGTCACGCGGTGATCGCCAGCAGGTCCGGGTCCACCGGGTGGCGCAGCGGCCGGCCCGCCAGCGCCAGGAGCACCTCGTCCACCGCGCACGCCCCCAGCCTGGCCAGCTCGTTGCCCAGCGCCCCGGCGACGTGCGGGGTGAGGATGACGTTGGGCAGGTCCCACAGCACCGAGTCGGCGGGGACGACCTCGGGCTCGGTCACGTCGAGCACCGCCGCCAGCCTGCCGGTGACCAGCTCGGTGACCAGCGCCCCGTGGTCCACCAGGGAGCCCCTGGCGGTGTTGATGAGCGTCGCGCCGTCGCGCATCGCGGCCAGGCGGGCCGCGGTGACCATCCCCCGCGTGTCGTCGGTGGCCGGGGCGTGCAGGGAGACGATGTCGGCGGCGGCGAACAGCTCGTCGATCCCGACCAGGCGGGCGCCGAGCGTCCGCGCGCCCCGGGCGTCCAGGTAGGGGTCGGCGATCAGCACGTCCAGGTCGAAGGGGGCGAGCAGCTCTGCGACCCTCCTGCCGATCCTGGAGGCCCCGACCAGTCCGACGGTCCTGCCGTAGTTGCCGTAGTCACCGCGGTCGCCGGCTCCCTGGAACAGGCGGAGATCCTCCTTCCTGGCCCGGTACTCGCGGGCGAGCGCGAGGACGGACTTGCCGGTGAGCAGGATCATCGCCACGGTGTACTCGGCGACCGGCAGGGCGTTGGCCGAGGCGGCCGAGCTCACCGGAATCCCCCGGGCGAACACGGCCTCGCCGACATGGCCCTTGACGCTTCCCGCCGCGTGCACGACGGCCCGCAGGCGCGGCGCGCGCCGCAGCACGGGCTCGTCGATGAGCGGGCAGCCCCAGCCGGTGATCAGGACCTCCGCCCGCTCCAGGCGGGCCAGCGCCTCACCGGACCCGAACTCGGTGAGCGGTGCCGCCAGGTCGGCCTCGGCGACCGCGCGGAGGCGGTCGCCGAGGGCCGGGGGGAACAGCCGGGCGGGCAGCTCCGGATACATCGCCAGCACCACCGACGGCGGACCGCCGGTCACCGGCCGGCCCAGATCAGGCCGCGCCGGGTGAGCTCGTACACGGTGGGGTGCCGCAGGTCCGCGAGCCGGTGGCCGACGGCGGAGAAGAAGACCTTCCCGCTCCCCCACCGGCGGGTCCAGACGACGGGCATGGGCGTCTTCGGGGAGACGAACCGCGTGGTGGCGAGGACCTCGTTGTGGGCGTCGGTGAGCATCCAGTACTGCTCGGTCTCGACGGTGAAGTCGTCCAGCCCGGCGACGATCGGGTGACCGGCGTGCGCGGGGTCGATGACGACGTCGTAGGTGAGGAAGTCCGCGAGGTGGTGCAGGAAGAGCCCGCCGACCATCCGCAGGTAGTCGTGGCTTCCGTCGAAGGTCGCCACCAGGCCGCCGTGCCATCCGGCGAAGCCGGTGCCCGCGCGGACCGCGGACACCAGTCCCGCCTCCTGCTCCGGCGTCAGGACACCGCCCGTCCAGCACTGCACGATCAGGTCGGTACCGGCCAGCAGCGGCCCGTCGGCGTAGACCTCCAGGTCGTCGGCGACGGTCACCTCGAAGCCCGCGGCGGCCAGGTCGGGGATGAACAGCTCGGTCGCCTCGACGGGGACGTGTCCCTCCCAGCCCCCGCGGACGACCAGCGCCTTCCTCATCGGCGGCCGGCCGGGTCGCTCGCCCAGTCGGGCAGGGTCAGCGGGGTGCGCTGGACCCCGATCCACTGTCGCCTGGTGAAGCCCGGCATCTGGTTCTCCGCCCCGTGGCGGGCGTGCGCGTCGTTGACGTGGACCTCGCCCGCCCGCAGCCGCTCGGCCACGTCCATGCCGCGCATCAGGTCGGCGGTGAACACCGAGTCCATCATCATGGGGTGCCGGTTGGCCAGCTCGACGGCCTCGTCCTCGGAGTCGACGACCGTCACCGGGATGACCGGCCCGAAGATCTCCTCGGTGAACGCGGGCATGTCCGTGGTCACGTCGGCCAGCACGGTGGGGCGGTAGAACAGCCCGTCGTAGGTGCCGCCGGTGACCAGCCTGGCGCCCTTGGCGATCGAGGGCGCGACGATCCGCTCGTGGAGCCGGTTCCGCTGGCCCTCGCTGATCAGCGGTCCCAGGTCGGTGTCCGGCGACATCGGGTCGCCCAGGCGCAGGGCCTCGACCCGCCTGGTCACGGCCTCCAGGTAGAGGTCGGCGACCTCGCGCACGACGATGTGCCGGCTGGAGCTGATGCACGTCTGCCCCTGGAACTCCAGCGAGGCGATCATCGCGTGGGAGGCGGCCAGCTCGACGTCGGCGTCCTCCAGGACGATGAAGGCGTTGTCGCCGCCCAGCTCCAGGCGGATCGCGCGCAGGTCGGTGGCGGCGGAGGCCGCGATGGCCAGGCCGACCTCACGGGAGCCGGTGAAGTCCAGCAGGTCCAGACCCCGGTGGTCGGCCAGCGCCCAGCCCGCTTCGGGACCGTCTCCGGTGACCACGTTGAAGACCCCGGCGGGCAGCCCGACGGCCTCGGCGGCCTCGGCCAGCACGTGGCCGCCGACCAGCGGGGTCAGCTCGGCGGGCTTGAGCACGATGGTGTTGCCGAACGCCAGGCCGGGCGCGACCATCCGCATGGCGAGGTTCATCGGGTAGTTCCACGGCGTGATGACGCCGATGACGCCCAGCGGCACCGCGCGCGACAGCGAGAGCTTGCCCGCCTTGTACGGGGGCAGGATGTCCCCGGCGTTCTCGGTGGCCTGGACGGAGGAGATGAGGAGCTGGCGGATGCTCGTGGTCACCTCGTCCTCGGCCTTGGCCCGCACCCCGCCCGTCTCGCGGATGCTCAGCTCGACCAGCTCTTCGTAGCGGCCCTGGAGATGCTCGGCGAGGCCCCGCAGGTATCCGGCCCGCTCGGGTGCCGAGAGGGCGGCCCAGGCGGGCTGCGCGGCGCGGGCGGCGGCGACGGCCCGATCGACGTCGGCGGAGCCTCCCAGCGCGTACGTGCCGATCTGCGCGCCGGTCGCCTTCTCGTGCACGGGGGCGGCGCGTCCTGAGGCGGCGTCCTGGAATGTTCCGTCGATGTACAACCTGCCCACAGCCATCCCCTACATCATTATTAGTCTTAGTACAGAATGCAAAATAAGTGCTGAACCGAGGCCGCGTCAACAGTCGCGGGGACGCGGCGCAGACGGGGCTCGACGCCTCGCCCACGAGGTCACGACGGGCGTGAGGCCCAGCGTGCCCGCGGCCGGGTGCGCGCGAGGCCAGGCGGGCGCGGAATCAGCCGGAATCAGGCGAAACCGGGGCCGGACGGACGCGAGATCAGACGGCCGAGGGATCGAACGGCCGGCGGATCGGGCGGCTGAGGGATCAGGCGGGCGCGTGCCCCGCCGGTGCCGGGGTCGCGACGCGGCCCGCCGGGCGCACCGCGTGGCTGCGCAACAGGAAGTCCTCGACGACCAGGGTGGCCGCGCCCAGGGCGACCGCCTCGGCGCCGAGCCTGCCCAGCTCGATCGACGCCTGCGAGAAGGGCAGGGGCAGGGCGTACCGGGCGGCGGCGGCGCGGATCTCGGGGAGGAACCTCCGCCCGAGGAGGGACCCGGCCCAGCCGCCGAGGATGACGCGCTCGGGGTTGAAGAGGTTGATGAGGTTGGCCAGCCCCGCGCCCAGGCAGCGGATGGCCTCGTCGAGCGCGGGCCGCGCCAGCGGGTCGGTGAGGAGCTCGGCGAAGACGCTCTCCTCGTCGTCACCCCCCAGGTCCCTGCCCGCGCCGGCGAGGATCGCCTCGGCGCCGATGTAGGCCTCCAGGCAGCCCTGGCTGCCGCATCGGCAGGGGCGCCCGTCGAGGACGATCTTCGTGTGGCCCCACTCGCCCGCGCCGCTCGCCGTTCCCCGGTAGGTGACGCCGCTGTTGATGATGCTCGCCCCGGCCCCCGTACCGATGAAGGTCATGACCAGGTGCTGGGCCCCCTTGCCCGCGCCGAACCAGAGCTCGGCCTGGCCCGTCGTCTTGACCCCGTTGTCGGCGAAGACCGGGAGGGAGGTGCCCTCGCGGATGAGCACGCCCAGGGGCACCCCGTCCCAGCCGAACGCGCGGGCGTGGATGAGCAGGTCGGAGCCCTGCTCGGCGACGCCGGGGACGCCCAGGCCCATGCCGAGCACCTGGGACTCCGTGGCTCCGGCGTCGGACAGGACCGCCTCGAGACCGTCGAGGATGTGACGGGCCACCACGGCCGGCTCGTGGTGGCTCGGGTCGAGGGCGAACTCCTTCCTCGCCCGCTCCTCCATCGCCAGGTCGTACAGCTCCACGCGGACGCGCGTCTCTCCGACGCCCACCCCGACCACGTATCCGTACGAGGGGTCGACCCTGAGCATGATCCGCGGCCGCCCGCCGTCGGAGTCGACGGAACCCGTCTCCACCACGATGCCGTCCGTGATGAGGTCACCGATCACGTTGCTGACCGTGGCGGCGCTGAGCCCGGTCAGCTGGGCCAGGTCGTGTCTGCTCAGCTCGCCGGCGAAGTACAGCGTCCACAGGACCACGGACCGGTTGCCCTTGCGCACGTCGCGAAGGGTCCCCCGCTGCGGACGGCTCATGCTTCTCCCCCGGGGAAGTAATTTCAGATGTTAGTACAACTACTCTAGTCACTGTCGGCCCAGGCTTCTCTGCCACGCTCCCACCTGGCCGGGAACGGCCGCCCGTGTCGCGCGTGAGGAGAGTTTCCCAGGTGACGCCGCGCATCGCCACGCCCCGCGGGTGAGAGCCCTCGGCCGCCTGGGCTTGGAGGGCTCCGGTTGTTAGGCTCGGCCACCAAGCAAGTGCTCACTTTAGGCGGACGCGAGGACGGGCGATGGCGGAAGACGGCGGGAACACGGGCCGGATGGACACCCACGGGCACTGCGACCCACGGTTCTCGCGGGTGCGGGAGGTCTTCGACGCCCACTTCGCCGACGGCCTGGAACTGGGCGCGGCGTTCGCGGTCTTTCTGGACGGCGAGCCGGTCGTGGACCTGTGGGGCGGGATCGCCGACCGCCGCGACGGGCGGGCCTGGGAGCGCGACACCCCCGTGCTGGCGTACTCGTGCACCAAGGCGGTGACCGCGACGGCCGCGCAGGTGCTGGCCGAGCGCGGCCTGCTCGACGTCGCCGCCCCGGTCGCGGACGTCTGGCCGGAGTTCGCGCGGCGCGGCAAGGAGCGCGTCACCGTCGAGCATCTCCTCACCCACCAGGCGGGACTGCCCGTGATCGAGGAGCAGGTCCCGGTCGAGGAGTTCGAGGACCAGGCCGCCATCGCGGACCGGCTGGCCGGGCAGGAGCCGATCTGGGAGCCGGGCACCGCGCACGGCTACCACGCGCTGACGTACGGGTTCCTGGTCGGCGAGGTGATCCGCAGGGTGTCGGGCAAGTCCGTGAGCGAGATCGTGACCGCCGAGATCTCCGGGCCCCTCGGCCTGGAGCTCTGGGTCGGCGCCCCGGACGACGTGGCGGCGCGGGCGGCCCGGCTGTCTGCCGGGGAACGCCCCAGGCCCCCCGCCGACGCGCCCGCCGACCCGGCCGCGGACCCGCCCGCGGAGCCCGTGGAGGCGGAGCTGCCGGGACAGGGGCCGGGAGACCCGGTCTACGAGATGGCCAGGGCCGCGCTCGACAGGAACAGCCTGATGAACCGGGCCCTGGGCAACCCCCCGATCCACAGGCTGCCGGGCGGCGCCAACAACCCGGTTGTACTGCGCGCGGGCTGGCCCGCGATGGGCGCCGTCACCACCGCGCGGGGCCTGGCCGGTTTCTACCGTGACCTGGTGGCCGGGCGGATCGTGCGCCCGGAGACCCTGCGCGAGGCGACGCGCAGGAGGGTGAACGGCCCGGACAGGGTCCTGTTCGTCGACAGTTCCTTCGGCCTGGGTTACATGCGCCCGGCGCTGACCTTCCTCACCCCCGCGAGAGGCGTGGAGTCCGCGTTCGGCCACACCGGTATGGGCGGGTCGCAGGGCCTCGGCGACGTCGAGCACGGCCTGGGCATGGCGTACACGATGAACAGGATGGCGGGCGCCGCGTCGGGAAACCTCCGCGCCCACCGCCTGGCCGAGGCCGTCTACGAGTCGCTCCCCCGGACCCACCCGTCCCATTGATCCCGGCTACCCGAGCGGGGCGGCTACCGAGCACGATTCCAGCGTCACCCTCCGCAAAAGTTGACCAATCGTGACAACCAACCGTATGGGTGAGACCGTCGAACAAGTCGACGGCACTCGGAAGGGGACGGGATGGTTCCGGGATACCGCGAGGTTCGGGAACTCGGGGTCGGCGGGGGTGGACGCGTGGTGCTGGCCACGTACGCCCCCACCGGCGCCTATGTGGCCATCAAATACCTCAACGCGACCCTCAAGGACGATCACCGCTTCCTGGCGCGCTTCCGCGCGGAGGCGCGCGTCATGGTGGAGTTGCAGGACCCGAACGTGGTCCAGCTCTACGAGTACTACGAGGACGTGCTCGAAGCCGCGATCGTGATGGAGCTGGTCGACGGGGTCGCGCTCAGGCGGATCCTGTCCGAGCACGGCAGCACCAGCCCGGAGGCGGCGCTGACCGTGCTCAAGGGCTCGCTGCTCGGCCTGGCCTTCGCGCACGCCGCCGGGGTCGTGCACCGCGACTACAAACCGGAGAACGTGCTGATCCAGGCCGACGGCGGCAGCAAGCTGGCCGACTTCGGCATCGCCGCCCACGTCGGGGAGGCGGGGATGACCGCCGGCACCCCGGCCTACATGGCGCCCGAGCAGTGGGAAGGGGCCGCGGCCAGCGCGGCGACCGACGTCTACGCGGCCACGTGCGTGTTCTTCGAGTGCCTCACCGGGCGCAGGCCCTACGTGGCCGACCACCGCGCCGTGCTGATGCACCGGCACCGGACCGCGCCGATCCCGGTGGAGGAGGTGCCCAGCTCGGTACGCGGACTGGTCGCGCGGGGCATGGCCAAGAATCCGATGGACCGGCCGCGGAGCGCGCGGGCGTTCCTGGACGAGCTGGAGACGGCGGCGCTGGCCGCGTACGGACCGGAGTGGGAGCAGCGCGGGCGGCGGCACCTGGCCGAGCTCGCCACGCTGCTGGCACTGGCGTTCCCGCTGGCCAAGCCCGCGCCGAAGGCCGGCTCCTCGGTCGCCCAGACGGTGCTCGGCCGGGTGGGGCGGGTACGCCGCCCCCGGCTGGGCCCCAGGACCCTGGCCGGACTGGGGGTGATCACCGTCGCGATGACCGCCGGCGTGATCGCGGCCAACCGGCCGCAGGACCGGCTCTCCGCCGACACGATCTTCACCCCGCCGCCCAGCTCCGCGATGATCGAGGAAACCCCCGCGCAGCGGCGGCGGAGCCAGGTGTCGGCACCGCCGGAGCCCTCCCCCGGGCCGGGCCGCCCCTCGGGGAGCGCCACCGCCAGGAAGCCCGCGTCCCCCTCGAACGGCGCGAACCCCGGCCAGGTCACCTCGCCCCCCTCATCGGTCCCGTCCCCCGGGCGGACGGTGGCCCCCTCGACTCCCCCGCCGCCCCCGCCTCCCCCTTCGCCTCCCTCACCGACCGGTTCGCAGCCGCCGCCCCCGCTGCCCACGCGCACACGGACCGCGGCCCCCACGCGCCCGCCGACACCGACGCCCCGCCCCACCTCCACCCGCCTGCCGACGCCCGACCCCACGGGGACGGGGGCACCGGGGGCCGTGCACACGGTCAGCGGCCTGAGGGTCGTGGGAATCGACGCGCACGGGACCACGGTCGGCTTCCGCGCCTCCACCGCGGGCAAGGTCGTGGTGACCGTCACCTTCGCCGAGGGACCCGACCCCGACCGTCTCGTCCGGGCGGCCCCGCACACCTCCGTGGTCGGCGGGCTGAGGACCTACTCCCACACCGTCCCGCACACCTTCACCGTCCCCGCCTGCGGGCAGACCCTCTACCGCCGGGTCACGGCCTCCACCTCGCCCCGCTCCTCCGGCGGGACGTCCAGCCGCACGGAGCGGGTCCGCGGCGAGCCGTGCGCGCCGCCCGCCGTCTCGATCACCTCCTTCGACGGCATCACGGTCGGCTTCCGGGTGAAGACCCCCAGCACCTCGGCGGTGACCGTACGGCTCGGGTTCGCCCAGCGACTCGGGGACACGCGCGCGCCTCTGGCCGGGGGCACGCGGGAGCTGGAGCTGTCCGGCGACACCGAATACGAGCGGGAGGTGACCGGGGAGTTTCCCGACCCGCCCCGGTGCGGGGGGTACGTCACCCGGACGGTGACGATCACCACCGTTCCCGGGGGCGACACGCCCTCCCGGACCGTCAGGCTCGACCTGCCCTCCTGCGCGCCCGACCCGGGCACGGACCCGTCCCCGTCCCCGGATACGGGCACGGACCCGGACACCGGCACCGACCCGGGTCCGCGTGAGCCGCGGGACTCGGAGCGGCCCGCCGAGGACGACCCGGGCCTGCTGAACCTCGACCTGGACCTCGACCTGGGCGGCATCCTGTGAGGTGACCGCGCCCACGTGGGAACACGAGGGAGCACGAGGGGAGCACGCGGGAACACGGGTAAAACGGCCTGCACATAATGTGGATGGTGCCGGCCGGATCCGGACATACAGCGATCCGCTCGCCGAAGCCGGCATGAGGCGCTGATGGATGAGGTGGCACCGGCCATCCCGAAGCGGTGGCAGGCGACGGGTCTGCCCCCCGAGGTGACCAGTTTCGTGGGGCGTCGGCACGAGATGGCCGAGGTCAAGCGCCTGCTGTCCGGGGCGCGCGTGGTGACCCTCACCGGCCCCGGCGGGGTCGGCAAGAGCCGGCTGGCCCTGCGCGTCGCCGCCGACGTCCAGCGGGCGTTTCCCGACGGGGTGTGGCTGGTCGAGCTCGCCGGGCTGGAGAGCCCGGAGCTGCTCGCCGGATCGGTGAACGAGGCCCTGGCGATCAGGGACGTCTCCCACCGGCCGCCCGTGGAGGTGCTCATGGATCACCTGCGGGACAAGCGGGCACTGCTGATCCTCGACAACTGCGAGCACCTCCTGCGGGCCTGCGCCGTACTGGCGGGAACCCTGGTGCGCTCGGCCCCCTCCCTGCGAATCCTCGCCACCAGCCGGCAGGCGCTGGGCATCGCCGGCGAGCAGACGATGGTCGTCCCCACGCTGCCGCTGCCGCCACCGCCGGGCCCCGGCGCCCTCAGGCCGTTCGCGGAGCCGCCCGCGCAGTCGGAGGCGGTGCGCCTGTTCACCGAGCGGGCCACCGCCGTCCTGCCGGACTTCACGCTCACCGAGGCCAACCGGCCCGCCGTGGAGCAGATCTGCCGCCGGCTGGACGGCATCCCGCTCGCGATCGAGCTGGCGGTGGTACGGCTGCGCGCCCTCTCCCCCGAGGAACTGCTGGCCCGGCTGGACGACCGGTTCCGGCTGCTCACCAGCGGCTCACCGGCGACGCTGCCCCGCCAGCAGACGCTGCGCGCGCTGATCGACTGGAGCTACGCCCTGTGCACCGAGAAGGAGCAGCTGCTGTGGGAGCGCATCTCGGTGTTCGCCGACGGCCTGGACCTTGAGGCCGCCGAGGCGGTCTGCTCGGGGGAGGGCATCGACCACGAGGAGGTGGTCGACCTGGTGATCGGGCTGGTGGGCAAGTCGGTCCTGATCCGGGAGGATCCTCCCTCGGCCTCCACGGCGACCCGCTACCGGCTGCTGGAGACGATCAGGCAGTACGGCAGGGAGAAACTCGTGGCCTCCGGGCAGGAGGGCACGCTACAGCGGCTGCACCTCGACCACTACCGGCGGCTGGCGGCGGAGGCGTACGCGCGGCGGTTCGGCCCGCTCCAGGTGGCCTGGCTCGGCAGGCTGAAGCTCGACCACGCCAACCTGCGCACCGCGCTGGAGTACTCCCTCACCGAGGCCGGGGACGCCTCCACCGCCCTGGGCATGGCCGCCGACCTGCTCTACCACTGGATCACGAGCCACTACCTCAGGGAGGGGCGCCACTGGCTGGACCTGAGCCTCCTCGGCGGCGCGGGACCGGACGAGGCCCGGGGCCGCGCGCTGTGGTCCAACAGCTGGCTGGCCGTCATCCAGGCCGACGTCGTGTCCGCCGCGACGATGCTGGAGGAGGCCGGGAAAATCGGGGGGCGTGCCGGGCACGAGCCGATCCAGGGCTACGTCGCGCTCTACTCGGGGATGATCGCCATGTTCCGGGGAGACGTCGATCTCGCGATCAGCCTGTACGAGGAGGCGGCGGAGTGCCACCGCGCCGACGACGACCCGGCGGGCCAGGCCCTGGCGCTCGTCCGGCTCTGCCTCGCCCACTCTTTCCGGGGCGACTGGTCGCGCTCCGTCTCGGCCGGCGAGACGTGCATCGCGCTGTGCGACGCCCACGAGGAGGGCTGGCACCGGGCGTACGCGATGATGGCGCTCGGCATCGGGGTCTGGTGCCAGGGGGACGCCCGGCGCGCGGCCGAGCTGGAGAAGGAGAGCCTGAGGTTCAATCGCTCGCTCGACGACCTTCTGGGCATCGGCGTCAACCTGGAGGTGCTGGCCTGGATCGCCGCCGCGGGCGACGACCACCGGCGGGCGGCCAGGTTGCTGGGGATCCTGGAGCCGGTCTGGCAGGTGATCGGGGCGCCGCTGTCCGGTTTCGGGCACCTGACGCGCTACCACGACGAGTGCGAGGACCGTACGCGTGAGGCTCTCGGAAAGCAGGCCTTCGAGACCCTGGTCAGGCAGGGTTCGAAGATGCGGTGCGACGAGGCGATCGCCTTCGCCCTTGAGGAGCGCGCGCCGCGCGGCGAGCCCTCCGGCGAGGCCGAGGAGCCGTCGCCGCTGACCCGCAGGGAGACGGAGATCGCCAGGCTCGTCGCCCAGGGACTGAGCAACAAGGAGATCGCGGCCTCGCTGACGATCGCCCAGCGCACCGCGGAGGGTCACGTCGAGCACATCATGACCAAGCTCGGCTTCCACTCGCGGGCCCAGATCGCCGTCTGGACCGGCGAGCACATCCGGAACGCGGACGGGGACCGCCCGACCGGCACCTGACCGGCGGGACGGAGAAGACGGAGAAGATGGGGCGCCGGAGCCGACGAGTGCGATGATCCCGTCGGCTCCGGCGCCCGGCCGAGGCCGAGACGGGGACTCGGCTCCAGCCCTCGGAGGTGGTACGTGCGCCCGGCCCCCGAAGAGGCCCCGCGGCCGGGGTTTCACGGCCGGGGCGGCGGTGCGCGGTCCTGTGGCTGTGTGACTGTGTGGCTGCGTGGCTGCGTGGTCGTGCTGTCGTGCTGTGGCCTGTGGTTGTCCTGTGGGCCGGTCTCGGGGCGGCGCGGTCGGGCTTCGCGGTGGCTCTCCGGGGCGGCGGATGCGGACGATCTCGCGGTCGGCTCTCGGCGTGTGCGTCCGGCCCTGTGGCCGGCCGTCGCGGAGGCGGCGCGTCAATCGGTCCGCGGTCAGGCCGCGGCGTTCGCCGTGAGCTCGAACCAGACGGCCTTGCCCTCGGAGGTGCGGGCGCTGCCCCAGCAGCAGGACAGGAGTTCGAGCAGGTGCAGTCCTCGTCCCCGCTCCTCGTCGTCGCGTGCCCGGCACGCGCGGGGCAGGAAGGGGTCGGCGTCCTCGACCTCGCAGCGCAGCAGACCGTCCTCGAAGGAGAGGGCCAGTTTGATGGTTCCCCGCGAGTGGCGCAGCGCGTTGGTAACCAGCTCGCTGACGAGCAGCTCGGCGACCGTGCTGTGCTCCTCGCGCAGTCCCCAGTCCGCCAGGTAGGCGCGGGTCAGGTGGCGCGCCTGGGGCACCGATGACAGCTCGGGTGCGAAGGAGTGCGACGTCTCCTGGCCGTACGACTCTTCGAAGAGGGAGTTCATGGCCGTCCACCTACGTGGTCGGCGGCCGTCTCGATCGGGCGCGGCTCGCGCACGCGTCCGCTGCCGGAGGCCGCGGGCCGCCGCGGAGCCATCTGGCCGCGTGGCGCGTTCGGTCCCGGTCCGGCGGGCGCGCGAAGCGAGATCATGCCGCCTGCACCAGGGAGGCTCGATGGAGAGGCATGCCGTGGACGGGAGTGCTGCGGCCGTCAGGCATTAGTGTTCCGGTGTCGTCGAAGACCACCACACCGTTGCAGAGCAGACCCCACCCCTGCTCGGGGTGGAAGGCCACGAGAGACGCGGCTTCGTGATCGGGTGCGCTTGCGAGTGGGCATCGCGGCTGGTGTTGACACATGGCTCGTACCTTTTAACCTTCTCTGGCTGCTGTTGAGCCTTTCGTTGTGTGACCAGCATCTCTCGCCAGCGGTACCCCCATAGCGGGATAAATACCTATATGTCTACCTATTTCGCCGAAAGGTAAAGAAACCGGGCGTCGACGCAAAGGACGATCGACAAGATCAATCGGGTGCGGTTACGGCGGTCCCGGCCGCGCTCCCGGCCGTCTGGTAGATCTTTTTCCCGGGCGTTTTACCAATGAAGATCACGTAGCGGCCTTCTGACATCGACTTTTGTCCGCATATGTGGCGCTGAGCGACTTGACGCGCTCTTTAGACTGTCGTGACCTGTCCTTGGGTGCGGGTAGCCTCCCTCGTCACGGAAGACAACTGGCCAGTGGTGCCGCCACACGCGTCCCTCCACACCTCCCGGTGGGCTCGCGTGAACGCGCCGTCGCTCAACCTCGTCTCCCGGTGGCCAGGTCGCGAGGCGGAGCGACCATGCCCGTACGGCCGCCGGGGGTCCCCCTTGAAATCCCCTATGACACCTGAGATGCGCAAGTTCATCGAACTACTGGAGAGCCAGCTCGGATACTCTGAGAAGAGCGGCGGCTACACCAAGTTCGGCGACTGGTACGGCGAGAACGTCGAGTTCGACGCCGACTACACCGCCGCCCCCTGGTGCGACATGTACCTGTCGTGGGCGGCGGAGAAGCTCGGCTACCAGGAGTGGGTCGGCCAGTTCGCCTACACCGTCTACCACGCCCAGTGGTTCCGGCAGCAGGACGCCTGGGGCACCGTCCCCAAGCCGGGGGCCATCGTCTTCTTCGACTGGAGCGGCTCGAACAGGGTCGACCACATCGACCACGTCGGGATCGTCACCCGGGTCGAGGGGGACAGGATCCACACGATCGAGGGCAACATCGACGGCGGGATCGCCAAGCGCAAGGAGCGCGACACCGGCAAGGTCGTCGGCTACGGGTATCCGGAGAAGATCAAGGCCCGGTTGGACCGGGAGGCCACCGAGAAGCAGACGATCGTCAGGCCCGCCGACGCGGCCGGGGACAACGCGGTGATGGTCGGCCCCGGACCCAACCTGATCGCGATGGTCCCCGCCCCCGCGCCCGCGCGGGAGCTCCGGACGTCCAAGGGAGCGGGCAGGGGCCCGAAGGAGGGGACGGGCAAGGCCAGACCGGCCCCCAAGCACGCCGCCACGACGGCGACCGGCAAGGACGGCGAGGCCGCCTCGGGAAACGGCGGCGAGACCGCGTCCGGGGGGAACACCTCCGTGAGCGACCGGGCGACCGCGGGGGCACCCGTCAGGCCCCAGGCGCAGGCCTCGCCCGGCCGTACCTCCCCCGGCAAGCACGCCAAGGCGTCCACCGCCGGCACCAGCGCGCTCGCCGTCACGCCCACCGCCACCGTCCGCGACCTCGCCGCGCCCGTCCCGGGGTTCGACTCCCCCGCCGTCCTCGCCCCGGTGCTGCTCGCCGCGGTCGCGATCCTCGCGCACGGCAAGGCCAGACAGTCGAGGGTGCGGCTCCTCGCGACCGCCTCGGGGCGTACCGCGCCGGCCCCCTCGCCCGCGTCCCGCAGGACCCCGGGCCGCCGCCGTGCCCCGGGCCGCCGCCGCATGCCCAGGAACGCCCCCGCCTCGGTACGCGCCTCCGGAGACACGTCCGTCTCCCGCGGATTCGCGGAGACGCCCGTCTCCCCCGATGTCACGAACGTCTTCGCCGTGGCTCCACGAGCCGGTTCCCGCGGCCTCGGGGACGCGCCCGTCCCGGCCAGGAAGGCCGTGAACCCTCAGGAACGCGTTCCCGAAAGCACGTTCGCCCCGGCCGAGACCGCGGGGTTCCCCTCGGTCACGACCTCCGTCGCCCACATCGAGGAGTCCCCCGTGCGGCCCTTCGCCCAGCCATCCGCGCCGGACCGTCACGACGACCGTCCCCGCGCTCCCTACCAGGGCAGGCGTCGCCTGCACGAGCAGGCCGTGGTGGAGTCGTCGACCCTGGTCCAGAACATCCCGCCGCGCGGCCGCCGCCACCGCCGGGCCGACCCCGTGATCACCACCACCGTCCCGGCCGTCCCGGCGCGTCCGGCCCGCCCCGCTCGCCCTACCCGTCCTGCTCGTCTCGCCGGGCCGAGAACGGCCGTCCCGGTCCCGATGCGCCAGACCGGGCAGGGTGGTTCCGCCATCCCGGCCGGCTCCGCCGCACTCCCCGCGGAGCCGGGCGACATCCTGGTCCACAGCGGCTACCGGGGACGCCGCCGGGCGGAGGCGCTGGTCTAGGCGCTCTCTCCCCGGAGGCAGGAGACGAGACCTCCGGAGGCAGGACCACCGAAGACACCGAAAACGAGACCGGAGGCCTGGCCGGGCCTCCGCGGGCCGGTCCGGCGCGCCGGCCGGGCGAGGGCGCTCAGCGCTGTTCGGGCGGGCGCTGCCCCATGTTGCGGCGCAACTGCTCCAGCTCCGCCTCCAGGCCCGCGATCCGGGTGTTGGCCCCCGGGCCTCCGGACCCACCGGGACCACCGGGGCCCCCGGGACCACCGTGGGGCTGCGGCGGACCGTAGGGCGAGTGCGGGCGGACCACCCGGGTGTCCTCGGGCGCGGCCGGGAGCGGATAGGGCGCCCGCTGCTGGTACTGCTGCGACGCGCCGTACGGCTGCCCCTGCTGCCCGTACTGCGGCTGGCCGTACTGGACGCCGCCGTGCACCTGCGCCGGATAGCCGGGCTGCGCCCCGTACGGAGCGGGCGGGAACGAGGACGGTCCCCTGGAACGGCGCTTGCCCCTGGCGACCGCGGCGATCGTACCGATCACGAACAGGACGACCAGGCCGCCGCCACCCCACAGCAGCCACGGCAGGATCGGCGTGCCGCTCTCGTCCTTGCCCGCGGTGATGGCCTGCTGGGAGTCGCTGATGTATCTGGCGACGTACGGGTGGTTCGGCTGCAGCGCCTGCACCTCGCGGAACCTGGGCAGGGCGTCGGAGTATTTGTTCTGGAAGAACAGGTCGAGCGCCTCGTTGTAGGCCTTCGTCGTCGTCGACTCGGCCGGCTTGATGTTCTTCTCGTTCAGCTTCTCCTTGACGATGCTGACCGGCAGCACGAAGCTCTCCCCCTCGGTGGAGCCGCCGTCCTGCTGGATCAGGCCGCCGACGAGGATGCCGATGACCTTGCCGTCCTTGCTGAACACCGGACCGCCCGAGTTGCCCGGATAGGAGGGTGCCTGGGTCTGGATGTACGGCACCCCCTCGGGGGTCTGGCGGGCGGCGTTGTAGGGGCCCTCGGTGAACGCCGGGTCGAGCTTGGACTCCAGGTTGAAGATCGAGGTCTGCGTCACCGTGCCGGGGAACCCGCTGATGTAGAGGGTGTCGCCGACGCGCACGTCGGAGTCCTCGCCCAGCGGCACGGTCGGCAGGTTGCTCTGCCCGTTGGCCTTGAGGATCGCGACGTCCTTGCCCGGGTAGACCGTGCCCTTGGCGACCAGCTCGATCGGCACCGTCTTGGTGGTCTTGTCGACGCCACCGCCCGGCAGGCTCTGCAGCAGCGAGAGCGAGCTCTTGACGTTGCGGATCTTGATGTTGTCCGCGTTCCAGACCTGGAAGATCTTCGTCGCCGTCCTGAGGATCTCCTCGTCGGAGGCGATGTCCCCGAGGTCCGCGACCAGGTCGGCGGCGTCCTTCTCGTTGATCTTCGTGAGGGCCTGGGCCGCGAAGGTCTGCGCCAGCTCGGCGTCCTCCTGGCCGACGCAGTGCGCCGCGGTCACCATGTAGCCGTCCGGCGTGACCCACCAGCCGGTGCACAGCCCGCCCGCCGTCGCCTCGACGACCCGCTCCTGCCCGCCGGGCGAGAAGTAGCGGCCCGGGTCCTTGGCCATCTGCTGGACGACCCAGCGGTAGATGCTGTTCTCGTCAGAGGAGATCTTGCCGCTCTGCACGGCGTTGACCCCCTGCTGGGTCAGGGTCCTGATCGCCTCCAGGTTCGCCTCGGGCGTCGGCACGGCCACGTCGG
The DNA here is from genome assembly GCF_051192615.1 of Streptosporangium sp. G11. Taxonomy (NCBI): domain Bacteria; kingdom Bacillati; phylum Actinomycetota; class Actinomycetes; order Streptosporangiales; family Streptosporangiaceae; genus Streptosporangium; species Streptosporangium sp. G11. Next base: position 360,709 of record NZ_JBPJUQ010000002.1, read on the forward strand.
CCGTGTAGGACACCGAGGTCAGCTGGACGGCCGGATGCGTCCTGGCCGCCAGCCACGTCCCGACGGGGACGTCGACCTCCTTGGGTTTCGCCACCGCGGTGCCCGGCAGGGCCAGTGTGCTCGCCAGCGCCAGGCCGGCGACGGCGCTGATTCTTCCCCACATCTTCGTACTCCCCAAAACTCGCTTCCCGAGGCGAGAGCATGGCGGAGGCTACTTGGGGAGGACTTGGAAGCGACTGGGACGTCGGCCGGTGTCACGGCCGACGTCCGGGGCGGGCCCCCGTCCCTCAGCCGTGACCGGCGCCGACGAGCTCCCTGCGCGGCTCCTCGGGCCTCTCCGTCTCCTCGTCCTCCTCGTGGCCCTCGACGGACAGGTCGGGCAGGATGCGGTCCAGCCAGGCGGGGCACCACCAGTTGGCCCTGCCGAGCAGGGCCATGGTCGCCGGGACCAGCAGGCCCCGGATGATCGTGGCGTCCACCGCGATGGCCACCGCCAGGCCGACACCGAAGATCTTGACCATGGGGTCGGGGTAGGCGACGAACGCGACGAAGACCGCGACCATGATCAGGGCGGCGGAGGTGATGACCCTGCCGGTCGACCCCAGTCCCTCGGCCACCGCCCTGCGGTTGTCGCCGTGTTTCAGATACGCCTGCCGCACCGCGGTGAGCAGGAAGACCTCGTAGTCCATCGACAGGCCGAACAGGATCGCGAACAGCATCAGCGGGATGTAGCTGTCGATCGGCACCGTGAAGAACACCGTGTTCAGATAGGAGCCGTCCGTGCTGACCGGCGCGTCCATGCCGACCAGGCCGCTGCCCAGCCCCAGGGAGAAGACCAGCGAGAGCGCGCCGAACGCGGCACCGAGGGAGACCAGGTTCATCAGCGCGGCCTTGATCGCGACGACCGGCGAGCGGAACGCCAGGAGCAGCAACAGCGCGCTGAGCAGGACCACGACGCCGACGACCAGGGGCGTACGCCCGGAGATCCTCTCGCCGGCGTCGGCCATGCCGGCGACCTGCCCGCCCACGTGCACCTGGGCCCCCTCGACGTCGAGCGCGCGCACCGCCCTGACCACGTCGAGCGCCCGGGGGTCGCTGGGAGCGTAGGCGGGGATCGCCTGCACCAGCGCCGCCGTGCCGCCCCGGTTGAGGATCGGGTCGCCGACGTGGACTACTCCCTCGACGTCCGCGACGCGGTCCTTCAGGTTCTGCAGCACGGCCGGGCCCGGCTCCCGGTCGACGACCCTCGTGTCCAGGTCCGCCACCACGACGAGCGGGCCGTTCATGCCGGGCCCGAACCCGGCCTCCAGGAGCTCGTAGGAGCGCCGCGTGTCGGTGCCGCGGTCGGCGTAGCCGTTGTCGAGCGGGCCCAGCTTGAGGGCCAGGGCGGGTGCGGCCAGCGCGGCCAGGAGCGCGACGCTGAGCGCGAGCACGCTCCACGGCCGCCGGGCCACCCAGTTGCCCAGCGAGGCCCAGCCGGAGGAGCCGTGGCTGCCCTTGCGTCCCATGAACGGCAGGCGCAACGCGTTGATCCGGTGTCCCAGCAGGCCGAGCAGCGCGGGGACCAGCGTGACCGAGGTGAACACCGCGCAGACGACCGAGATGCCGGTGATCCAGCCGAGCGTCTGCAACAGGGGGAAGCCCGCGAGCATGAGCGCGCTGAGCGCGATGATCACCGTGCCGCCGGCGAACACCACCGCCCCGCCCGAGCTGGCGACCACCCGGCGGACCGCCTCGCGGACCGGCAGGCCGTCGGCCAGCAGCTTGCGGTGCCTGCTGAGCAGGAAGAGCGCGTAGTCGATGCCGACACCGAGACCGATCATCGTCGCCATGATCGACGCCTGCTTGGGCACGTCCACGACGTGGCCGAGCAGGCTGACCACGCCGAGCCCGGTCGCGATGCTGACCAGCGCGGTGAAGATCGGGATCATCGCGGCGACCAGGGTGCCGAACGCGAGCAGCAGGACCAGCAACGCGCAGATCACGCCGATGATCTCGCTGGTCCCGGTCTTGATCTCCTTGTCCGCCGGGCTGGCCGAGGCCGCGGGCACCGCCTCGATGCCCGCGGCCCGTGCGGGCTCGGCCGCCTCGGAGAGAAGCTTGGTGGTCTCGGCCAGCTTGGCGGTGTCGTTCCCCTCCAGCTTCACCGCGATGATGCCGATCTCCAGGCTGGGGGCGAGCCCGCCCATCGTGTAGGGGGATTTCACCTCCTTCACGTGCGGCACCTCGCGGACCAGGTCCATGGCGCGCTCCACCGCGCGCTTCCTGCTGTCGGAGATGAGAGGGCCGTCGGGCGAGTAGAGGACGATCTGGGCCGAGCCGCCCGCGCCGTACCCGGGGCCGAATCCGTCCTTCATCAAATCGACGGCCCGCTGGGCGTCGGTCCCGGGAATGCTGACGTCGTTGCTGACCGGGCCGGGGAAGAACACCGATCCCGCCGTCAGCAGCACCGCCGCGACCACCCACAGGGCCAGTACGGCCTTACCGTGCCGCGCGCACCAGCTTCCCAGCCGCCCCAGCAAACCAGACATCGGTGACCGCCCCGTTTTGGTATCAAACGTCCTGAAAGGTCGTACTGTACGCTCGTACAGAACCTACGATATGAGAGTAGGGGGACAAATCCGGAAATGCTCTAGAAGGCGTGGGAGTGAGACGATGACCACACTCGAGCACGGGCACGACACGCGCGAACGAATCCTCGACGCCGCCCGCCTGCTGTTCGCCGAGCGCGGCTACGCGGCGACCTCGCTGGCCGACATCGCCTCCGCCGTCGGCCTGACGAAGACGGCCGTCGCCTACCACTTCCACCCCAAGGACCGCCTGGCCACGGAGCTGGCCGCCCCCGCCATCGAGGACATCCTGGCCCTGCTCGAAAGGGATTTCGACGACGACCGCGCCCTCGTCGAGGCCCTGGTGACCTTCGCGGTCAGGCACCGGGCGATCATCCGGCTGATCATGGAGGACATCAACTGCGCCGACGACGCGCCCCCCGGCTCCCCCGGCGAGGCCATCCGCGTCTTCCGCGACGAGATCTACCGCCGCCTGGCCGGACCCGACCCCGACCCCGCCCACCGGGTCTGGGCCTGGGCCACGCTGGGCTCGCTCCAGTACGCGGTGGTCAAGACGATCGACCTCCCCCAGGAAGACGTCAGGAAGACCCTCCTGGCCACCGTCCTGGCCTCCCTCTGAGCCTTCCGCGCCCCCGCCGCCCCCGCCGCCTCGGGCGCCTCACCCTGAAGGAGCGGCCTCCCCGGGAACGGGCACCGGCGGGACCGTGGGGTCGGGAGGCTCGCCGGTCTCCCCCGGCCCCGGTCCAGGGTCCGGCCCGGGACCGCTCTGGCCCTCGACGCCAACCGTGATCACGATCGTCGCGCCGGGCCTGGCGCAGGTGCCGGGCACCATGCTCTGCGCAAGCACCACCCCGTCCTGGGCCTCGTTGGTGACCAGCCGCGCCCGCGTCCGTACGGCGAAACCCGCCCCGGCCAGGGTGTTGGAGGCGTCGGTCGCGCCCTGTCCGGTGACCGGCGGCACCGGGACGCCTCGTCTGGAGACGACGAGCGCCACCGCGCTCCCGGGGGAGACGCGCCTGCCCGCGCCGGGCGTGCTCGCCAGCACCCGTCCCGCCGGCTGGTCCGAGCAGCGCGTGCTGACCGCGCCGGCGACCAGCCCGGCCTGGGTCAGCGCCGCCTGGGCACCTCTCCTGGCGAGGCCGACCAGCGTGGGAACCCGGGTCCCTCCGGAGACCTGCAGATCGACCCTGCCCTTCTTCGGCAGCGCGGTCCCCGGTGCCGGGCTGCTCGCGAGCACCTCCCCGAGCGGCCGGTCGGAGTCGACCTCCTTGACGGCCCCGGCGACCAGTCCGGCCCGTTTGATCAGGCGCGCGGCCTCGGAACGGTCCAGCCCGACGAGCGCGGGCACGACCACCGTGGCGGCGGGGGGCGGCAGGGGGGAGGATTTGACGCCCTCCGCGCGCGGGGGCCTGGCCGGGACCGTCGGCAGGACCGGGAGAGGTTTGATCGGGGCGCTCGTCCTGCCCGCGTGCGGCCTGGTGTCGCCCTGGGGGGTGGCCTCCACCGCCGGGACGACCGGCGGGGCGGGCGCGGCTCCCGGCGCCACACCGCTCAGCGCCGGGACCAGCACCCCCACCAGCACGGCGGCGCTGATGAGCAGCGCGCCGGAGACCGCGACCGAGGCCCTGGTGGCGGCCCGCCCGGGGTGGGTCCGCGGCTCGTCGAAGTCCTCGCCCCCGGTGAGGAACGCGCGCCCGCCGGACCTCGCGCCCGCCGCGGGCGCGCCGCCCGGCTCACCGGACCCGCCTGACCCGCCTGGCCCGCCTGAGCTGGACCGCCAGGCGGCCCCCGGCGCGCCCCGCCGGCCGGAAAGGCCCGGGGCACCGGGATCGCCCAAGAAGACCGAGGGGCCGAAGACGTCGGATCCGCCGGGCGCGGGCGGGAATCCCGGCACCGGCGAGGACCGGGACTCGGCCACCGACCGGCCACCGTCGTCGCCGAGCAGCGCGAGCAGCAGCTCCCGGCTGGTGGGGCGGTTGCGGGGGTTCTTGTCCAGGCAGTCGACCACCAGCGCGCCGAGCAGCCCGTCGAGACGGCCCAGCTGCGGGGCCGCGGTGAGGATCCGGTTCAGGACGGCGGCGATCGAGTCCTGCCCGAAGGGCGCCTGGGCGTTGGCGGCGAAGCACATCGTGGCGCCCCAGGCGAAGACGTCGGCCGCCGGGTTGATCTCGGCGCCCTCCACCTGCTCGGGCGCCATGTAGGCGGGGGTGCCCGCGCCGCGCCCGCTCTGGGTGGCCGCGGCGTCCAGCGCCCTGGCCAGCCCGAAGTCGATGACCCTCGGCCCGTCGGGACCGAGCAGCACGTTCTGCGGCTTGAAGTCGCGGTGCACGATCCCGGCCCGGTGGATGGCCGCCAGGGCGGTGGCCGTACCGATGGCCAGGCGCTCCAGCCTGCCTCCCTCGCGGGGCCCGCTGACCGCGACCTCGCGGTGGAGCGACGGGCCGTCGACGTACTCGCTGACGATGTAGGGCCGGTCGCCGTCCAGCCCCGCGTCGATCACCTGGGCCGTGCAGAAGCGGGCCACCTGCTTGGCCAGCTCGACCTCGCGCAGGAAGACCTCGGGGTCCTCGCCCACCGAACCGTGCAGAAGCTTGACCGCGTAGGGCTCGGAGCCGGTGTCGGGGCGCACCCCGACGTAGACCACCCCCTGCCCACCTTCTCCGAGACGCCCGATGATCTCGTACTCACCGAGCCCCGCCGGATCCCCCGTTCTGAGCGGCTGCGCATACGGCACGCGAGCCTCCCCTCGCCGCCACCCTTCTCACTCAAGAAGAAGCATCGCCGACAGTCAACGGGGATGAAGGTCTTGTCTCCCTCACCGTGACACTCATGTGATGCCCAAGCCAGGGCAAGACACGACACAACCACTCGAATCGCGTCCGTCTTCTCCCCCGATCCGACGAGGACGGGACCGCGGGCCGACCGGGTAGCCTGGCGAGGTGCTTGAAGCGATCAAAGCCACCCGTTACGTGACACCTCTGCGCGAGGGCGGCTCGCTGCCCGGGGTGATGGAGGCGGACGACCTCGGCACCCACGTGGTGAAGTTCCGCGGCGCCGGGCAGGGTCGCCGGGTCCTGGTCGCGGAGATCGTGTCCGCGGGGCTGGCCCGGCGTCTGGGGTTCCGCACACCCGAGCTGAAGGTGATCGACGTCGATCCGCAGCTCGGCGCCCGCGAGCCCGACGAGGAGATCCAGGACCTGCTCAAGGCCAGCGAGGGCAACAACCTGGCGGTCGACTTCCTGCCGGGCGCGCTGGGCTTCGAGCCGCTGGCCTGGCCCCCCGAGCCCGGGTTCGCCTCCCGCCTGCTCTGGTTCGACGCGCTGATCCACAACGTCGACCGGAGCTGGCGCAACCCGAACCTGCTCCTGTGGCACGGTGACACCTGGCTGATCGACCACGGCGCCGCGCTCTGGTTCCACCACAACTGGTCCTCGGCCAACCCGTCGCGCGACTTCGACGCGAGCGACCACGTGATGGCGCCCTTCGCCACCCGGGTGCCCGAGGCCGACGCCGAGTTCAGCGAGATGATCACCAGAGACCTGCTCGACGGGGTGGTCGACGAGGTCCCCGACGAGTGGCTGGAGGACGAGCCGGGGTTCGACGGGGCGCAGGCCGTGCGGCAGGCGTACGTCGAGCACCTGCTGGCCCGAGCCCAGGGGCCGCGCACCTGGCTGCCGCGGCCGCCGGGCCAGGAGCCCCGTCAGGACCAGGAGAGGAAGACCGGCTCGGTGGGCGCGTTCTGGAAGGACAACCGGTGAAGGACGTCTACGAGTACGCGATCATCCGGGTCGTCCCCCGCGTGGAGCGCGGCGAGCTCATCAACGCCGGCGTGCTGCTCTACTGCCAGCCCCGCGGTTACCTGTGCGCCCGCGTGGAGCTGGACGAGGCGCGCCTGCGCGCCCTCGACGCCGGCGTGGACCTCGACGGGGTACGGCACGCGCTCGGCGCCTACCAGCGCACCTGCGACAGCGACTCGGGGCCCCTGACCAAGGAACCGCTGGGCAGCCGCTTCCGCTGGCTGACCGCCCCGCGCAGCACGATCGTGCAGACCGGCCCGGTCCACGCCGGACTCACCGCGGACCCGGAGACGGAGCTGGAGCACCTCGTGACCCGGCTGGTCCGCAGCCCCTGACCAGGCACCCGAGGGGCCCCGGCCTCAGAAGAGCACCGACATGAAGGTGCCGACCTCGACGAAACCGGCCCTGCGGTAGGCGGCCCTGGCGGGGGCGTTGTAGTCGTTGACGTACAGCGAGACCACCGGCGCGAAGTAGTCGAGCGCGTGCTTGATCACCGCGGCCATCCCCGCCACCGCGTGGCCGCGGCCGCGCAGGTCGGGGTGGACCCAGACGCCCTGGATCTGGCAGGCGTGCGGCGTCACCGCGCCGATCTCGGCCTTGAAGACGACCCTGCCGCCCTCGATGCGGGCGTAGGACCTGCCGATCCTGATCAGCTCGGCGACCCTGGACCGGTAGAGGGCGCCGCCGTCGCCGGCCTCCGGGGAGACGCCCACCTCCTCGGTGAACATCGCCACGCAGGCCGGAAGCAGGATGTCGAACTCGTCGGGCCGGACGCGCCGCACCAGCGGGTCGGCGGGGACGGGCGACGGCTCGGCGATCACCATGACCGGCTGCGCCCAGCGGATCGCGCGGGCGGCCCCCCAGTACGGCTCCAGCCGCTCCCAGAGCACCTCCACCGCGTCCGCGGGGCCGACGATCGAGGAGCAGCGGCGGCCCTGCTTGCGCGCGCGATCGGCGAAGGCGTAGACGGCGTCCGTACCGGCGTTGACCGGAACCAGGTTCGCCCCGGCGTAACAGACGGAGGTCAGGCCGCCGCGCGGCCCGAACCCCCACATCTGGCCACCGAGCCTGGCCGGATTGAGCCCGACCGAACGGACCCTGGAGGCGACGAAGACATTGCCGACGGGGTCGGTGTCGAGAAGCGCCAGGACCTCGTCTCGATCGTTGTCGTCGAGCACGCGCGACGCCGTTGTGCGCAGCATCACGTGCTCAGCCTACGCGACCCCCTCGAATTTGGCAGGAACCAACACAGAGCCGCTCATCTACCTGCTTTGGTCACCTCATCCTGCCGTGTGCCCGGCGGGCACACGGACGGTCGCGGGGGCGACCACCGGTACGGGCGCGGGGACTCCCGGGCACCGGGCGTCCGGGGCGGCGGAGTCCTGGCGAGCACCACCGGCACCGGGAAGGGTGCCCTCCCTGAGATAGGCGGCCAGGCGCCGGTCGACACAGGCGTTCCCGTTGAGCGCGACCCCGTGGTTGCCGCCGGGCACGGCCAGCAGCCGGGAGCGGTGGAACAGGGCGCGCATCCGCACCGCCCCGGCGTACGGGGTGGCGGCGTCGCGCTCGCCCTGGATCAGCAGGACCGGCGGCAGCCTGTCGTCGTCCTGGATCCGCACGGGGGTCCCGGCCGGCTGGGGCCAGAACGCGCACGGCGCGTTGTACCAGGCGTTGGGCCAGGTGAGGAAGGGCGCCCTGGCGTTGGCCCTGGTCATGTCGGTCCGCCAGCGCGCCCAGTCGCGCGGCCAGGCGGCGTCGCGGCACTGCACCGCGAGATAGACCGCGTAGCTGTTCTCGTCCTTGGCGTCGATCACCGCGTGCTTGCGGTAGATGTTGACCAGAGGGGTCGCCTCCCCCCTCTTGACGTAGGCGGAGAAGGCCTTGGCCAGCTGCGGCCAGACGGCGTCGGAATAGCCGCCCAGGGTGTAGACGTCGTCGAGCTCGCTCGGGCCGACCACCCCTTCGGCCGGGCGGTCACCCAGCCGGTCCCGCATGGCGTTCCAGGCGAAGGAGACCGCCCTCTCGGTGGCGCCGAGCCGGTAGACCTGGTTGTGGCGGGCGATCCACCTCAGGAAGTCCTCGTGCCTGTCCTGGAAGGCGATGCTCTGGTCGAGGTTCGAGCGGTACCAGATGCCGCGCGGGTCGACCACGCTGTCCATGACGAGCCGCTTGAGCCGGTCGGGGAAGAGCGTCGCGTAGACCGCGCCGAGGTAGGTCCCGTACGAGTAACCCAGGAAGCTGATCTTCGACTCGCCAAGCGCCGCCCTGATCATGTCCATGTCCCTGGCGGAGTTCTCGGTGGTCATGTGAGGCAGCATCCAGCTCCACCGCTCGCCGCACGCCTGGGCGTACTTGCGGGCCCTGCCGATCAGCACGCTCTCGTCGTGCCGGGTGACCGGCACCTGGTCGGGGCGGGGCGCCTGGTAGTACCTCTTCGGATCGACGCATTTCAGGGCGGGCTGGCTGGACCCCACCCCGCGCGGGTCGAAGCCGATCACGTCGAACCGGTCGGCCAGGCCGTCGGGAAGCCCCGCCGCGACGCCCTTGACCAGCTCGCGGCCGGACGCCCCGGGGCCACCCGGGTTGACCAGCAGCGCGCCGAGGCGATCGTGGGTGGCCCTCCCCTTGATCCGGTTCAGGGCGATGCCGATGGTCTGGTACGGGTTGGCGTAGTCGAGCGGCACCCTCAGGGTGGCGCACTCCATCGGGTTGTCCACCCGCCCGGCGGGAGCGGGCACCGCCCCGGTCACCGGGGCTTCGCCCTCGCAGGGCCCCCAGTCCAGCCCCTCCCGCTCCTGGGCCACCGCCCCCTGCGGCACCCCCAACGCCGCGGCCAGCATCGCGATGCTCGCGGCGATCCCGACGACCCTCTTCTTCACTGTGTGATCCCCCTACTCGTACGGCAGAGGCGATGGTCTCCCGGGGGCGGCGCGATCACCCGGAACACAGCCGGATGTCTAGCAAAGTGTAGTCAGATGATTGCTAAGTGTAATGACACCAGGTCGGGCGGCGGCACGACGGGAAGCCGTGAGCGCCCTCCGGAGGTCCCGGCGCCCTGCCCACGTCTCGGTACGGGCGGCGCGGAGCTCGGCACGGGAGGGACTTGGGAGTACGGCCCCACCCCGCCGGGCGCGGGAGGGACGCGCGGGTGCAGACGCGAAGGCGCGCGGATACAGACGCGGGAGAGACGCGCGGGTACGGGCGCGCCCGCGCCTCGACGCGATCCCGCGCGGGGAAGACCACCCTAAGAACGAACCCGCCCGCCCCCGGGCGCGGCACGGCGCGATCCCGGAAGCGGGCGGAAAGACTTTTCGGCCGGAGTGCCGGGCGGCCCGGCCGTCGAGCGCTCGGCTAGCCGACGACGACCTGGGGACCGGGGGCGTCGTCGTCGAGATCGACCTCAACGCCCATCTTCTCGGCGAGGATCAGGGCCTCCTCGATCAGGGTCTCCACGATCTGCGACTCGGGGACGGTCTTGATGACCTCGCCCTTGACGAAGATCTGGCCCTTGCCGTTGCCGCTCGCGACGCCGAGGTCGGCCTCGCGGGCCTCGCCGGGACCGTTGACGACGCACCCCATCACCGCGACGCGCAGCGGGACCTTCAGTCCTTCGAGCCCCGCCTGGACCTGCTCGGCCAGGGTGTAGACGTCGACCTGGGCGCGCCCGCAGGAGGGGCAGGAGACGATCTCCAGGCCGCGCTCGCGCAGGTTGAGCGACTCCAGGATCTGGTTGCCGACCTTGACCTCCTCGACCGGAGGGGCGGACAGCGACACGCGGATGGTGTCGCCGATGCCCTCGGCGAGCAGGGCGCCGAACGCGACCGCGGACTTGATCGTGCCCTGGAAGGCCGGGCCCGCCTCGGTGACGCCGAGGTGGAGCGGGTAGTCGCACCGGGCGGCGAGCAGGCGGTAGGCCTGGACCATCACGACCGGGTCGTTGTGCTTGACGGAGATCTTGATGTCGCGGAAGCCGTGCTCCTCGAAGAGCGAGCACTCCCAGAGCGCCGACTCCACCAGTGCCTCGGGGGTGGCCTTGCCGTACTTCTGGAGCAGGCGGGGGTCGAGCGAGCCGGCGTTGACGCCGATCCGGATCGGCACGCCGCGCTCGCCGGCGGCGCGCGCGATCTCACCGACCTTGTCGTCGAATTTCTTGATATTGCCGGGATTGACCCGGACCGCCGCGCAGCCCGCCTCGATCGCGGCGAAGACGTACTTCGGCTGGAAGTGGATGTCGGCGATCACCGGGATCTGCGACTTCTTGGCGATGATCGGCAATGCGTCGGCGTCGTCCTGGGAGGGGACGGCGACCCGGACGATCTGGCAGCCCGAGGCGGTCAGCTCGGCGATCTGCTGGAGTGTGGCGTTGATGTCGGCGGTGACCGTGGTGGTCATCGACTGGACGGAGACCGGCGCGTCCCCGCCCACGGGGACGGAGCCGACCATGATTTGACGGGATACGCGTCGCTCGGCGATCGGCCTGGTCCTTACGGACGGGATTCCGAGAGCAACAGAAGTCATTTTCAGCCCTTGAAGAGTCGACGACACTCATCAGTCTAGGCAGTCCCAGTGAGCTCGCGTGCCCGTATCCGCGCCCAGGAGTCGGCGTCGAGCACCTCGGCGACCGAACCGGCCTCGGTCACGGTGTGCTCGGAGACCACCGCCGCCACGGTGTCGACGATGCCGGGGAACGGGAGGCGCCCGGCCATGAAGGCCTCGACACAGACCTCGTTGGCGGCGTTGTAGACGGCCGGGGCCGTGCCGCCGGCCTCGCCGACGTGGCGGGCCAGCGCGACGGCGGGGAAGGCCTCGTCGTCGAGCGGCTCGAACGTCCAGGTGTGGGCGGTGGTCCAGTCGACCGCGGGGGAGGCGTCGGCGACCCGCTCGGGCCAGCCGAGGGCCAGCGCGATGGGCAGGCGCATGTCCGGCGGGCTGGCCTGGGCGATGGTCGAGCCGTCGACGAACTCGACCATCGAGTGGATGACCGACTGCGGGTGGACGACGACCTCGATGCGGTCGAAGCCGATGTCGAAGAGCAGGTGGGCCTCGATGACCTCGAGGCCCTTGTTGACGAGTGTGGCGGAATTCACCGTGATGACCGGCCCCATCGACCAGGTGGGGTGGGCGAGGGCCTGCTCGGGGGTGACGTCCGCGAGGTCCGCGCGCGACCTGCCGCGGAAGGGGCCGCCGCTCGCGGTGACGACCAGGCGGCGCACGGCGGAGGCGTCGGGGCCGGTGGGACCCGCGGCCCACAGGCACTGGGCCAGCGCGGCGTGCTCGGAGTCGACCGGGATCAGCTGGCCGGGTTTGGCCAGGCGCTTCACCAGCGGCCCGCCGACGATCAGCGACTCCTTGTTGGCGAGCGCGAGCACCCGGCCGGCCTCCAGCGCGGCCAGCGTGGAGGTCAGTCCCAGCGCCCCGGTGATGCCGTTGAGGACGACGTCGGCGGGCCAGGCCGCGGCCTCCGCCACCCCCTCCGGCCCGGCCAGCACCCGCGCGCCCACCCCGTACGCGGCCAGGGCCTCGCGCAGCTCCGGCACGGCGGAGGGGTCGGCGACGGCGACCACGTCGGGCCGGAACTCGGCCGCCTGCCTGGCCAGGAGGTCGATCCGGCCACCGTAGGCGGCCAGCGCGACCACCCGGAACCTGCCGGGGTTGCGGGCGATGACGTCGAGGGACTGGGTCCCGATGGACCCGGTCGAGCCGAGCAGGACGACGGAACGGACGGTGTCTGGCTGCACCGCCCCATTCTCCCGGCTCGGACCGCGCTGTCGAATCGGCCGTAGCGGGCCTGGCCGGTCTGGATCAGGGCTGATCATGGCGAAAATCTGTTAGGCGTGGAACAGGCGATAAAAGGCGTTATTTAAGTCCGAATTTAGTCATATCAATAGTTGTAAAGCCTGGGAAATGCGCACGTACGGCGCACTAGCTTCCCGGAACAGCAAGCAGCCCCTCGGGAGGTACATATGCGGCGCACGGCACGGCTCGTCCCTATTCTCACCGCCATCGCGGGAAGCACCCTGCTCCCCGCGACGATCGCGCACGGCGCCACGGCGGACACCGCGGCGAAGGCGAACGCTGCGGCGAACACCGTCGCGGGCGCCACAGCGGGCGCGGCGGGCGCGAGCGGGGGCGGCGTCACCGCGGCGCGGGCCGTTCCCCAGCCGGTCGAGAAGGAGGCGGCCGACACCAGGAAGGAGCAGCAGACCGTCCAGCGCTACTGGACCGAGGAGAGGATGGAGACGGCCCGGCCGCTCGCCGCCCTCGTCCCCGAGAAGGACGGCGCCCGGCTCACCGCCGGGGCGATCGCGGCCCAGACCGCGGCCGACCCCGTCTCCGTTCCCGCGACCGAGCCCGACGGCGACGCCGTCATGGCCACCAGCGGCTCGGCGGCGGCCCGCGCCTCCACCGGCGCGGCGTGGACCCGCGGCGGGGCGATCGTCAAGACCGCGGGACGCGTGTTCTTCACCTACCAGGGCCGCAACGCCTCGTGCTCGGCGAGCGCGGTGACCAGCGAGAACAAGAGCACCGTGATCACAGCGGGGCACTGCGTGAGGATGGGCGGCGCCTTCCACGGCAACTGGGTGTTCGTGCCGGGGTACGAGAACGGCGAGCGGCCCCACGGCACGTGGGTGGCGACCACCCTCTACACGACCCCGCAGTGGAACAACTCCGAGGACGTCAACTACGACGTGGCCTCGGCGGTGGTGGCCCCGCTGAACGGCAAATCCCTGACCGACGTGGTCGGCGGCCAGGGCGTCTCCTTCAACCAGGCGCGCCGCCGGCAGATGCACTCCTTCGGCTACCCCGCGGCCGCCCCCTACAACGGCTCCAAGCTGATCTACTGCGCCGGGCGGGCGTTCGACGACTTCCTGATGTCCCGCGACATCGGGCTGAACTGCAACATGACCGGCGGATCGAGCGGCGGGCCCTGGTTCCTCAACTTCAACGAGAGCACCGGCCTGGGCACCCTGAACTCGGTGAACAGCTTCAAGTACGGCTTCGCCACCGGCTGGATGTTCGGCCCCTACTTCGGGACCGAGGCACAGGCCGTCTACGAGGCCGCCCAGACCACCGGCACCCCCTGATATTCACCAAAAGTAATCACAACAACACCACACGTAGTGCAAACTCGGGTTTCATGACCTCAAGCCTCCCCCTGCTTGCGGCCGCCTCACTCGTCGCCGGGCTGCTGATCGCCCCGACGACCGGCGCGACGGCCATCCGGCAGACGGCCACCGAGTCCGGGCGGCGGGCCGCGAAGACCCCCGTCCAGCCCTTCACCGAAAAAACCGAAACGACCGAAACAACCGGGAAAACTCAAACAACCGGGAAAACCGGGAAGACCGCGACAGTCGCGGCGACCGGCATACCGGACGTCGTCGAGCACGCGACCGCTCCCACCGCGTCGGAGCGGGAGCGCGTGCTCGGCTACTGGACCCCCCGCCGGATGGCCTCGGCGCTTCCCATCGACCGGCTCGCCAAGGTCACCGGGGTGCTCAGGCGGCTCTCCGCCGCCGGGCAGGGGGTGACCCCCCGCCGGAGCCCGCAGGGCGCCGCGTCCCGCACCGCGGGCGCCCGCTGGACCTCCGGCGGGGCGGTGGGGCGCACCACGGGACGGGTGTTCCTGACCATCAAGGGCAGCGACTTCGTGTGCTCGGCGAGCTCGGTCAGGAGCGCCAGCAAGGACCTGGTGGTGACCGCCGGCCACTGCGTCAAGGACGGCACCGGCGCCTGGGCCGACAACTGGACCTTCGTCCCCGGCTACAGCCAGGGCCGCCGCCCGTACGGGCAGTACACCGCGCGCCGCATGTTCGTCGCGGGCCCCTGGTCACGCGAGGGCGACGACAGCCACGACATCGGCATGGTGGCGGTCGGCACCAGCGGCGGCAGGCACCTCGGCGACGTCGTCGGCGGCCAGGACATCGCCTTCGGCGCTCCCCGGGGACGCCACGCCAGCGGCTTCGGCTTCCCCGCCGACGCGCCCTACGACGGCGAGCACCTGGTCTACTGCGCGGGCCCGCTCCGCGACGACCCGAACGGGCAGACCGGCGACCAGGGCATGCGCTGCGACATGACCGCCGGATCCAGCGGCGGCCCCTGGCTGAGCGGCTTCGACGCCTCCACCGGCCGGGGCACGATCGTCTCGGTCAGCAGTTTCAAGTACAGCGACGACCGCCGCACCATGTACGGCCCCTACTTCGGCGACTCCGCCAGGGCCCTCTACACCACGGCCTCCGCGTCGTGACACCGGCGCGGAGGCGTCCCTGACCCGCTGCCGGTTCAGAGGGTCAGGCCGGTGAGGACCATGACCTTCTCGTAGGTGAAGTCGGCGATGGCCGAGCGAAGACCCTCGCGGCCGACGCCGGAGTCCTTGACCCCTCCGTAGGGCATCTGGTCGGCGCGATACGACGGCACGTCACCGATGATCACACCGCCGACCTCGAGCTCGCGGTTGGCCCGGAAGGCGTTGTCGAGGCTGCGGGTGAACACCCCGGCCTGCAGCCCGTACCTGGAGTCGTTGACCGCGGCGAACGCCTCGTCCACCCCGGACACCTTCTGGACGACCATCACGGGGCCGAAGACCTCCTCGCGGGAGACCTTGGCGTCGGCCGGTACGTCGGCGAGCACGGTCGGCGCGAAGGTGGCGCCCTCGCGGGTGCCGCCGGTCAGCAAGCGGGCGCCCGCCGAGACGGCCTCGCCGACCCACCGCTCCACGCGCTCGGCGGCCTCGGCCGACACGAGCGGCCCGACCTGCGTCTTCTCGTCGGCGGGGTCGCCGGTGACCAGGGCCTCGACGGCCGGGACGAGCCGGGCCACGAAGTCGTCGTGGACCGACTCCTCGACGATCACCCGCTGGACGGCGATGCAGCTCTGACCGGCCTGGTAGTTGGAGAACAGCGCGATCCGCGAGGCGGCCCAGTCGAGGTCGGCGTCGGCGAGCACGACCGCCGCGGCGTTGCCGCCGAGCTCCAGGGTCACGTGCTTGCGCGGGACCCGGTCGATGATCGCGTACCCCACGGGGGCCGACCCCGTGAAGGAGACGACCGGCAGGCGCGGGTCCTCGACCAGCGCGCCGGCGCGGTCGTTGGGCACGGGGAGCACGGAGAACATGCCCTCGGGCAGGTCGGTCTCGGCCAAGATCTCGCCCAGGACGAGCGAGGAGACCGGCGTCGCCGGGGCGGGCTTGAGGACGATCGGGGCACCGACGGCGATGGCGGGGGCCACCTTGTGCGCCACCAGGTTGAGCGGGAAGTTGAACGGGCTGATGCCCAGGATCGGGCCGTGCGGGACCCGCGAGACGTAGGCGAGGCGACCGGCGGAGGCGGCCTCGGTGTCCAGGCGCACGGTCTCGCCGCCCAGGCGGCGGGTCTCCTCGGCCGCGAACCTGAAGGTGGAGACCGCGCGGCCGACCTCGCCGCGGGCCCAGAAGATCGGTTTGCCGTTCTCGGCGGTGATCAGGGCGGCGATCTCGTCGGCGCGCTCGGCCAGGCGGCGCGAGACGTGCGCGAGGGCCTCGGCCCGCACGTGGATCGGGAGCGCGGCCGCCTGTTTCCGCACGGCCGCCGCGGCGGCGACGGCCTCCTCGACCTGGCCCGCGGTCGGCACGGAGCAGACGGCGACGACACGGCCGTCATGTGGGTTGGTCACGGTGAGCTCGCTCTCGCCCGTGGCGGGGCGTCCGGCGAGCCAGAAGGGGCGCACGTCCATACCCCCGACGCTATGTCACCGGCGCGGGAGCGGCCTTACTCCACTCCGCACAACAGCCCCAAATCGGTACGCCGTTCCGCATAAAGCCCGCTCACACCCTCCCCTGTAACGAAAACAGGGGTATTCGGGGATATTCCTTACAAGGTGCCGGTTTGAATGATCCGCACCGTGGCTAAGTCACCGGATGGACGATCAGAGTGGAAGGGCGTGGGCGCATGACCTCCTCGGCGCCGCGCGGCCTTCAGGGTGCCTATCTGGTGGGTGAGCGGGCATCCCAGGACGAGCTCCGTGGCAGGCTGCTCGACGTCGCCAGCCAGCTGCTGGTCACCATCGGGCCCGAGAGCCTGTCGATGCGCCGCATCGCCACCGAGGCGGGATGCTCGACGACCGTCATCTACACCATGTTCGGCAGCAAGGAGGGCCTGGCCGAGGCGCTGTACCTGGAGGGCTTCGAGCGCTTCCGGCGCCGCCTGGAGGCCGTGCCCTCGCGCAAGGACGCCCTGGAGCACCTCATCGCGCTGGGCCCCGCCTACCGGGAGGCCGCGCTGGACGAGCCCGGCTACTACGCCCTGATGTTCGAGCGGGCGATCCCCGGCTTCATGCCGAGCGAGCGGGCCAGGACCCTCGCCCGCGCGGCGCTGAACATCGTCGACCGGGTGATCGCCGACTGCATCTCGGCCGGATACATCGTGCCCACCCAGCCCAGGAAGATCGCCGACGCCGTGTGGGCCGCGGCCCAGGGCGCGATCAGCCTGGAACGTGCCGGGCACCTGCGCGACAGCAGCACCTACGACACGGTCACCTACGCCGTCATCTCCCGCTACCTGGTCGTCGACCGCGACCGATCCTGACGGCGCCCTCCGGACGGGACCGCCGCCCCCACTTCGACGGCACCCCCACTCCGACGGCGCCCTCCAGCGGAACCCCCGCCACCGGTCCCCCGATCCCGGCCCCCGGCCCCGGTCTCCCGTCCCGGAACCCCCGGCCCCGGTCTCGCCGCCCGAGCCCCCGGGAGCCCGGCCGTCACCTGGCGACGGCCAGGGCGACCCAGAGTTCGGCGCGGACGGCGGGATCCTCAAGGTCACGGCCGACCAGCTCCGCGACCCGGCGCATGCGATAGCGCAGGGTGTGGCGGTGCACCCCCAGCCGCTGCGCCGCCGCGTCCCAGTGACCGTTGCAGTCCAGGTACGCGCGCAGGGACCCCAGCAGGTCCGCGCGCGAGCCGTACTCCCTGAGCGGGGCGAGCAGCGCCGAGGAGAACGCCTCCGCCACGTCGGGGTCGAGCAGGGCGAGCAGTCCCTGGCCCGCCAGGTCGGCGAAGCGCACCACCCGCGCGCCACCGCGCCTGGCCGCGGCGAGCGCCTGGTCCGCCTGGTCGAGCCCCGCGCGCAGGTCACCGAGACCCGCCGGATCGCCGACCCCGACGGGGCCGTGCTCGCCGAGCGCCGCGGCCACGGCACCGGCCCGCGAGACCGGGACCAGCAGGACCACCCTGTCGCCGTCGGCCGCCGCGAACTCGCTCCCGGCGGCCTCCAGCACCGCCTCCGGCTCACCGGCGCAGGCGACCGCGACCAGCGGCTCGCCGTCAAGCCGCTCCCCCAGCCGCTCCAGCGTCTCGCACCCGGCGTCCACCTGCCCGGCCAGCAGCAGCCGCAGCACGGCGGAGCGGACCCGGCGCTCGGCGGCCAGGTACTCCCCGCCGTGCTCGACGGCGAGCGTCAGCAGGGAGGCGGCGGCGTTGACCACGGTGTGCGCGACCGGGGTGAAGGACCGGCCGATGCCGACGGCGAGAAATCCCCTGACGCGGCGGGCCCCGAGCGGCCGCACGATGACGTGCTCGTCGGGCGAGGAGAGGGCCACGCTCGCGGGAGCGCCCCGGCTCGTGATCCTTCTCAGCCGCTCCAGCTCGGGGCCGAGGTCGCCGGCGGCCGCCGCCGCGCCCCTGCCCGCCATGTGCCGTACGGCCCCTGCCTCGTCGAGCAGGATCGCCCAGCCGCCCAGCTCGCGGGCCAGGCGGTCGATCACCGCGCGGGGGCCCTCCGGGCGCAGCGCGGCGCGGGTGAGGCGGCCCTGGGCGGCGAAGGCCCTGCTGAGCTCGTCGTACTGCTCGGCGGCGATCAGCTCGCTGACCGTCTTGCCGATGGCGACGAACGGGGTGTCGCGCGGCACCTCGACCAGCGGCAGCCCGGCCCGCGCGGCGGCCTCGACCAGCGCCTCGGGAATCGTCTCGTGCCCGAGCCCGACGCCGAACCCGAGCCCGGCGACCCCCCTGCCGACCAGGCGCTCGACGTAAACACCGGCGTTGCGGGCGTCCAGGCGCATGCCCGTGGTCAGGACCAGCTCGCCGCCCTCGAGGAAGGGGGTGGGATCCTCCAGCTCGCTGACCGCCACCCAGCGCACCAGCCGGTCGAGCGCCTCTCTCCCGGCGAGCACGGTGAGCCCGAGCGGCAGCCGTCGTACGACGGTGCTTAGCGTCGGCGCCACAACCACCCCCGTTTTATACGTTATGTCTATTCTGCTCCCTGCAATTTTGCCATAGTGCATCATCGGCACACCGGCATTCGCGACATAGCTTCACATCATGAGCACCGTCACCGAGGGCGGCCCCTCGCTTCCGCAGAAGCGCCGCCTCATCACCGAGATTCCCGGCCCGAAGTCCCGCGAGCTGCTCGCGCGCAAGCAGGCCGCCGTGCCTCCGGGCATCGGCACCACGCTGCCCGTCTTCGTGACGCACGCCGGGGGCGGTGTCGTGGTCGACGCCGACGGCAACTCGCTGATCGACTTCGGGTCCGGCATCGCGGTGACCGGTGTCGGCAACTCCGCCCCCCGCGTCGTCGAGCGGGTGCGCAGGCAGGTGGCGGACTTCACCCACACCTGCTTCATGGTCACGCCGTACGAGTCGTACGTGCGGGTCGCCGAGAAGCTCAACGAGATCACCCCCGGCGACCACGAGAAGCGCACCTTCCTGCTCAACAGCGGCGCCGAGGCCGTGGAGAACGCGGTCAAGGTGGCCCGCCACGCCACCGGCCGCCAGGCGGTCGTCGTCTTCGAGCACGGCTACCACGGCCGGACCCTGCTCACGATGACGCTGACGGCCAAGAACATGCCGTACAAGCACGGCTTCGGCCCGTTCGCCCCCGAGGTCTACCGGGTGCCGCTGGCCTACCCGTTCCGCTGGCCCACCGGCCCGGAGAACTGCGCCGAGGAGGCCGCCGCCCAGGCGATCGACCAGATCACCAAGGAGATCGGCGCCGAGAACGTCGCCGCCGTGGTGATCGAGCCGATCTCGGGCGAGGGCGGCTTCATCGAGCCCGCCAGGGGCTTCATGCCGAGGATCCTGGAGTTCTGCCGCGACAACGGCATCGTCTTCGTCGCCGACGAGGTCCAGACCGGCTTCTCCCGCACCGGCCACCTGTTCGCCTGCGAGGACGAGGGCATCGTGCCCGACATCATCGTCACCGCCAAGGGCATCGCGGGCGGCCTGCCGCTGGCCGCCGTCACCGGCCGCGCCGAGATCCTGGACCGGGTCCACGTGGGCGGGCTGGGCGGCACCTACGGTGGCAACCCGCTCGCCTGCGAGGCGGCGCTGGGCGTGATGGAGACCATCGAGGCCGACGACCTGACCGGGAAGGCCCGCCGCATCGGCGAGACCATGCTTCCCCGGCTCCGCGCCATGGCGGAGGGGAATCCGGTGATCGGCGACGTGCGCGGCCGGGGCGCCATGATCGCCATCGAGCTGGTCGTCCCCGGCACCAAGGAGCCGCACCCCACGGCGGCGGGCGAGATCGCCAGGAGGTGCCACGCCGAGGGCCTGGTCGTGCTGACCGCGGGCACCTACGGCAACGTGCTGCGTTTCCTGCCGCCGCTGGTCATCCCCGACCACCTCCTGGAGGAGGGGCTCGCGATCCTGGAGAAGGCCGTAAGCGAGCTCTGATCGTTTAGAACGCACCAAAAGGGGCACCCGGCTTGATGCTGAGTGTCCCTTTTGCCGTTATGCGGCCCGCATGTAGGCCGTGATTTAACCACCGCTTGACATCCGCCACAGCGATCACGGGCCGTGACCGCGTTATAACGGTTCCGATATGAAAGTGCGCGATCAAGACAGGAAACGTGTCGACGTCCTCCCCGCGGCCGAGCCACGGGACAAAACAAGGAGTCTCCACGCCGGAGGTATTTAGATGAACTGGGGGCCGCCCAGAACGGCACACGTCACGACGACCTTCGATCCAGAGGGGCTGACCCGCACCCAGCGTGAGGGCGACGCCTGCGTGGCCTGCCACAAGAAGTGGCCCCGCCCGCGAATCAAGATCGGCCGCCTTCCCGACGGCACAGCCCTTTTCGCCTGCCCGGAGTGCGCCGACGCGCTGCTGCCGCAGCAGGACGACACCCGCTCCTTTCCCAGGCGCGTGGCCTTCTCCTGAGCCCTCTTCCCGACCTCCCCGACCTTCCTCCCCGACCTCCCGGACCGCCGGTGCGGGCCCACGGGCCCCGCGCCGGCCACCGGAACCGGCTCACCCGGCAGCCCCTCCGAAGCGACTCCCCCAAAACGGCCACTCCGGTAGTTTCTTCACACCGAACCACCGAACCACCGAACCACCGAATCACCGGAACATCGGAGCGCGCCCGCACGCACGGGATCGAACCGCCGTACGGCCGGGGCGGCGCCCGCGCCCCGGAAGGCGAGAACCGCCTCTCCTGCGCGAACGGATGTCGAGACCGGGCACCCCGCTCCGACCTGCCTGTGAGAGGGGCCCGCACCGGGCGCCGCGAGCACGAGGAGCGAGACCGTGAAGTACATGCTGCTGATCTACAGCAACCCCGCGACCTGGGAGACCCTGTCCACGGAGGAGCTCAACGGCCTGATGGGCGAGGCCGGGGCCCTCATGAAGGAACTCACCGACTCCGGGGAGTGGGTCGGCGGGGAGGCCCTGGCCCACCCGTCGCAGACCAAAACCGTGAAGGTGCGCGACGGCGTCCCCGCGACCACGGACGGGCCCTTCCTCGAGGCCAAGGAGCACCTGGCCGGATACTGCGTGATCGACTGCGAGACCCCCGAACGGGCGGTCGAGATCGCCGCGCGCTGGCCGGACGCCCGGCTGTGCGCGATGGAGGTACGGCCGCTCATGGACGCCACCGGCACCGAGGCGTGACCTCTTCCACCGGGGCCGAGGACCTGCTGCGCGAGCTGGCGCCGCAGGTCCTCGGCGTGCTCGTCCGGCGCCACGGGCACTTCGACGCGTGCGAGGACGCGGTACAGGAGGCGCTGCTGGCCGCCGCGCTGCAGTGGCCCGAGCAGGGCACGCCGGACAATCCCCGAGGCTGGCTGATCACGGTCGCCTCCCGCAGGCTCACCGACGAGCTGCGCAGCGAGTACGCGCGCAACCGCAGGGAGAGCATGCTCGCGGCGCGGGCGCCCGCCGACGAGTTCCTGTCGCCCGCCGCCGACGCCGAGCCCACCGGCGGGCAGGACGACACCCTGACCCTGCTGTTCATGTGCTGCCACCCCGCCCTGACCCCCGCCTCACAGGTCGCGCTCACCCTGCGGGCCGTCGGCGGCCTGACCACCGCGCAGATCGCCCACGCGTTCCTCGTCCCCGAGGCGACCATGGCCCAGCGCATCAGCCGGACCAAGCAGCGGATCAAGAGCACCGGCATCCCCTTCGCACCGCCTCCCGAGCCCGAGCGGGCCGAGCGGCTGCGGGTGGTCCTGCACGTGCTGTACCTGATCT
The DNA here is from genome assembly GCF_051192615.1 of Streptosporangium sp. G11. Taxonomy (NCBI): domain Bacteria; kingdom Bacillati; phylum Actinomycetota; class Actinomycetes; order Streptosporangiales; family Streptosporangiaceae; genus Streptosporangium; species Streptosporangium sp. G11. Next base: position 382,513 of record NZ_JBPJUQ010000002.1, read on the forward strand.
TCAACGAGGGTTACACGACCACCTCGGGCCCGGACCTGCAGCGCCGCGAGCTGACCGGCGAGGCGATCAGGCTCACCCGCGCGGTCCACGGGCTGCTGCCCGACGACGGCGAGGTGACCGGGCTGCTCGCCCTCATGGTGCTCACCGACGCCCGGCGGCCGGCACGCACCGGGCCGGGTGGCGCGCTCGTACCGCTCGCCGAGCAGGACCGGAGCCTGTGGAGCGGGGAGTCCGTCGCCGAGGGGGTGGCGCTCATCACCGGCGCGCTGGCACGGGCCCCGCTCGGCCCGTACCAGCTCCAGGCGGCGATCGCCGCGGTGCACGCCGAGGCGGCGCGCGCGCAGGAGACGGACTGGCCGCAGATCGTCGCGCTGTACAGGCTGCTCGAACGTCTGGCCCCCAATCCGATGGTCACGCTCAACCACGCCGTCGCGCTCGCGATGGTGGAGGGCCCGGGGGCCGGGCTCGACCTGCTCAAGACCCTGGAGGCCGACGACAGGATGGCCGGGCACCACCGCCTGCACGCGGTGCGCGCACACCTGCTGGAGACGGCCGGCGACCGCGAGGCCGCCCGCGCCGGCTACCGGGAGGCCGCGCGCCGCACCACCAGCCTCCCCGAGCAGCGCTATCTGGAGGGCCGGGCCGCCCGGCTCGCGCGTCCGGAGCCCTGAACGGCCCCCGGACGACCTTTACGAAGTAAGCCCACGGATGTCAGGCCGACAGGAGCGCCTTGGTGGTCTCCTCGCGCATGCCCCACGGCGAGCCGTAGGCGTTGAGCAGCTCCAGGAAGGGCACCGCGTCGAACGCCTCGGGGCCGAGCACCCCGCTGCCCGACCAGGCACCGGTGGCCAGCAGCTCCAGGGCGACCACCGGGTGCACGGCCGTCTGCCAGACCACGGCCTGGCAGCCGTACTCCCGCATCGACCACTCGTTGTCGACCACGTGGTAGAGGTAGACCTCGCGCGGCTCGCCGTCCTTGCCCACGCCCTTCACCCAGGTCCCGGCGCAGGTCTTGCCCCGCATCCGGTCGCCGAGCGTGGCCGGGTCGGGCAGGCTGGCCGCGACCATGTCGCGCGGCGAGGCCTCGACGCCACCCACCTTGATCTTGTCCGCGCTGTCCAGGCCGAGCTTGTGCAGGGTCTTCAGGACCCCGATGAACTCCTCGCCCAGGCCGTACTTGAACGTCACCCGCTTGGCGTCGATGTAGCGGGGCACGAGGAGCACCTCCTCGTGCTCGACGTTGACGCACTCGACGGGCCCGATCCCCTCGGGGAAGTCGAACATCTCGGGCTCGCTGAACGGCTCGGTGGTGTGCCAGTCACCGTTCTCCCAGATCACCGGCGGGTTGAGGCACTCCTCGATGGTCGTCCAGATGGAGAACGTCGGCGCGAAATCGTAGCCGTCGACCACCAGGTTGGAGCCGTCGCGGATGCCGATCTCCTCGATGCTCTCGAACAGGTGCTCGGAGGCGTAGCGCGCGAACACGTCGGCCAGCCCCGGCTCCACGCCCATGCCGACCAGCGCCAGCCCGCCCTTTTCCCGCCAGGCCTCGGCGAGGGCGAACTGCTCGTCGCCGAGCTTCACCCCGGTCAGCTCGTACGGCCTGCGGGGGTGGGGCCGTGACAGCGACATCGCCATGTCGAGGTAGTGGGCCCCGGCGTTGAGCGCCGCCTCGAACAGGGACATGGTGAAGCGGGGGTCCACCGCGTTGAAGAGCACGTCACAGCGGTGCTCGGCGAGGGCGGCCTCGACCGCCCCCCGGTCGGAGGCGTCCAATCCGATGGCGCTGAAGCGCGGGTCGGCGATCTTGGCCACGACGGCGGCGGCCCGGTCCTGTTGGGAGTCGGCGACCACGATGTGTTCGAAGAAATCTCGGCGCGCGGCGATCGGCACGACGGCGGAACCGACGCCGCCGGCTCCAACAAGAAGGATTCTCATGGCGACCACCCTACCCACTGACTGGTCAACCAGTCGATAGAGAGGCCATGATTTTCCCACCGAATCCATCGTCAAAGGTGATCATGGCAACGAAAAGCGTGGCGATACGCGAGTTATACGGGCATGCAGGATGAAGAGCGCCCCCACGAGGAAGGGGCGGGCCCCGCGGCCCGTCAGGCCGGGGCCGGAAGGCGGCCGGTCACTTCACGAGCTGCTTCCAGCGCTCCGCCCAGTCGGTGTAGTCGGCGCATTCCCCGCCCCGGCCCCCGCAGTCGCGCGTCGGGCGGGTGGCGAAGAAGACGTCGCGCAGCCCGCGGCCGTCACCCACGCGGTAGACCTCGCACATCCGGCGGGCGTTCCCGCCGCACGCCTCCGGGTTGGCCGGGGCGAGCCCGGTCCAGGCCGCGGCGGGGCGCTGCGCCGGCGCCGAACTCACCCAGTTCAGCCACCGGTAGGCGCAGTTCGGGCTGGCGGGCCTGGCCGCGAGCATCCACGAGTCGACCCACCCGGTCGTCGGCACCCCCTTCAGCGCCTTCACCGGCCGGTCCGCGCGCCGGAAGAGGTCCAGGTGGTACGGGAGGGCCTGGGCGATCCGCACCGGCCCCGTCGACAGGGCCCTGACCAGGTCGAGCGCGCCGTCCCAGTAAACCCGGTCGGGGCCGTCGTTCTCGGCGACGAGCTTCACGGCGGCGTCGAGCTGGGCGGAGGTGAGCTGGAACGGGTCGTCGGTCTCCAGCTCCGGACGCGTCGCGCCGACGGCGAGCGCGGCGTCGGCGATGCTCAGCGGGCTGTTCCTGATCGCCGCCGGAGACGCCCCGTACAGCGCCGACGGCCCCTCGGGCCTGTCCCCCTCGTAGACCACCTGGTTGACCCCCCACAGGTAAGGGATGCCGTAGACCCTGCCGTCCTCGCGCAGTCCGGGCAGCTCGCGCAGGCGCTTGGGGATCCGCCGGTAGTCCTCGACCAGCGCCGTGTCGAGCGGCGCCACCTTCCCCTGCTCCACCAGCAGCCCGGCCAGGTCGGGCGCGGGCGAGACGGCGTCGTAGGCGCCGGCGGCGAACCTGGTGGCCATCTCCTCGCTCGTACGGACCTGGTCGAGCTTGACCACGCAGCCGGTCTCCCGTTCGAAGGGCGCGAGCCAGTTGACCCGCGAGCTGGTCCCGCCGTATTCGACGTAGCCCTGGAAGGTGAGCACCCGGAGCGTGCCCTCCCCCTTGCCGATGGACGCCGACGGCGTCGGGACGGGGGTGGCCGCGGGGGTCGCGCCGGGACCGGAGGTGGGTGTCACGGCGGGGGTCACGGGCGTGGTGGCGGAGGGAGAGGGGCCGCGCACCGGCCTCGCCGCGCTCGCGGCTCCCGCCTGGGCGCAGGCGGCGAGCGCCAGCCCGCCCACTCCCAGCAGCGCTCCGAGACGCGCTCGGCGGAGCCTGTCCCTGCCCACGAGGCCCACGAGGTTTCCTCCCGACGTCGCCACCGACCTGCCCGGGAGCCTACCGGCCCGCACCCGCCCCGGGGCCCGGCGGACGCGCGGCGTCCGCACGCCGCGCCAAGGGAACCGGACACGCCGGAGAATACGCGAGGCCCGCGCCCCGGCAGGAGGGGCGCGGGCCTCGCGGGCCGAAGGCTACCCGTTGGTGGGGAAGCCGAGGTTGACGCCGCCGTGGCTCGGGTCGAGCCAGCGGGAGGTGATGACCTTGCCCCGGGTGTAGAAGTGCACGCCCTCGGTCCCGTGGACATGGGTGTCGCCGAAGAGCGAGGCCTTCCAGCCACCGAAGCTGTAGAAGGCCATCGGCACCGGGATCGGCACGTTGATGCCGATCATGCCGACCTCCACCTCGTTCTGGAAGCGCCGGGCCGCGCCGCCGTCGTTGGTGAAGAGCGCGGTGCCGTTGCCGTACTCGCCGGCGTTGATCAGCTCCAGGCCCTCCTCGTAGGAGGAGACGCGGACGATCGCCAGGACCGGGCCGAAGATCTCCTCGCGGTGGACCCGGGAGCCGGCGGGCACGTGGTCCAGGACCGTGGGGCCCAGCCAGAAGCCGGGGGCCTCCTGGGCGGTGGCGCCGCCCAGGACGGGGGTCAGGCGGCCGTCCACGACGAGTTTGGCGCCCTCGGAGACGCCCAGGTCGAGGTAGGAGACGACCTTGTCGCGGTGCGCCTCGGTGACGAGCGGGCCCATCTGGGAGGACGGGTCGTCGCCGGGGCCGACGGTCAGCGCGGAGACCCGGGAGACGATCTTGTCGACCAGCTCGTCGCCGACCGGGTCCACGGCGAGCACGACGGAGATCGCCATGCAGCGCTCGCCCGCCGAGCCGAAGCCGGCCGACACCGCGGCGTCGGCGACCAGGTCGAGGTCGGCGTCGGGCAGGACCAGCATGTGGTTCTTGGCCCCGCCCAGCGCCTGGACCCGCTTGCCGTGGGAGGTGCCGGTCTCGTAGACGTACCTGGCGATGGGGGTGGAGCCGACGAACGAGACCGCGCGCACGTCCGGGTGCTCCAGCAGCCGGTCCACCGCGACCTTGTCGCCCTGGACGACGCCGAAGACGCCGTCGGGCAGCCCGGCCTCCTTCCAGAGCGAGGCCATCAGCAGCGACGCGGAGGGGTCCTTCTCCGAGGGCTTGAGGATGAAGGCGTTGCCCGCGGCGATCGCGATCGGGAACATCCACATCGGCACCATGGCCGGGAAGTTGAACGGGGTGATCCCTGCGACGACGCCCAGCGGCTGCCGGATCGAGTAGGAGTCGACCCGGGTCGAGACGCCCTCGGAGAAACCGCCCTTGAGCAGGTGCGGGATGCCACAGGCGAACTCCACGACCTCCAGGCCCCGGGCCACCTCGCCCAGCGCGTCGGAGTGCACCTTGCCGTGCTCGGACGAGATCAGCCGGGCGAGCTCGTCACGGTTGGCATACATCAGCTCGCGGAAGCGGAACAGCACCTGCGAGCGCTTGACCAGCGAGGAGTCCCGCCAGGCGGGGAACGCCGCGACGGCGGCGGCCACGGCCGCGTCGACCTCGTCCACGGACGCGAGGTGGACCCGCCCGGCGACCTTCCCGGTCGCGGGGTCGAAGATCTCCGAGGTGCGGCCGGAGCCCTCGACGGGGCCGCCGCCGATCCAGTGGGTGACGTTCTTCACGAGACGACCTCGGCGTTGATGGTTTCGAGTGCGCTGACGATGATCCCGAGCCCCTCGGCGGCCTCGTCGAGGGTCAGGGTGAGCGGCGGGGCCATGCGGAGCACGTTGCCCTTCAGGCCGCCCTTGCCCGCCAGCAGGCCGGACTTCCTGGTCTCCTCCATGAAACGGGAGGCCAGGGCCGGTGAGGGCTCGCCGGTCGCCGGGTCGACCAGCTCGACGGCGAACATCAGGCCCTTGCCGCGGACGTCGCCGACGATCGGCAGGCGCGGCGCCGCCTCGCGGAGCCCGTCGATGATCAGGGTGCCGGTCCTGGCGGCGTTCGCCTGCAGGTCGCGGTCGAGGACGTAGTCCAGGGTGGCGTTGGCGGCGGCCATGGAGATCGGGTTGCCGCCGAAGGTGGCCAGCCCGACGGCGTGGAGGTTGTCCATCAGGTCGCCGCGGGCGACGACGCCTCCCACCGCGAAGCCGTTGCCCAGCCCCTTGGCGAAGGTCATCATGTCGGGCGTGACGCCGTGGTTCTGGATGCCGAAGAAGGCCGAGCCGGTACGGCCCCAGCCGGTCTGCACCTCGTCGGAGATGAACAGGATGCCCTCGGCGTCGAGGACCTCCTTGTAGGCGGCGAACAGCCCGTCGGGGGCCATGGTGAAGCCGCCCACCCCCTGGATCGGCTCGGCGATCAGCGCCGCCACGTCGCTGGAGACGGCGGTGGAGAGCACGTGGCGCAGGTCGTCGACGCAGGCCGCGATGTAGCCGTCGTCGGAGAGGCCGCGGAACTGGGCGAGGTGGCGGTCGGCGCCGTGCAGGAAGTGCACGTTCAGCGGCGACAGCGAGTTGTTCTTCCACGCGCGGTTGCTCGTGACGCTGACCGCTCCGAAGGAGCGTCCGTGGTAGCTCTGCCGCATGGCGAGCACCTGGTCGGACCTGCGCGCGTAGGTCGCCAGCAGCAGCGCGGTCTCGTTGGCCTCGGTGCCGGAGTTGGTGAAGAAGACCTTCGCGTCCGGGATGCCGGAGAGCCTGGCGATCTTCTCGGCCAGCTCGACCTGGCCGCGCAGCAGGTAGACCGTGGAGGTGTGCACCACACCGGTGGCGATCTGCCGCTCGACGGCCTCGCGCACCTCGGGCACGTCGTACCCGATCATGTTGGTCAGGATGCCCGCGAAGAAGTCGAGATAGCTCTTGCCCGACGCGTCGACGACGCGGTTGCCCTTGCCTGAAACGATCTCGATGGGCTCGTCGTAGTAAAGGGCCAGCCAGTTTGGCATTACCGCGCGATGGCGCGCGAGGAGGTCCGACATACATCGAGTATCGCCTCTCGACGCCATCGCTCACACCTGCAACATGTCGGCATATTCCCGCCGAACCCATCACAGTGTCAGGTCTCGCCGACGAGGATCGCGCCCCGTGACGAAGCCTGTGCGGCTTGCGCCACGCGACGGAGCCTGTGCGGCTTGCGCCACGCGACGGATGGCGCAAGCCGCACAGGAGGGTCGGGCGGAGCACCCCCCAGGTTCCCCGCCCGGGCTTCGATGGTCATGGGGCTGTACTGAATCCAGCATCGCCCACATTTCCCATCAAAGCAACCGGGAATACATGGATAATGCGTTTTCAGTCTTTGATGTGGCTGCGCGCACGCCCTGCGGGCGTGAAAATCGGGGGTGGTTGCCCGCCGACGTCGAGTCCGCCTGGTGCCTGGTCGAGGCCGGTTTTCAGTCTGACGCCGGGAGCCGCCCAAGGGGCCCTGAATTGTCGCTTCGAGCACGAGAGCCCGGCTCTTGATCTCCCCTTACGGCTCCCCGGGCAACCGCCCCTGCCCACAACGGAGGAGACGAGGGAGACCTGTGCAGGAAAGCGATGAGCCACTGGAGTTGGTGGAACGGGTCGCGGCGATCGACATCGGCAAGAGCGGCCTGGTGGTGTGCGTGCGCGTCCCCCACGACGACAAACCCGCACGGCGCCGCCAAGAGGTACGCGAGTACACCACGCTGACCGCCTCCCTGCTCGCCCTGGCCGACTGGCTGCGCTGCCAAGCCGTCACCCTGGTGGCGATGGAGGCCACCTCCGACTACTGGAAGCCGGTCTACTACCTGCTGGAAGCCGAAGGGTTCACCTGCTGGCTACTGAACGCCAAGCACGTCAAGAACGTCCCCGGCCGCCCGAAAACCGACAAGCTGGACGCGGTCTGGCTGGCCAAGGTCGTCGAACGCGGCATGTGCCGGCCCAGCCTGGTCCACCCCAAACCGATCCGCCAGCTACGCGACCTGACCCGCTATCGGCGCAGCCTGGTGCGCGAACGCACCCGAGAAAAACAGCGCGTGGAAAAGCTGCTGGAAGACGCCCAGATCAAACTGTCCAGCGTGATCAGCGACATCTTCGGCGTCTCCGG